>JAKQNO010000102.1 GCA_029565735.1 bacterium
CCGGCTTCCGCCTCTTTTAAAATCCCAAAAATCTGTGCTTCCGTGAACCTGCTTCTCTTCATGTCCAAACCTCCTGATACTGGTAGTTTTAACACTTAATCACTCCAGTTTCAAGTGGTCCAGTTTTTGGGGGTAAGCTCATCCGTACTATCAGCGATATTGAAAACAATCAAATTATTACCCTTAATTCCCAATACTTCATTATTTCCATAACCCCAATCAATAAAAATTATCTCTTTACCCTCTCCAACTTTCACAATTTCTTCAACATCAATTATACCCGCAAAATCCCGAGTCATTTTATAAACCTTTGGAGTTTGAGCTGGTTCTTTTATTCGACTACGCTCGTTATCATTAGCACAAGAAACAATTATTAAACTAATAATCAGAATAAGTATTTTTTTCATAATCATTTCCTCCCGTTATATTCTTGCATTAATAACGTATAGTTATAATCGTTTTTAATTCAACTTTCCGTTTATATACTTATCAATCTCTTCCCCATACTGATTTGTATTAATGCTTTCAGTTATTTCATTCCATATATTTGAGTTTTTTATAGTAAGGTTATAGAACTCAAAAGCTGAATCTTTATTTCCACTATAAATTAAATCAAAGATATATTGTAAAGCTTCGGACAATTCAGGTTTTGAATTATACCCGTTTACTTTTTGCTGCATTTCCTCTTTTGATGGAGGTTTTTTCTTCATAAATTTTCCTGATAAATGATATTCACCGTCAACAAATTCCAATGTCAATTTTGGGGCCGGCGCAAGAGCACAGGCAACCCATCTGCACCCATAACTTTTATCGGTTCCTATTATCTCTTTACTGGCATTTCCATCCAAATCTATAACCTGCAAATCCTTGAAGCCTTCCTTAAAATAAAAACGACCGATAGTTTTAAATTCTTTCCCCAGTGAAAAAATCGTATATTGATAATCCCTTGGTGCATACTCATACAAAACATCCGGAATGCCGTCGCCGGTTATATCTTTGCCAACAATATGCACTCTGCATGTCTGAGTATTTGGATTTTTAACATCCCTATTATGGTCAAAAACAAGATTGTCATTGTGCCAGATTTGTAATTGAACATCGCCGTTTCCATGCGTATCACGCCAATGCTTGATGGTGTAGTTTCCTTCTATTTTTACAGTCCTCTCCCACACCATTTCGGATTCCGCTACATTATCATCTGATATTACAAAATCCTGTTTTTTTAAATCAGTATTCCCACCACATCCAAAAAAGAATAAAGCAGCAATTATAACCAATATTTTTTTCATCCGTTTTCCTTTTAATACTATTGTCATTCCGCGAAAGAGCTTCCACATTCACCGCAAAATTTACTGCTGCTACTGTTTATTAAGCCACATTGTTTACAGATATTGTTTAAGATCCCTGCTTTAATGGCAAAATACAAATAAGGCAAATTGTGTTTGTTGTATATCATGTACTTATTATCAGTATTAGCAGTACTAATAAAAATACGCGCAGAATCATATTTTTCACAGCCATACTTTAGTTCTTTGATATTCTTATACTCAATATTCAATTTTTGCCATCCGTTTTCAAGTATCAATCCATTATTATTAATCTCAACATATGAAAACCCATTTCGATTAAAAGACATTGCTTTTCTTTCTTTAATACCAGACTGTATAGGAACTTTTACCAACTTTGGAATTAAACTAGCTCTATTGAATATTTCATTAACCAATTCGTCATACTGCCTCATTTGATAATCAACAAACATAAGTCTTTTCTTATTTTCATCAAGCAAATCAATACGCCTCATGGAAATATTTTCACGCAGATGCTTGATCTGGCTCCATTTAAAAGTTTGTTTTTTTCCTAATGCACCATGAAATTCAATCGTGTCTTGATCGATAAAAACTCTTCTTCTGGAAAGAAATAAACCCCATATTAAAAAAGCTGACATAATTACACATATAAATTTTACTTCTTCTAAATCAATTTTTTCCCTCACTAACACCATTAACGCTAACATAATCAAAATACCATTTAAAATAATTTTAACACTGAATTTATATATTTTCTTTTGCATTAAGCGCTCCCATATCAAAACAAATTATTTATTTTCTCTCTTTAAAATACTCCCATACTGCTATTTATAAGGATCTGCTGCAAAGCAGATAAAAAAAATTAAAACTATTATGGCCGCTCCTAATATATATAGGTTACCGGTTTCAGAGAACTTAAAAAATAAAAGACCTATTACAGCAAATGACAACCCTAAAAGCAGTCTATTGCCTGGGTTATATGACCCATTGTGTGATATCTTAACACTCTTAGATAAAACATTTGTCCACGTGCCTTTAAAATAGAACGCATCAAATACAAATCTTTTCTTATCAAATTGAATTACGTATGTGTATGCAGGACCGCCAAATGCGTCTTTATAACTTCTTACAGCAACCTTATTTGATCTAAGCGAGTATGTTTTAAATAACCCACTTAATACAATATCATTTTTACGTATTTCTATTTTTTTAATAAAATAAGGCGGTGCAAACAACGCACGTAAAAAAAACGCCTTGAATTCATTTTTGTTGCTTTTTCTAACCATTAAAATACTCCCCCGCCAGTATCGCGTAGCTTTTCATGTCCCTGAACTGGCCTCTTATAAAAACATACTGCCGCAGGATGCCTTCAAATTTCATCCCGCATTTTTCCAGAAGCCGCGACGACGCTTCGTTTTCCGCGTCGCAGACCGCCTCTATCCTGTTAAGCTTCAGCTCATTAAACCCGAATTCAATGCTTTTATTGACAGCTTCCGTCATATAGCCCTTGCGCCAGTGTTCTTTTCTTATGGCAAAGGCTATCTCTCCCCTTTTATTCGCGGCAAAGGCGGAGACAAACCCGCATGTGCCTATAAGCTGATTGCTGCTTTTTAAAATAACCGCCCAGTTGGAAGGCTTGTTACCGGCGTAACGCTTTGTAATAAACCTTACCAGCACTTTTGAATCTTCAATTGTTTTATGAACATCCCACGAAGTGTATTTGGCCACATCAGGGTCGGACGCGAATTCAAAAACCGCTTTATAATCTTCGGCCTGCACAGGGCGCAGTATAAGGTTTTTGGTTTCCAAAACCGGAAGATTTACAAAATGTTTTTTCATTTTTCCCCGTCCCGATAATTTAGTTAAAAACCGCGTCCTAAAACCACGCACCCTGAAGGGTGCGGCTACCACTACAATTACACTTCAACTACCGCGGGCTAAAGACCCGCGTCTACCAAGTCTAAACCAAACGCCTGGCCGCAGCCTTACCGCTTATGCTTAATTGCTTATAGCTTAAATTTGCTGTCTTTTAAAGCAACTGCCGCACCCTAAAGGGTGCGCCTACCACTGCAATTCCACTTCAACTGCCGCGGGCTAAAGACCCGCGTCTACCAATGCACTCAAAAAACAAATTCTAATAATCCTTTGTATGCCCCATAAGCGATTTAACTCCTCGGAAAGCCAGGGCAATTTCCCGCGGGCTGCGCATTGATAATAAACTCTTTATTAAAAATAACGGGTGCTTGTGAATGTTCCACATCTTTTTGCACCAGTATTCATTGTCATAATTTGACTTTAAAATATTATGCTCCATGTCCATCTTATCATAATCTCTGCCGTCCTGCGTAAGCCACCCGTTGTTTTCCGCGTCTTTATAAAGAGGGGTCCCCGGATACGGCATAATTATTGACGCCTGCATTGAATCCCCAAAGTGTGTCTTATAAAGCATAAGTTCTTTTGCGGCGGCGTATGTCTTTTTCACGGCGTCTTCATTTTCCCACGGGTAGCCCACCATCATTGTAAGCATCACTTTAAACCCGTACCGTTTTGCCCTTTTTACGTTTTCAATTATGTCTTCTATTTTTTCAAGCTTGCCTATCCTGTGAAGCGTGGCTGTATCGCCTGATTCAAGGCCCACTTTTAATAACCTGTACCCAATCTTTTTCATAAGCGCGCATTTTTCTTCTGTTAAATTTTCGGCGCGCGCGTTGGAGCTTATTACAAATTTTCCCTTAATCCCGCGCTTTTCAATTTCAACAAGAAATTCCTGCATCCACGCCGTGTTCCACACAGCGCCGGATTCGTTGTCGTCAAATATCTCGTACACCCCGTATTTTTTAACCAGAATTTCCACTTCACCCGCCACGTTGGCGGCGGAGCGCAGCCGCGCTTTTCTTGCCCAGAACGCGTGCTGCCAGATACAAAACGTGCATACGCCGCCTGTGTCTTTGCCTTCGCGGCCGCAGCCGCGCCCGGTTAAAATATACGCGCACGGCCGTAAAAGATAGGCTTCGCCGTAAGTTTTCCAGTTTGTCAAATCGCGGTCAATATACGGCAATTCGTCAAGGTTATCATACAGTTTAAACCTGCCGGAATTTTTTATTTCCCCGTTTTCCCTGTAATAAACGCCCGCGGGCATTTCTTCTTTTCCTGACAGGTGCCGCGCAAGTTTAAGCGCCAGAATATCGTAATCGCCGCCGGTTAAAATATAATCCGCCGGGCAGTTCTGCATGGTCTCTTCCGGAAAATACGTCACGTGATCGCCGCACAGGACAACCCTGCACGCGGGATATTTTTTCTTAAAGTTTTTCACCCATTCCCAGTGATATTTTATTATGGGCGTTTTTGTTTCAAGCAGAACAGTGTCAGGCGAAAAAGCGTCAAGCCGTTCGTCAAACCCTTCCTGCGTCATGCCTTCGTTTATTCCGTCAAGAAAAAGAGTTTCGTAACCCGCCTGCTTTAAATTTGTGGCGGCGTGCGCCGGTATAAGCGGATAGATTTTAATCTGTTTTGAATGGGTGAACTTAAACTGCCTGTTCTGCCCTAAAAGGGGGATTTTTCCGCCGCGGTAAACAGGCGGGTAGATTATTGCAAAACGCATTATCAGCTTCTTTTCGCGGTAATTTCTACCACAGATAATCCAGCGGGTTTTTCACGGCGCCGTTTCTGAAAATTGAAAAATGAAGGTGCGGCCCTGTGGTGCGCCCGGTGTTGCCGGACTTGGCAATTAACTGCCCTGCCTTTACGCGCTGCCCCTGTTTTACGTGTATCTTGCTTAAGTGGCCGTATAACGTAGAATAACCGTTATCATGCTGAATGCGAATGTAATACCCGTACCCGTTGCCAAAACCGGCCTCTGTAACCGTGCCGGCGGCCGCGGCGCCCACCCAGGTTCCTATCTTGGCGCGGATGTCCACACCGTTATGCATTTTAGTCACGCCCTGAATTAACGGGTCGTTTCTTGTTCCTATAAGGGATGTGTATTCACCGGCAAGAGGCGACCTGAAAAGGCGCCTTGTGGCAAAAAGTTTTGCCATATCTTCATTTAAAAATACCGGCTTTTTTCCCTGAATAAAAAGTATGTCGCCTGTCTTAAGCCTGAACCCTATGCTGTTATACTGCTTAATGTAGTCCTCTGTGACATTATACGCTTCGGCAATTTCTTTTAATGTTTCGCCGGCCTTTACCTGATGAATCGTCCCGCCCACGCTTGGAATAATTACCTGTTCGCCAAGGCTTGCGGTTAAGTTCTGAAACTGTGGGTTGCACCCGACTATTGTGTCTATTGTATAATTTCTTTTCTTGGCTAAGCCCCAGAAGTTTTCCCCGTTTTTTACGGTATGAACGGAAAACTTTGCCCCTTTGGCAAGCGATTTTTTATTAAGGTAAACAAGGGCAAGTTCCATATCGCGGCTGCATACATCCGCGTAACTGTCGTTCATTAATTCGGAATAGTCCTGTTTGCTGTCCGCAAGCAGCGTATTGCCGGATGCTTTGGGTTTTAAAGGCGCGTTGGCAGCGCTGTCGCCGGCGCTTAATAATATGCCCGCGAAAGTTGTAAGCACAACAAACGCAATAAAAGCAAAAAGCACCGCCACCCTTTGCAGCGATACATTTTTAAGGTGTTTCTTTATAAAACTGTCAAGCATTATGCACTTCCTTGGCTGTTTTTATTTCCTGCATAAAAATATATAGCATAACAGGGGGGAAATCAAGGGGAAAAAACCGAAGGTCGGAAGGTCAGAGGGACAGAGGGACAGAGGGACAGAAGGACAGAAGGACAGAAGGACAGAAGGACAGAAGGACGGAGGGACAGAAGGTCGGAAGGTCGGAGGGAGCGACGAGCATACGGAGAAAGTTTGAAGATTTTGCAGTTCTTCCGTCCCTCTGTCCCTCTGTGCATCCGTCCCTCACGTTCTACTCATTGACGGGGGGTATTAAATAGGTTATAATTTCAAGACTTAATTTGCAGTTTATGCCTTATCAGGAGGTTTTATAGTGCTGCGTTATAATAAAACAAGGAAACTTTTTGAAGAAGAGTTCTATCATTACGAACTTCAGGACGTCAAAGAACCCCAGCTTTACAGGGACTTCTTTCCTTATGATGATGTTCCCAAAATAGTCTTTAACAACAGGGTCATGCCCATGGACCCGCCGGAAGATATCTGGATAACAGATACCACCTTCCGCGACGGGCAGCAGTCGCTTCCGCCTTTTGAAGTTGACGACATTGTCCACATTTTTGACCTTATGCACAAACTTGACGGCAACACCGGCCTTATCCGCCAGACAGAGTTCTTTTTATACACAGACAGGGACCGCGCCGCCATTGAAAAATGCCTTGCGCGCGGTTATAAATACCCGGAAATAACGGGCTGGATACGCGCAGTTGAAAATGATTTTAAACTTGTAAAGGCAATGGGGCTTAAAGAGACAGGGATACTTACATCCGTTTCCGACTATCACATTTTCCTTAAACTTAAATGGACGCGCAGGCAGGCAATGGACAATTACTTAAAGATAGTAAAAACCGCGCTTGATAACGGCATAATTCCCCGCTGCCATTTTGAAGACATCACAAGGGCGGATATTTACGGTTTTGTCGTGCCCTTTGCAAGCGAACTTATGAAACTTGCGCAGCAGTATAAGATGCCGGTTAAAATAAGGATGTGCGACACCATGGGCTACGGCATTGCAATGCCCGGCGCCGCGCTTCCGCGCAATGTCAACGGCATTGTTTACAACCTGCACCATTTTGCAGGCGTGCCTTCCGAATGGCTTGAATGGCACGGGCATAACGATTTTTACCGCGGCCTTACAAACGGCATATACGCGTGGATGTACG
Organism: bacterium; assembly: GCA_029565735.1. GTDB lineage: Bacteria > Oederibacteriota > PGYV01 > PGYV01 > PGYV01 > PGYV01. The sequence continues at coordinate 7,153 of JAKQNO010000102.1, forward strand.
GCGCGTGTTCCGTTAACGCGGCGTGGCTTGGAATAGGCGAAAGGACGGGCAATACGCCAATTGAAGCCTTAATCATGGAATATATTTCCCTTCGCGGCCGCGACGGCAAGGAAACCCTTGACACCACAATAATCACGGAAATTGCGCGCTACATGAGCCAGAAAATGGGCGTGGAAATAGCGGCCAAGCAGCCCCTTGTAGGCAAAAACTTTAACGTAACCAAGGCCGGCATTCACGCCGACGGGCTTATGAAGAACGAGGAAATATACAACATATTTGACACGAAAAAAGTTTTAAACAGGCCGATAATGGTCGGAATAACGGATAAATCAGGCGTGTCGGGCATTGCGTTCTGGATAAACGCCTTTTTTGAAATACCTGACGGGGAAAAACTTGCAAAGGATAATCCCGGAGTCGTAAAAATAAAGGATATCGTGGACAAGCAGTACGTTGACGGCAGAATTATAGGAATAGCGGACGAGGAAATGATAACATGGGTGAAGGAATATCTTCCTGAAATCTACAAAAAATTCGGACAAAACGCGGGAGTGTAAACATGGCGGAAAAAATTACGGTTAACGACAAACACGAACTTAACGTACCTGACAACCCGATTATATGTTTTATTGAAGGGGACGGAATAGGGCCCGATATCTGGCGCGCCACAAAATCTGTCGTGGACGCGGCTGTTGAAATTGCCTACAACGGCGCAAGAAAGATAGAATGGAAAGAGATACTTGCGGGCGAAAAGGCAAAAAACGCGGTTGATTCATACCTTCCGGAAGAGACAATAGACGCAATAAAAGAATACACGGTTGCGATAAAAGGGCCGCTTACAACGCCCATCGGCGGCGGCATACGCAGCATTAACGTGACTTTAAGGCAGCGCCTTGACCTGTTTGCCTGCATAAGGCCTGTAAGGTATTTTCAGGGAGTTGACTCCCCTGTTAAAAAGCCGCAGGAATTAAATGTTGTTATTTACCGCGAGAACACGGAAGACGTGTATTCCGGAATTGAATGGGAAGCCGGAAGCGAAGACGCGAAAAAAGTTATTTCTTTTATCAACAACACCTTTAACAAGACCATCCTTTCCGAAAGCGGAATAGGCATAAAGCCCATGAGCGAATTCGGCACAAGGCGCCTGATGCGCATGGCGATACAGCACGCGTTAAAGAACAATAAAAAATCAATCACCATAGTGCACAAAGGCAATATCATGAAATTTACGGAAGGCGCTTTTGCAAAATGGTGCTACCGCGAAGCAGAGGAAAACTTCAAAGATGTGATTGTAAAAGAATCAGATGTTTCTGCCGGCGCTTCAACAGACGGCAAGATACTGATAAAAGACAGGATAGCGGACGCTATGTTCCAGCAGATTCTGTTAAGGCCTTCGGAATATGACATTATCATCACTCCCAACTTAAACGGCGATTACCTGTCAGACGCGGCAGCCGCTCAGGTGGGCGGCCTTGGAATGGCTCCCGGCGCCAATATCGGCAAATACGCGGTATTTGAAGCAACACACGGAACCGCGCCAAAGTATACGAATCTGGATAAAGTAAACCCCGGTTCGCTTATGCTGTCGGCAGTAATGATGCTTGAACACATTGGCTGGCCCGAAGCAGGCAAACTTACCATTGACGGAATTGAACGCACCATTTCAAATAAGACGGTCACATACGACCTTGCGCGCCAGATGGAAGGCGCAACAGAACTTAAATGCTCTGAATACGGAAATAAAATAATAGAAAACATGAAGCTGATTTCACAGGGACATTAATAACAACTGACAAGTAACAAATAACAAGTGACAAGTTGCAAGTTGCAACTTACAAGTTACAAGTTAAAAATAACAAGTTACAAGTATCAGGTTAAAGTACAAGTTTTCAGCTGCAACTTGTTAGCTGTTAGCTGTCAGTTGTCAACTGTAACCTGTCAGCTGTAACCTGTTACTTATCTTAAATACGGAGGATTTATCATTATGAAACCAAAAATAGGAATTGTTGGCGCCGGCAACGTGGGCGCGTCAGTGGCGCATATATCGCTTATGAGAAACCTTGGCGATATTTACCTGCTGGACCTTTACGCCGACCTTGCAAAAGGCAAAGCAATAGACTTAAACCAGAGCAAGTTTCTGCTTGGTTCTGACTGCGCCGTTGAAGGCGGCGGCGACTACGCGAAAATAGCGGGCTGCGACTATGTTGTTGTGACGGCCGGCCTTGCAAGAAAACCCGGAATGTCGCGCGACGACCTTCTTTTTGCCAACTTTGACATAATAAAGGGCGTTGCAAACGAACTTAAAAAATCAAAAAAGAACCCCATTGTAATAGTTGTTTCCAACCCGCTTGATGTTATGGCTTACACCATGCAGAAAGTAACGGGCTTCCCCAAAGAACGCGTTATAGGCATGGCGGGCGTGCTTGACACATACAGGTTCCTTCACTTTATACAGGGCGCAACCGGTGCCGCAGCTGACAATATGCAGTCAATGATACTTGGAAGCCACGGCGATACAATGGTTCCGCTTTTATCGCATACTTTTGTAAACGGCGAAGCGCTTGATGCCATAATGCCGGCTGCAGACGCGGCCGCGCTTGCGGATAAAGCCGCAAACGGCGGCGCCGAAATAGTGGCGCTGTTAAAGACAGGCAGCGCGTATTACGCGCCCGCGGCGTCTGTCGTTAAGATGCTGGAATCCATTATTCAGGACAAAAAAACCGTTATTCCCTGTTCTGTTTCTGCTGACGGCAATTACGGCATTAACGGGATTTATGTGGGATTGCCCGCCGTGCTTGGCAAAAACGGCGTTGAAAAAATAGCGCAGTTAAAAATAAGCGCGGCCGAAACGGAAAAACTTAAAAAATCAGCATCTGCAATTAAAGAACAGATTGACAAGATAGAATCCCGTTTTTAAAGGATGTTAAATTGAGGCTTATACGTTCGGAAAAGATTTCAGAGGCGGTTGAACAGCTTGTAATTGACGCCAATTACTTTCTGCCTTACGACATTGTCTCCGCGGTGAAAGAAGCTGCCGGCGAAGAAAAAGAAAGAAAGGCAAAAAACGTCCTTTATAAAATCGTGGAAAATTACAAGACCGCCAAAAAAGGCGAATACCCGCTTTGCCAGGACACAGGCATTGTGGTCGCCTTTCTGGAAGTCGGCAACGACGTAAAAATAGAGGGCGATGTCTATAAAGCCGTAAACCGCGGGGTGGAAAACGGCTATAAAAAAGGGTTCTTAAGAAAATCAGTCGCCGACCCTTTGACAAGAAAAAACACCGGCACCAACACGCCCTGCGTTGTGCATACTGAAATTAAACCCGGCAACACGCTTAAGATTACAATTATGACAAAAGGCGCGGGCGCTGAAAACAAATCAGCGGTAAAAATGCTTACGCCCGCCGACGGCGAAGAAGGAATAATAAACTTTGTGACCGAAACAGTTAAAAAGGCCGGCGCTTCCGCCTGCCCGCCTTATATAATAGGAATAGGCATCGGCGGCAACCTGGAACGCGCGCCTTACCTTGCAAAAAAAGCGCTTCTGCGCGAAATAGGCTCTGCAAACACAAACAAGGAAGCCGCGGCGCTGGAAAAAAAGATATTTAAACTTTTAAACAAGCTTAACATAGGGCCGCTTGGTTTTGGCGGAATGACCACCGCGTTATCCGTAATGGTGGAAACATTCCCCTGCCATATAGCAAGTTTGCCCGTTGCGGTTAATGTCCAGTGCCATTCATCAAGGCATAAATCTATAACAATATAGTTTTCACCGGAGGATGTTTTGAAAAAGATTAACGCGCCGCTTGACGCGGAGACAATAGACGACTTAACAGCGGGAGACGAAGTCCTTATCTCCGGCACCATATACACCATGCGCGACGCGGCGCACGCCAGAATAGCGGAAATGCTGGCAAAAAAGGAAAAACTGCCGCTTGATTTTAAGAATCAGGTGATATATTACTGCGGCCCTACGCCTGCCCGCGAAGGCAATGCCATAGGCTCGTGCGGCCCCACCACTTCATCAAGGATGGATAAATTTACGCCTATGCTTCTGGAACTTGGCATCAAGGGAATGATAGGCAAAGGCGAACGCTCCACCGTTGTTAAAGACGCCATCGCAAAAAATAAAGCGGTTTATTTCTCGGCACTGGGCGGCCTTGGCGCGGAATACGCCAGGTCGGTTGAAAAATCAGAAATTATCGCTTTTCCGGAGCTTGGCCCCGAAGCAATATATAAACTGGAAGTTGAGGATTTTTACGCGGTTGTAATAGATGATATTAAAGGAAACGATTTATACTCCATGTTTCACTTCAGCTGATTATTATTTCGCCCATCTCCCTGCACCCTTTACAGTAACTTTTCGCGTATTCCCATTCGTCATTATCACCGGTTATCATGTCCCAGTACGGGAAAGAACTGCACTGGACCGGCCTTGCCTGATAAATTCCGCATTTGCCGTTCTTTAAAAAGATACAGGAGCTGTTAACGCCCGAGGGCAGCACTCTTCCTATATTATGCACCCACCGCACGTATTTGTCCCTGAACTGTTTTTCCGTCATTTTAAGGTGCCGGCTTATATTTTTGATGTCAGTATTGCTGACGTGAATGTAACCTTCCACCTTGCAGCACTTGCCGCAGGCTTTGCATTTGAAATTCTTATTGAACTTTCTTCTTTTAACTTTCTTCATAAACAGCAAATCCTCCTGAATGATATTATCCACAATATCACAGGGAGGATTTAAAAGTACAGAGGGATTTTTATATTGTTTTGTTTTTATCGTGGAGACGCATCATGATGCGTCTAAGGTTTCCTGTTTTTAAAAACAAGGCACAATACATTGCGCCTCTGTATTAAAATACACATACTGACAATAAAAAAACCGCGGGCTCATGTATTGCTTATGCCGCGGCTTTCTTATTTACCCGCTCAACGCTTGTCTTACACACTCACAGTCTGTCTGTATTACATCAATACATTTATAAACCTGAATAAACCCGAGACAACCGGATTTTTTATGATTCTGCCGAAATACCCTTCTTTATACAGCCCGGATACCGCAAAGTACATAAAACCGGCAAACGCTGCAAAAAACGCGGCCCAAAGCACCCTGCATACTACTGTTAAAAAAAGCGCCCACTCCGGCAGCCTGTAATCTTTGCCTGATACCGATTTAATTACACTGCCCACAAATTCATCCGCCTGCCCGAATATTCTCCACGACCCTTCCGGCAAACTGCCGGACATTGCGCCGTCTTTTATGCGCGCCGCGCTTTTCATTATTTCATCAATGGCATTTTTATTTTCCGGCATTGCGGCTGCAAAATAAACAAGCGATTTTTCCACTTTATCAAAACTTTCCCTGGCCGCGTCCGGCATTACCGGGCCTGCAGCCTGAATTGACGCCAGTTGGGATATGTTTTTTCTTAACATAATTGCTTCGGAATATATTTTTTTATCCAGCGCCGCCTGATTGCTGATTTTATCTTCTTTCATTGATATAACAATATTTGATGCCGCGGAGAATAAAACTGCCGCCGTAAAAAACACCGCCAGAAATTTCAGTTTTTTTGTGTTCTTATTATCCATGTTTACTCCTCCATATTTGCCGTATACATGGATATAAGCATTATTTATGCCGAAATTTTTGCCTGATTTTAAAGGGTTTTCAGAAGTTAAATTATTACCTTTTGTCTTAATTTCTGTAAATACTGTCCTGATTTTATGACACTTATTTCGTTTTCTGTATTTAAAAAAAGCCGAGATTATTAAATAAATTTCTCCATAATATAATCATCCATAATAAACCCGCCGCCTATCTCTTTTATTACTTCACGGACTTTCATGTATCCCATTTTTTCATACGCTTTTATGGAATTTTTATTGTTTTTGTGAACGTTTAAAAATATCCTTGTAAGGCCCAGCTCTGCCGCCCTTTTTTCCGCGAACTCATTCATGAATTTGCCGTAACCCTTATTCCTTAATCTGTTCACGACATACAGCTTGCTTAAATACATCGCCTCTTTTTTATTATCAAGCGCAAGATATCCCGCGTCAGAGCCGTTGACCGAAAGAATGTAGTATTCAACGCCGTCCTGAATTTCTTTGGTTATCTGCGCTTCGGACTGATAGGTTTCAAGCATGTACTTAACCTGCGCTTCGCCGATTATGGGAGTGTAATGTTCCGGCCATATATCATTAATAAGGGCTATAATCCTGCCTGTGTGTTCTTTGCCTTTCGCCCTTATCAGTGTCGGTTTTCCGCTGCCGGACATTACGGCCTGCGTTTAAACGCCACCACGCCCAAAGGCGGCAAAGTGACAGAAAGGGATTTTCCCATGCCGTTCCACGGCATGTCCTGCGAATGTACACCCCCCATATTGCCCTGATTGCTTCCCCAGTATTCATGCGAATCAGAGTTAAAAATCTCCTCCCAGAATCCGCCGTCAGGGACGCCTACAATATAGTTTGACCTTAAAACAGGGGTCAGATTGCATATGACCACAATGGAATCGTCAATAAACAGTTCATTTTTTCTTACAAAAGACAAAACAGAATCTTCGTAATTTCCGCAGTCCAGCCACTGAAAGCCAGTCCAGTCGTGTTCGTGTTTATTTAACGCCGGCTCGCTTACATAAAGTTCATTAAGCCGTTTTACCATTTTTTTCACGCCGTCGTGGTTATAATAGCCGGCAGCGTTCCAGTTTAAACTTACGTTCACGTTCCATTCTTCCCACTGTCCGAATTCATCGCCCATAAACAGCATCTTTTTCCCGGGATGGAACCACATGTATGATAAAAGCGCGCGCAGGTTGGCGAATTTCTGCCAGTCATCGCCGGGCATTTTTCTTATAAGCGAACCCTTCATATGCACCACTTCATCGTGTGACAGCGGCAGCATGAAATTTTCCGTAAACGCGTACATCATTGAAAATGTAAGGCTGTTCTGGTGCCATTTTCTGTAAACAGGGTCCTTTGAAAAATATGAAAGCGTGTCGTTCATCCACCCCATGTTCCATTTAAAGCCGAACCCCAGCCCTCCCGAATAAAGCGGCCTTGTTACCATGGGCCAGGATGTTGATTCTTCGGCTATCGTCTGCACGTCCGGGTACTCTTTATAAACGGTTTCGTTGAATTTCTTTAAGAAATCAATTGCTTCTATGTTTTCCCTGCCGCCAAATTTATTGGGTATCCATTCCCCTTCCTTGCGCGAATAATCAAGATAAAGCATTGAAGCAACCGCGTCAACGCGCAGGCCGTCCACATGATATTTGTCCAGCCAGAACAGGGCGTTTGAAATTAAAAAGTTTTTAACTTCGTGCCTGCCGTAATTGAATATGGCGGAGCCCCAGTCGGGATGAAAGCCCTGGCGCGGGTCCGCGTGTTCATACAGGTGCGTGCCGTCAAAATACATAAGGCCGTATTCATCAGACGGAAAGTGCGAAGGCACCCAGTCAAGAATAACGCCGATGCCGTTTTTGTGCATATATTCCACAAAATACATAAAATCCTGCGGGGTGCCGTAGCGCGAAGTCGGCGCGTAAAAACCAACCACCTGATATCCCCATGACCCGAAGAACGGGTGTTCCATGACAGGCATAAGTTCCACGTGGGTAAAACCCATGTATTTGCAGTAATCGGCCAGCTGATGCGCGGTTTCTTTGTAACCAAGCGATTCGGCCCCGTCCCCTGTCTTGCGCCAGCTTCCAAGGTGAACTTCGTAAATTGACATGGGAGAATTTAACCCGTTATTTTTATGCCGGTTCTTCATCCATTCATCATCCGACCATTCATAATCCGTATCCCATATAACGGAAGCCGTCTTGGGCGCTATTTCCCAGGACAGGCCAAACGGATCGCCCTTGTCCGCGCGGTAATCATTATGATGGCTTACAATGTGATATTTATAAATTTCTCCTTTGCCTATGCCCGGAATAAAGCCTTCCCAGATGCCGGAATTGTCCCAGCGCATTGTAAGGGGGTGCTGTGTGGAATCCCATCCGTTAAAATTGCCAATGACAGAAACGTGTTTGGCGTTGGGAGCCCATACGGCAAAACTGACTCCGGTTTCCCCGTTTACAGTTCTGACATGGGACCCCATCTTTTCATAAAGGCGGAAATGATTGCCTTCCTTATAAAGGTACACGTCGTGTTCCGTAAATTCTGAAACTCCGTGAACTACTTTTCCGGCGGCCATATGAAACTCCTTGAGGTGATATATTTAAATATTATACTTATTATACAACACCTTAAACGGATGTTAAACATAAAAAGCCGCGGCAGAAATATTTCCGCCGCGGCTTTTTAATTTAACGGTTTACTTTATGCCCAGTTCCTTCACCCTTGCTTCACACATCCCTTTTGTCTTTAAGTCCTGCCAGTACAACTCCGCGGAAACCGGAGCGGCAAGCACCTCTTTAAATAATACTGCCGCCTTCTCTTTTTCATTTGTGTCATTCATTGCATCTGCAAGAAAAAACTTTGCTATCATGGAATTTTCAAGTTTTAACGCTTCCGCAAGCAGTTCTTTTGCCTTGTTTTTGTCAGGCCATGTAATTACAAAAGGAATGTTCGGGGCTTTCCAGTGAAGCCTTCCCAGAACAAGCAAAGCCGCGCTTTTATTTGGGCCGTCAAATTTTATCGCTTTTTCGCTGTACTTTTTTATCTTGTCAGCCATGCCGTTTGAAGCTGATTCAAAAAGGTCGGATATGTCGCCTTTTCTTGCCCACATAAGCGCAAGGCAGTAATTGTAAACCTCTGATTTTTCCGGGTCAAGACCGCTTTTTTCTATAAGCGTTATGACATCCGCGTAAGCCTTCTTCTTTTCATCCACGGTTCCTATATCCATATGATGGTACTTATAGTTGGCGTATTGTGCCAGCTGATAATAAACATTTTCGGGCAGGCCTTCTTTACCCGCAGTTTCAGCCGCCTTTTTGTACATGGCATAAGCGGAATCAAGCAGTTTTACGGCTTCTTTAACATCTGTTACGGAATTAATTTTTGCCACTATCGCATCCGCCTGTGAAACAGGATCCACAGCCGCATCTTTCGCATAAGCATTAAACGCAGACAGTAAAAACATTACCGCAAGGACAATAACCGTTCCTGTTTTTTTCATAAAGCCTCCTGTGTGTTTTACACATTTTACCCGCTTCATCCGGCAAAATCAAGCAGGAGGAATAAAAGCTGAGGGACGGATGCACGGAGGGACAGATGGACGGAAGTAACGACCGCTATCGAAGATTCGAAATTTGAAAATTAAATAAAACCTACAGGGGTTGGATGTGTTTTTTCAGCGTGTGCCGCGCAGGCAAAATACATATACGGCAGGGGCGCTTTAATGCCGCGCCGGTTGGAGCGAGCCTGCGAAGCGGAAATCCCCGGGCTTGCGCGAGTCTACGAGCGCAAGTGTTAGGGGACAGCTCGCGCTGAAAAAACACACCCAACCCCTGTGATGTCAGACGCTTGGATGCTTAGAAACTTAGTAAAATTCCAAATCAACTGCCGCGCCCTAAAGGGACGCGCCTACCACTGCGAAAACCTTAAAAAATACGGATTAAAATCAGTTGTCTACCTTGTTCAGCTTTATGCGCCTTATTCCCAGCGGCACTTTCCATTCTATAATATCGTTTTCACTGTAGCCTATGACCGCTGTTCCTATCGGCGCCAGCACCGAAACCTTTTCGCCTTCGGCGTCCGCCTCTGCGGGAAGCACCAGCTTAAAAACGGTTTTTTCCCCTGTATCTTCATCAATCATTTCCACTGTTGAACCTATCCTTACAAGCCCTTTGCGCTGTTCCTGCCCGTTCTTTATAACCTTTGCCCTGCTTATTTCCTTTAACAGCTGGTCAAAATATTTTCTGTTGCTGCCGTTTATTCCGGCATTGCCGGACGTAAGCCTTTTTATTGCGTTAACGTCATCTTCATACACATAAATCTCTTTGGTTTCCATGTTTTCTCTCCTTTGTTTATAAAATAAAAAATCCGGAATCCATAAACCTTTGGTTTATAAATCCCGGATTACTTTTCAATTAGTCCGCGGTTTCCCGCTTACTCTTTGCCCAGTCTTCCTTATGTTAACTTTATCGGCTTTCGCGTCCTGTAAACATATTTTACAATAACATTAAAATAAAGTCAAACCGGCTAAAAACCCGCTTCAACAACTTTATCCATTTCAAGCACAAAAATTCTTCCGCCTGTTTTTCCGCTTATGTCAGTGTGAACAGACATCACCTTTGCCTTTAACGCCTCTTCAACCTCTTTTACAAGCGCAGCGCGGGAAATATCAAGCTGTTTTGCCCTTAATGTTTTAATTTCATGCCTTCCGTCTTTTGATTCCGAAAGTGCTTTTTCCTGATGAGTAAGCACGCCTTTAAGCCGCACATAAACCGTGTCTTTTATGAAATACGCTTTTACTTCAGAAGCCCCTATGCCGGTATCCAGTTTTTCAAATTTTACAAAAATTTCCCCTATTTTTGCCTCTGCCTGCCCTTTTGTCATCATTCAGCGCCTCCGCCTTTTTCTTTTTCCTCTGCTGCCGGTTTTTTGACGAAAACATTGCGTTCTATCGTCTTAACAGCCGCTTTGTCCGCCATTACAAGCATAACGTCTCCCGATTCCAGAACCGTGCCGCCATCAGGTATTATAAACTGCTCATCCCTTGATATCAGTGTAACAAGCGCGCCTTTGGGTATGCCTATTTCAAAAAGCCTTTTTCCGACCGCGTCAGAACCAAAAGGTATCATGACTTCATTTAAATCAGCGTTGACACCCGCCATGGAATCAATTTCAATAGGGGCTTTCTTCCTGTTTATGATGGGCTCTTCAAGGCCAAGCCAGCGCGACACAACCGCAATTGTACTGCCCTGAAAAAGCGCGGACAGCAGTACGATAAAAAATACAATATTGAATATTTTTTCCGCACCCGGAACTCCGGCGGTAAGCGGAAATATTGCAAGAATTACCGGAACAGCGCCCCTTAACCCCACCCATGAAATCATCACTTTTTCTTTAAATGAAAGTTTTGAAAATGACAGACACGCGAAAACCGCGGCCGGCCTTGCGATAAATATTAAAACAAGCCCGGCTATTATACCCTGCCCCGCCACAGGTATGACTTTTGACGGAAACACAAGCAATCCAAGCATAAGGAATATGACAATCTGCATGAGCCACGCCACGCCGTCATGAAAACGTATAATGTTTTTCTTGTGTATAAACGTGCTGTTTCCAAGGGTGATTCCGGCGACATATACGCTTAAGTACCCGTTTCCTTTAAGCTGTGTTGTTACCATAAAAATAATTATGACAAGCGCCATTGTAAGCACGGGATACAAACCGTCATATTCAAGATTTATTCTGTTTATAAATTTCACCATAAGCTTTCCCAAAATAAAACCGGCGGCAAGGCCTATTAACATTTCAACAAAGAAAGCGGGTATTAAACTTAATGCCGATGTGCCGCTTGCTGTTATTACCCCTATTATTCCGACGGTTAAAAATACGGCCATAGGGTCATTACTGCCGGATTCAAGCTCTAAAAGCGGTTTTAAGTTGCCTTTCAGATTAATACCTTTTGAACGCAGAATTGAAAAAACCGCGGCCGCGTCGGTTGAAGACACTATAGCGCCAAGAAGAAGGGCCTCTATGACCGGTATTTTCAGCAGAATATGCACCGCATACCCCGTAATTCCGGCAGTGGCAACAACGCCAAGAGTCGCAAGTACAACCCCTTCTTTAATTACGGGTTTTATCATTACCCATTTAGTGTCAGTTCCGCCGTAAAACAGAATCATTGACAAAGCCAAAATACCTATCCCTTTTGCGATTTCGTTGTCATCAAAGTGTATTCCAAACACCCCTTCGGAACCCGCTATCATTCCTATCACCATAAATATTATAAGCGTCGGAAGCCCGAATTTTTCCGAAGCTTTACTTAATACAACGCTTACAAGCAGCAGCAAAGCCGCCACAAAAAATAGTGATTCATATGAGTACTGCATGAGCCTCTCCTCGGTTTTATTATATTTTCATTGTAATCCGACACGGTGTTTTTGTCAATTAATCGAAATTCAGCCTTTTATTATTTTACATTTACTTTTGCCGTAAAATCCTTTATATTGATTAAACTTTAACTTTACTTTTCAGGAGGATATTATAATGAAAGGCACAATCACGGAAAAAATATTTTCAGCACACCTGGTGTCAGGCTCCCTTAAAACAGGCGAAGAAATAGGAATAAAGATAGACCAGACCTTAACCCAGGACGCCACAGGCACCATGGCTTACCTTGAATTTTTAAACTTCAATGTTTCCGCAGTCAGGACCAGACTGTCAGTCAGTTATGTTGACCATAACACCCTGCAGAGCGGGTTTGAAAACGCGGATGACCACGCGTTTTTGCAGTCAGTGGCTGAAAAATACGGGCTTTGGTTTTCCAAACCCGGAAACGGAATTTGCCACCAGGTGCACCTGGAAAAATTCGGGCGGCCTGGCTGGACGCTTGTAGGTTCCGACTCCCACACCCCCACCGCAGGCGGGCTTGGAATGCTGGCAATAGGAGTGGGCGGCCTTGACGTTGCCGCGTCGCTTGCAGGTTACCCCTTTAATTTAAAATGTCCGGAAGTTATAGGAATTAAACTTTCAGGCCGGCTGAAACCATGGTCTTCGGCAAAAGATGTTATCCTGCTTATACTTCAGATGCTGACCGTAAAAGGCGGCGTCGGAAAAGTATTTGAATATTTCGGCGACGGCGTAAAATCGCTTTCCGTGCCGGAACGCGCAGTTATAACAAATATGGGCGCGGAGCTTGGCGCCACCACTTCCATCTTCCCTTCAGACGCAAATACAAAAGCGTTCCTTGCCGCGTTTGGCAGGGCAAAAGATTTTAAACAGCTGTTGCCGGATAAAGGCGCGCAGTATTCAAAAGTTATAGAGATAGACCTTGCCAAAGTGGAACCCATGATTGCGCAGCCGCACATGCCTGACAACGTGAAAAAAGTAAAAGAAATTAAGGATAAAAAAGTTAATCAGGTAATTCTTGGCAGCTGCACCAACAGTTCCTATAAAGATTTGATGACAGCCGCAGCGATATTAAAAGGTAAAAAGGTTGACAAGAATGTATCTTTTGTAATTGCCCCCGGTTCCAAGACTATCATGGACGCCATGATTAAAAACGGCGCTTTTGCCATATTCCTGGAAGCGGGCGCGCGTATCATTGAATCTGCCTGCGGGCCGTGCATTGGAATGGGACAGGCGCCTTCAAGCGGCGCGGTTTCTGTCAGGACTTTCAACCGCAACTTTAAAGGGCGCTCCGGCACCAATGACGCGGAAATATACCTTGCAAGCGTGGAAACAGCAGTGGCAGCAGCACTTACGGGTAAAATTACAGACCCCGTAAAACTTGGCAAATACCCGGCAGTTAAACCGCTTATTAAGTTCCCTATAAATAATTCACTTTTATTAAAGCCGCTGTCCCCTGCAAAAAGAAAATCAGTAAAAATTGTCATGGGGCCAAACATTAAACCGCTTCCTGAATCATCCCCTCTTGCGCAGTCATTAAAGGCAAAGGTAATTGCCGCGTTCGGCGATAACATCACCACAGACGACATAATGCCGGCCGGAGCCAAGATACTTCCGTTAAGGAGCAATATTCCTGAAATTTCAAAACACGTCTTTGTCAAACTTGATGCGAAATTTTATGAAAAAGCGCTTGCCAATAAACCCGGTGTGATAATCGGCGGGGAAAATTACGGCCAGGGAAGCTCGCGCGAGCACGCCGCCCTTGCCCCTATGTACCTTGGCATAAAAGCGGTTATCGTGAAATCATTTGCCCGCATACACAAGGCAAACCTTATAAACTTTGGCATTTTGCCCCTTACTTTTAAAAATCCGGAAGATTACGCAAAATGCAAAGAAGGCATTGTTATAAACTTTGAAAACCTTGCATCATCCGTTAAAAACGGAAATGACATAGAAGCGGTATTGGAAAACGGGATTAAAATAACGCTAACTTATTCACTGTCAGAACGCGACCGCGATATTCTTCTTGCCGGCGGGACGATAGATTATATTAAGAGACAGATCAAATAATGCAGCTCGGAAGTTTAGCAGCTCGGCAGCTAGGTTAAGACTAACCCGAGAACATAAGCGGTCCGGCGGCTTGGTTAAAATTAAATTGTGAAAGTTTATAGGTTTGGTAGCCGCACCCTTTAGGGTGCGTGTTCTTTTAATTAAAATACCAATTACAAAATCAACTGCCGCACCCTGAAGGGTGCGCCTACCAATACAAAACCTGACTGATTCTTTTATTTTTAAGATAACGCTTTATGAATTAAGCCTTTACCAAGCATCCAAGCCTCTACGCATCCAAGCCTCTGCTATTATTTATGGGATAAGTTTTCAGTCTTTATATATCACTTCATATATCGTATAAAGTTTGTGCTTTTTTCTTGAGGTTTCCACGCAGACTTTTATGTCCTTCTTTTTTTTCAGCTCAAGAAGCACTTCTATTACTCCGGCAAAATGTTCAGCCGCGGCGCCCTGCGTGCCGTCAAGGCCAAGGATGGAATAAACCCAGTGCCCTTTATCGTGTTTGATTGTTTTGACATCAACTATCCTGTAGTGGGAGTGAAGATTAGGTATAAGAAATTTATCCGCCAGGAAAGATATCGGCATAATCCTGACAAACAGCCCTGTTAACCCCGAAAACCATTTTTTTGTGTCATACTTTGAATATTCCCTGCAGCCTGAAATATCGCCGTCATAGAACATCTCGCACATTTTAAGGGATGGTTTTACAAAGTAATCGTCGGAATCATACCATTCTGATTCAAATTTTCCGTAAGAATACAGGTCAGCTGCTGTTTTGGGAATTTTTTTCAGCCATAACTGAAAGTTTTCTTCGCCGAAATTTTTTCTGATAAATTCCGGCATTAACGCCATCATTTTCCTGTTTATTTCCATTTGCACCGCCCGTTTCTTTAATTCATTTCTATTATACACTTAAAAAAACGTTTTTTCAAATGGCTGCGGTTTCTACCACTCTTTAAATATCACGAATACCGCAAGAATTATCAGCGCAAAACCCGCAGCGTGGTTCCATCTCATCGGCTCTTTAAGATAAAAAATTGAGAAAACTCCAAAAACTATCAGCGTTATGACTTCCTGAATGGTTTTAAGCTCCGCGGCCGAAAACTGGCCGTGGCCTATCCTGTTTGCCGGCACCTGAAAGCAGTATTCAACAAAAGCAATTATCCAGCTGATAAGTATCACCTTAAACAAAGGATGATCCTTGAATTTAAGGTGTCCGTACCACGCGAAGGTCATAAAAATATTTGAAATAACAAGCAGAAGCACTGTTTTCATGGTATTGGTTCGCCCTGTTCTTCTTCCAGTTCTTTCGGCGCGGTAACCGCGGACGGAGTGGGTTGTGAATCAATTTTTTCAAGGCCTTCTTCAGACGCGCCTTCAATATCGGCGGATTCAATCTCCTGCTGCGCTTCATTCATGCCGGTATCATCATCCGCAAAAACTTCTTCTTCCGCGGCTGTTGAAGACACCGGCTGATAGCCGCTGTTTTCGACTTCGGGCAGGTTATTGGTATCAAGCACAGCTTCTTCCGCGGCAGTGTCCTGCCCGGATGTTATTTCAAAAAGGGCGCAGGAAGAGATAAAACAAAACGCCGACGCTAAAAGTGCCAAAAAAAACATTTTACTGTTTTTAATCACTGACATAAACCGCCGCTTATTATTTTAGGCCCTCTTTATCTTTTTATTATCTGTTCCCTTTCCGGCCCCACTGAAACTATTGATACTTTTACGCCGGTGTAATCTTCAATAAATTTAATATATCTTTTTACATCCGCAGGCATCTGCGCGTACTTTCTTATCTTTGACAGGTCGGCGCCCCACCCTTTAAGGGTTTTATAAACGGGTTTCGCGGAATACAGCTCTTCGCCGTCAGCCACAAAAGACCTTGTTTTTTTGGATTTATACATGTATTCCGTGCATACCTTGATTTCGTCAAATATTGAAAGAACATCTATCTTTGTCAGAATTATATCCGTAAGGCCGTTTAATTCGCATACATATTTTAAAGCCACAAGGTCAAGCCAGCCGCAGCGCCTTGGCCTTCCGGTTGTGGCGCCGAATTCGCCGCCTTCTTTTCTTGTCGCTTCGCCTGTCTTTTCATCCATCTCTGTCGGCATCGGCCCGTTGCCGACCCTTGTCTGGTATGCTTTTGTGATGCCCCAGACTTTATTGATAACTTTATGCGATACTCCCGCGCCTGTCATGACGCCGCCGATTGTGGGATTGCTGGAAGTGACAAACGGATATGTACCGAAATCAATATCCAGAAGCGCGCCCTGCGCGCCTTCAAAAAGGATTTTTTTGCCTTTCTTATTCGCCTCATTTATTACCGCGGAAGTGCTGCCCACAAAAGGCTTAATTATTTTGCTTAACTTTTCAAGTTCATCCATAACCGTCTTTTTTGAAACAGGTTCAGCCCCGTAAAATTCCTTTAACAGGAAATTCTTTTCGTCAAGGTTTTCCGTGATTTTTTCTTCAAGGGTCTTTGCTTTAAATAAATCCCTTACCCTTATGCCGGTCCTGGTGTATTTATCCGTGTAAGCGGGCCCGATTCCGCGGCCTGTCGTGCCTATTTTCTTCTCGCCTGTCTTTTTGCCTTCCCTTGCCTTGTCTATCGCCTTGTGGTACGGCAGTACAACATGTGCGTTATCGCTTATGATAAGGTTCTTTGACGTGATTTTTATCCCCTGCGCTTTAAGGCCGTTTATCTCATCCACAAGCGCGTTTAAATCAAGCACAACGCTGTTGCCTATAATATTTAATTTGTCCGGGTGCAGAATTCCCGAAGGAAGAAGGTGCATAACATATTTTTTATCCCCTATTATAACCGTGTGTCCGGCGTTGGCGCCGCCCTGATAACGCACTATAACGTCATATTTTTCGGAAAAAAGGTCTACTATTTTTCCTTTTCCTTCATCTCCCCACTGCGAACCTATTATCACGTCTGCCGGCATATCAATACTCCTTGTATATAATATTCGCGCTTTTAAAAACGCGCACAAACCTTTCATATTATATATCAATTATCCCCGCATGCAAGAATAATTTAGAGGGAGGGCAATAGTACCGGATGCTTAGACGCTTGGATGCTTGGATGCTTGGAAGGTTAGATCTGGTAGACGCGGGTCTTCAGCCCGCGGCAGTTGTTTTTTATTTTTTTCAGCGGAAATGTTTTCGCATTGGCGGTTATAACAGGTCATTTCGTCTTAAATTCCTTCTACTATCTCCCCAATTTCAAGAAATATAAGATTATTAAAAGCATTTTTCTCAGCCCATTTTTTAACATTCTCCGTAACACAAAAGAACTCTCCCATTAAATGTCTTTTCATGTCATCCCGTAAAACAACTTCAAAAAAATCATAACCCTTAACCGATGATCCGGGTACATAAATACCTTTATTTTCTTTTCTTTTTGTAATCACATTAACAAATTCACTCCCGTTCCACTCAGCAGTAATACCTGACAATTCCATTAAACCGCTATAAGAAAATCTATGGCATTTTTTGCAATTTTCTATAACCTTTACTGTCGTTCTTGTTAAATCAGCTTTTACTATATGTTCACAACCTCCAATTGCCAGAAGCTTTTCACCTTCGTATGGCAGCCAGATTCTTTTCTTTGTCCTTCCGTCTATATGTTTTGGTTTTTTAACCTTTTTATCCTGAATCATCTCTACCGGCCAGGTTAATATACCTTTAAAGGTTTTCTGCATTTCTAACATAATACTTTCTTTTACAATTAAATGACCTAAAAACGCATAAGTAAAATCGGCAATAACATCAGAACCCGGCTCCCATTCAATTATTAACGGCGGTAAAAGGCAAATATCAGGATATTCCTGACATAACAAACACTTTTTGCTTGATTGCCACGTACCTCGGATACCCGCTTTGGCAAAAACATTCTCTCTAAAAGTTCTCATTTCATAAATTTTATTCATCTGCTAAACCCTCTTTTATTTACCAACATCCTCAACCCCTAAATAAATTGTCTTCCCATAATCTGTGAGTTAAGTTTAACAAAACAACGGTGTTTGAACAAACGGAATTTTATGGGAATTCAGGGCAAGAATGAAAAAATACTGCTAAAACCGCGGGCTAAAGACCCGCGTCTACCAGAACAAAATAAAATCCAAACCAACTACAACTACCGCGGGCTGAAGACCCGCGTCTACCATAACCATAACGCAAATCTAAAAAACGCGCCCTAAAGGGACGCGGCTACCAGAACAAGAAAAATCAAACATCAAAAACAAAACATAAATACAGCAAACAAAATAAATAAAAAAAGCGCGGGCAATTGCCCGCGCTTTTTTTATATTACTTAATTATTCAGCTTATAAAACTACTGACTTTATCTCCAGGATATCCGCCACGTTTTTTATGCTTTCAACAACATCTTTGGGGACGTCGCTGTCAACGGTGATTATACCCATTGCCACTTTGTCTTCCCTGCAACGGCCTACGTCAAACGACGCGATGTTTACACCTTTTTCGCCAAGTATGGTCCCCACGCGGCCGATAATGCCCGGCTTGTCAACGTTCTTGTAGATAAGCATGTTCTTTTCCGGCGTGATTTCCATTTCAAAATTGTCAACCTTGACAATCCTGGCTTCTTTATTAATGGACAGTACGCCGAACACTTTTCTTTTTTCCTTGTCCGTTTCAATTGTAACGCTTATCATATTGGGAAAATCGCTCTTAATATCCGTTGTCTTCTGCACAACTTCAATGCCGCGGCCTTTGGCAAGGATGTTGGCATTAACGTAGTTGACGCCTTCGCTTGCCGCGGGCATCAGCACGCCTTTTATGGCGGCTATTGTCATAATCTTAAGGTCATATCCGGTGACGCTTCCGCTGTATTCAACGGTCATGGATTTTATATTGCCTTCAACTATCTGCGCCACAAAACTTCCAAGTTTTTCATTCAGGTTAAGATACGGCTGCATCTCTTTTAACAGTTCAGGGTCAATTGCAGGAATATTAACCGCGTTTCTTACCATCCCGCCTTTTAACGCTTCAACCACCTGTTCAATTATCCCTGTACCCACTTTTTCCTGCGCTTCAACCGTGGACGCGCCAAGGTGCGGGGTAAGCACTATGTTGTCAAGTTCAAGAAGCGGGCTGTCAAACGGCGGTTCCTTGTCAAACACGTCAAGGGCGGCTTTCTGCACCCTTCCTGATTTTAACGCCTCATACAGCGCCTGTTCGTTGATTATTCCGCCGCGCGCGCAGTTAATAAGAATAACGTTCTTTTTCATTGTGTCTATCTGAGCCTTGCCTATTAAATCCTTAGTGTCCTTTGTTTTAGGAACATGAATGGTTATGATATCCGCCTGTTTAAAAAGTTCGGCCAGTTCCATCACTTCAATTCCCATTGATTCAGCCTTTTCTTTTGTGACAAACGGGTCATAACCTATTATCTTCATGCCGAAAGACGCCATTCTTTTTGCCACTTCCGCGCCTATCCTGCCAAGGCCCACAACGCCAAGGGTCTTGCCGTAAAGTTCAATGCCGGTAAGCTTGCTGCGGTCCCATTTTTTCGCCTTAAGCGACATATACGCCTGCGGCGTGTTTCTTGCGGTTGCCATGATAAGAGCTATTGTCTGCTCGCACGTTGAAAGGGTATTGGCATCAGGGGTATTCATTACTATTATGCCCTTCTGGCTTGCCGTCTGAATATCAACGTTGTCAACGCCCACTCCGGCGCGGCCGATGATTTTCAGCCGTGTTGTCTTTGAAAGGACTTTTGGCGTAACGGTTGTCCCGCTTCTTATTATTAACGCGTCGTAATTTTTAAGTTCTTCCGCAAGGTCATCTTCGGAAAGTCCGGGCTTCATTGTGTATTCCACCCCTTTTTCATTTTCAAGGAGTTTTAAGGCGTCATCGCTTAATTTATCGCTTATAAAAATTTTCTGCATAATATTTTCCCTCCGTATCAGTATTTTTCTTCCATAAGAACTTCCATCGTCCTTTTAACGCCTTTGCCGACCTCTATCTTTGCGCCCATATCTTTAAGCGCCATCTCAGCCGCGGCCACGCCCATAACAGCGTCAAACCTGTCAGTGTATCCAAGTGTGCCTATTCTTAATAATTTGCCTTCCATCTTTCCCTGGCCGCCGGCCATTGAAATTCCGTATTCATCGCGTATCTTTTTCATAAGCGCTTTGCCGTCTATTCCTTCAGGCACAACCACAGAGCAAAGCACAACAGCGGGATTTTCCTTTGCAAACAGTTCAAGGCCCAGGGCTTTAATACCTTCGCGCACAGCTTTGGAAAGTTTTTCGTGGCGTTCCCATACCTTTTCAATTCCCTCTTCCTTTATAAGCTTAAGCGCAGCCGCCTGCTGGCATACCAAAGACACCGCAGATGTGAAAGGGGTGTCAGGCATTTTTTCCTTTGTGGCCGCTTTTTCATATTTTTTCATGTCAAAATAGAATTTTGGGGATTTGCAGTTTTCAATAACAGCCCACGCCTTTTTGCTTGCAGCTATATAAGCAAGCCCCGGCGGTATCATAAGACCTTTCTGCGAACCTACGGCTATTATGTCCACGTTCCATTTATCCATATAAAACGGCTGCGCGCCTATTCCGCTTATTCCGTCCACAACAAGGATAGCTTTATGATTTACAGTAAGTTTTCCAAAAGCTTCAATGTCATTATAAACACCGGTGGAAGTTTCATTAAGGGTTGTGAAAACCGCAACCGCATCCGGATTTTCATCCAGCGCTTTTTTCAGTTCCGCGGGCTTTACGGCAGTGCCCCATTCAGCTGCAATCTTGACTACATTGGCTCCGTATACTTTTGCTATTGCCTCCCACCTGTCGCCGAATACGCCGATGGAAGCCACTATTACTTTATCACCGGCATTAACCGTGTTGGCAACTGACATTTCCATCGCGCCTGTTCCGCTTGCGCCTATTACAAAAACATTATTCTCGGTTCCCAGTACGTATTTCATTCCGTCAACCACTTCTGTCAGGATTTTACGGTACTGAGGGGTTCTGTGATGAATTACCGGTTTTGCCGCTTCTACAAGGACTTCTGCCGGAACTTCGGTCGGGCCTGGTGCCATAATGTACTTTTTTCTCATTTTTATTACCTCCTATATGAAATCTGTGTGATATATTTCACTAACTTGTGATTAAAGTATATAAAATAAGTGTTTTATTGTCAAGATTATTTTTAAGAAATTTATCCACAATTAGTGAAATAAATCACAATGAAATATGACCTATAAGACATATAGGACCTATTTTTTCATGACATAGAAGACGTAATCATAATAACCGCCGTAAGCTCTGTAAATGTCAATTTCTTCCTGCACAAGCGCGGCCGCTTTAAGCGCTTTTTCATTGCCGGCTTTTTCTTTTATATATTCCTTTACCCTTGCTTCAAGAGGATTATAGTAATTCTCCCATGCTTTTTTCCCAAGTTCAAACATTCCTTTAAGTTCCATCCCGGTTCTTTTTACTGTTTCCGCGTTATCAAGCATTGTTGTCATCGCCGGATACTCTTTTGCCCAGAATTGTTTTAATTCTTCGGGCTGCCTGTTTTTTATCCATGCAATTTCAGTGACAGCCATGTATCCGCCTTTTTTTAGAAACCGGCTGAATACCTTTAAACCGTTTTCAAAACCTATGTTATATATTGCGCCTTCGCACCAGATAAGGTCAAAACTCTCTTTTGGAAAATCAGGCGATGCCATATCACTGTTTATTACTGATATACTTCCTGACACCCCTTTTTGCCTGACTTTAACCCTTAACTCGTTTAAAAACTTGTCATAATTATCCGCCGCGGTTATCTGACATTTTATTAATTGCGCCAGACACATAACTGAAGCGCCGCTTCCGCAGCCGATGTCAAGAATTTTGGGATTTTCCGGAAGGTTGCACAGGTTAAGCGCTCGTTTGGTTGATTCAATATCTCCCGGCCCGTATCTGTCAAGGCCGGTATATATTTCAAGCATTGCCTCATCCATTACATTATACCTTTATTAAATACTTCCGCTATCTTTGATGTAAACGGCTCCCATAAGAGTATTGCGGAAACAACAGCCGCTGTGATTGATGCCACAACCACGGCTCCTGCTGATATGTCTTTTGCCATGCCAAGGCCCCTGTTATATTTCGGATACAAAACGTCAATTACTTTTTCTATAGCTGTATTTATCACTTCCGCAACAATAATCATAAGGCAGGAAAAAAGTATTATAACAGCCCTTATTACATCAACATCAAAATACCACATAACAAATATGTAGATAAAAAGCACAATCAGGGTTGTTATCATATTTTTACGGGTATAGAAGCCGTACCAAAGCCCCCTTAATCCGTACATTGTGCTTCTGATTAATTTGTTTATCAGTTCAAACATATGCCCTCCGCCGCCGGTTTGTTATAAAAACAAAAAAGCCGCGGCATATGCACAGATACGCCGCGGCTTTTTAACTCATTTATATTAAGATTTCTTTTTATCCTCAATAATCTTTTTTCTCATCTGAACCTTTTCAAATATTTCTTCCACTTTTTCCATAAGCCTGGCCGGCGAGAAGGGCTTTACAACATACGCGTCAGCGCCGGACTTAAAACCTTTTTCTATATCCGTAATCTGCCCTTTCGCGGTTAAAAGTATAACCGGCACTCCCTTTGTGGCGCTGTCTTTTTTTAATACCTTACACGCTTCCAGCCCGTCCATTTCCGGCATCATAACGTCCAGTATCGCAAGATCCGGCATTGTTTTGGCCACAAGCGCAACAGCTTCTTTTCCGTTTGAAGCGGAAAAAACCGCGTATTCATCTGACAGCGTATCCTGAAGAGCGGATAATATAAACGGTTCGTCATCGGCAATTACTATCTTCTTTTTTTCAGACATTTAAACCCTCCTTGATTTTCTTAAAAGCCGTTGAAACGGCCTGTAACTTTTTTATTTTACCTTTGGAATGTAAAACTTAAATTCGCTTCCTTTGCCTTCTTCGCTTATCACTTCAATATCCCCGTTATGCAGTTCAAGTATGTATTTTACAATCGGCAGGCCTATTCCCGTGCCGCCTATTTTCTTTACTTTTTCGTTTTCAACCCTGTAGAATTTCTCAAAGATCTTGTCCAAATCTCCCTTTGCGACCCCAAGCCCTTCATCCTTTACGCTTACGTAAACCCTGTCTTCGTTCTCTGTCATTGTTATATAGATGTTGCCGCCGTCCGGTGAATATTTTATGGCGTTTGACAGCAGATTGGACATTACCTGTATCATTTTGTTCCTGTCAGCCTTTATTTTCTCACTTTTATCCGGCATTGTCAAAATAATTTTATGTTTGGCGCTTGCGCTCCTGAATGTTTCATAAACGCTTGATAAAAACGACTTAAAATCAAATTCCTCTATTGCAAGGCTTAAACCTTTTCCGGATTCTATCCTGGACAGGTCAAGTAAATCACCTATAAGCGAACCAAGCCGCTGTGTCTCTTTATTTATAATGTCCGCGTATTTTTTCACCTTTTCCTCGCTTACGTTCCTTACAAGCATAAGCTCGCTGTATGCCTGGATGGGCGTAAGCGGGGTCCTTAATTCGTGCGAAACCATATTTAAGAATTCCGACTTCATCTTGTCAAGTTCCTTAATTTCAGTCACATCCCTTAAAACCCCTACGCCGCCGGCATATTCGCCCCTGTCATCAAGTATGGGGGCAAAAACAGCGGCAAAAATGTGCTCTTTATTTCCCCTTTTTATCTTCACTTCGTTTTTCGCGGTTGATTTTAGCGCGGTAACAACCTTATAATTTTCCAGTATTGACCTGTCTTTAATGACGTCAGCCAGAGGTTTGCCATATGAATTTGCCGCCGTTATTCCAAAAATATCTTCCGCCACCCTGTTTAACATAACTATCTTGCCTTCCCTGTCGGCCGCAACAACCGCGTCATCCATGGACTTTATCATTGACTCAATACGCATCTTTTCAAATCCAAGTTTGTCCATGGCGTCTTTTAACTCTTTATTCAGCATTTCCGCGCGCTCTTCAAGATGTTCGTACAGGTTGGTGTTTTCTATGGCGATGGCGGCCTGCGAAGCAAGGGCTTCAAGGAATTTTATTTCCGACTTGTTGAATGTCCCGCCGCCTATCCTGTTTAATACCTGAACCACGCCTATTATCTGGTTGCGCACCCTTAAAGGCACGCAGATTACCGATTTTGTTATGAATCTTGTTTTTTCATCCACTCTCTTTGCAAAACGCGGATCCTGCGATGCGTCCGGAACAAGAAGCGATTCACCAGTATACGCGACCCATCCTGCAATTCCTTCCCCCATTTTCAGCCTTAATTTTTTTACCTCTTCTTCCTTGGGGCCGGTGGCCATTTCAAAATACAGTTCATTGCTGCTGCTGTCTATAAGGAACACGGAAGATGCCTCTGCCTGCATTACTTTTTCCGCGGACTGCATTATTATCCTTAAAAGCTGGTCAAGGTTCCTTGTGGAATTAATAATAACGCTTGCTTCCATAAGCGCGGCCATCTTTGCTATTTCTTCTTCCTTTGCTTTATTTGCGCTCTGCGTTATGTGTTCCTGTACGGAAAGCTCCACGACGATATTAAAAAGGTCTACAATAAGGTCGGAAAGTTTGGATATTTTTTCATCCGGTACAACCTCAATGGCTTCATATGCCTTTAAAAGTTCTTCATATTTCAGCCCTGTGGATTCGCTTATTTCGGAAAGCAAAGGCTGTGGTTTTTCGCTTTTGCCGGTGACGCCCACAATTATGTTGAATTTTTTTCCGTAAAAGTACGTGGAAGAAAAAAGATATTTCAGGCCGGCATATACTTTTACCTCTTTTTCGGCGTCTTTCAGTTCTTCAGGCTTAATTTCCAGAACCTGACGCCCTTTTTCAGATGCGTGTAAATATCTGAAAAAATCGGAAAAATTTGTTTCGTCGGTGATAACAGAACCGTCTTCGCTGATGACCTTTACCGCTATGCCAAGCACGCTGGAAAGTTTGTATTGTATGCCTTCCCAGACTCTAAGGTTGAAAACTTTGGCTGTGTCAAGCTGCTGCGTCCTGTTTTCTTCCATGCCTGTTTTTCCCCTTTAAAACCAAAATCAAAAAAACGTTTAAAATGCAGCTCCGGATTTATTCCGGCGCTGTAATCATTAATTCATTTTACACTTTCAAACTTCAAACTTCAACATATTAAGGAAACTCTGGAAACTTGTATGCGGCTACTCTGAAAGCCTTACTATCATCCCTGTTTTCCTGGCGCGTAAAAGCGCGGTTTCTATCAGAAAGAAAAGAACTGCGATATAAAGGAATGATAGCCCGTATCCTTTAATAAGCGGGTGCGCAAAATTCAAGGGAAATCCGTATCCGGTCCTGAAATATTCCAGAAAATATGTAAGCGGTATAAGTTTGGCGATAAACGCCACCCCTGAAGGCAGCATTGTAACCGGATAGTAGATGCCGCATATAAGCATCATAAGCACCGAAATCATCCATGCCACCACGTCTATCCTTGAACCGAATATTACAAGAAAAAATATCACGCTCATGCCCACTATCAGCCCGCTTAGCATGACGCCGCCAAAAGAAAGTATAAAAATAAACGGCGGCGGAAGATAGAACTTAAACCACCACAGCGAAAGAAGGCTTAGAAACACAAAAGCAGCGGTTCCTTTAATCATGGAAAACAGCCACGGGCCTATGACATATTCAAATGATGACACCGGCGACATCAGCGTCTGCTTTAAACTTTTTGACCACACGTCATAAAGGAAACCAAACGCGACATCCAGCTGCACAACCTGAAGCACGCCGGACATTATGGCTCCTGTCAGCAGGAAAGCCAGCATCTGTTCATTTACTTTAAGGAAAGAACCCATCATTCCGATGCTTACAATGCCTATTACGGGCCAGAAAAGCACTTCCATAACCGCGGAAATGTTCCTGATTGAAAAAACATAATTGCGATACGCAAGCGCGAATATTCTTCCGAATACAGCGGGTATTTTTCTATTCTTCGGCTGCAAGCTCAATGAAAGCCTCCTCCATATCTCTGGCGTTTACCATTGTCTGAAGCTCTTCTTTTGTGCCAAGCGCGCGTATGGCTCCGCCTTTTATAAACGCTATCCTTCCGCACAGTTCTTCGGCTTCTTTCATGTAATGTGTCGTAAGCAGGACAGTAATGCCTCTGTTTTTATTTATATCCTTTATCATCGCCCTTATTTTGGCGGAAATATCAGGATCCATCCCTGTTGTGGGTTCATCCAGCAGCAGAAGTTCCGGGGAGTTAATAAGCGATTTTGCAAGCGCAAGTTTTTGTTTATTCCCTGTTGACAGTTCGTCAAAACGCCTGTCTTTGTACTGTTCAAGCGATACAAATTCCATAAGTTCATCGGCTTTTTTTGAAAGCTTTGCCCCGCCCATTCCGTAAAGCATTCCGTAAAAAATTATGTTTTCCCTGACTGTAAGAGACCACGGAAAATTGGCATTGCCGGAGCTCATGTTCATCCTCATTTTTAACCTTTCAGGGAATGAACGCGCTATTTGCTCTCCCAATATTAAAAGCGTGCCGGAGTCACGTCCAAGTATGCCCATGATAATGTTAAGAAAGGTGGTTTTACCGGCACCGTTTGGTCCAAGTATGCCGAAAAGTTCGCCTTTACGCACTTCCAGGTCAATGCCTAAAAGGGCTTTTGTCTCCCTTTTTTTAAAAATTCCGGACCTGTATGTCTTTATTATTCCCTGTGCTTTTACCGCTGTTTCATCCATATACAATCTCCGTTAAGAAAATCCGAATTTTGGCTCAGTTACAAATAAAAAACTTTTTAACGCAGGTAAACCATATGTTTTTCAACCATATGGTGGGGATAGTATGACAATTTTGCCTTTCTTAAACCTTCAACACCCACGTCCTGCTCCCTGTTTACAAATTCAAAACCATCCAGCATTTCAGTTACAAAAGTATTATTTATGACCTGGTAAATGCCTTTATAATTTGCATTGGCCTTTTCAATATGCACTAAAGCAGTATCCTTATTAAGCCTGCTTGCCACGGTAATCCCCTGAATTTCCCCGCCTATCCTTAACGCTCCGCCGGTACAGGAAAGGCGGCTGTAATTTTTAAGCACTTCCATAACCCCCGTGCTTTCCTCATTTAACGACAAATCATCCGGACAGTTTCTTACCTTGCACCAGTGCTCCTGAAAAATTATGCACTCTTCTATATTTGCGCCGGTAATTTTCTCAAAACTGAAAGAATTTGCCTCTTTAAACTTTTTTATCAGGTTTCTTTTTCCGTCATATTTTCTGCCTTCAAGGCGCGCAAGGTCATCCCTTAAATAGACATAATCAAACTGGTCCCTTAACGGCTCCTTTATGAATTCTTCCGAATCCACGCCAAACTTTTCAAATTCTTCCGGAACAAGGGCGTAAAGCCCGCATTTAATACTTTTATCCCTGAAGTAACCAAGCACTTTCTTTATTACAGACGGCACTCCTTCGCTGCCCAAAGGCAGGTGCATAAAATACGCATCCCCTGATTTTCCCGATATTATAAAACAGTTATCCATAAATGACAGGCTCAATTGCCTGCTGTCCTTCCACATAAAAATTTCAGTAAAATTATGTTCAGATACCTCCGGCTGCCTTTTTTCAAGCGCTTGTTCAATAATTTCCCTGTGTTCTATTGACAGGGGCACTGTTTCGGGAAATACCGGTATTTTATTCTGTGACATCATTTTGATAATCTGCCTTTCCTATAATATAAGTTCAAAATACCGTGTAATTATATCAAATTTTGATATTGAATTCACTCAAACTTTTGATATACTGTAAAAAATCCCGCATTTTGCTTTATAAAACGGCAGCGGGTAAAAAGGGAGCACAAATGAAAAAAATTCTTGTAATACACGGGCCTAACCTTAACCTTCTGGGACAGAGAGAGCCTGATGTTTACGGCAATGTAAAACTGTCGGACATAAATGATAATCTTTCCAGAATTGCAGCGGAAACCGGAATAGAGCTTAAAATAGTCCAGAGCAACCATGAAGGCGAAATTGTTGACGCCATACACCAGGCCATAAACTGGGCGCAGTGCATAATAATAAATCCGGCCGCCTACACGCACACTTCAGTGGCCATAAGGGACGCCCTTGCATCAGTTTCCATACCGGCAATTGAAGTTCATCTTTCCAATATTTATAAAAGAGAGGACTTCAGGCAGAAATCATTTGTGGCGCAGGTGGTAGCGGGCCAGATCAGCGGATTCGGCGCTGAAAGCTACTACCTTGCCCTTGAAGCGGCCTCCAAGCTTATACAATGAACGAAAGGATAATACGCTATACCGATGCCGCAATACTGTCGCTGATTGCAGCCGTTCTTGTCCTTTCCGTAATATTCCCGGCTTACCTTTTTCCCGAAGCCGCCATTTTTTATAAAACAGGGATTGTGCTTTGTTCATTTATCTACATTATGGCGTCCAAATTTTTCAGGACATCTCAGGAACCGCTTGAAACGCCCATAGACGGCGCCGTTTTTATACTTTTCATCTGGCTTTGGATATCCGTCCCGTTATCGCAAAACCACGCGTTATCCTTAAATGCCGTGGTATCCTTCTGCACCTTTCTTTTGTTTTATTACCTGATGTATGTTTATTCCCGAAGGTATTTCAAATACGTGACCGCGTTTTTATTTGTTGTGGCCGGGGTGGCCTGCCTTTACGGTTTGTACCAGTATTTCTTCAGCTTCGGTGAGGACTTAAAAAACCTTTCCGCGGCGGCTCCGGGATTTGAAGCAATAAAATCAAGGCTGGAAAGCGGAAGAATATTTTCATTTTTCATCTATCCCAATACTTTTGCCGGATATCTTATTCTGCTGATACCGCCGGCATTCGGCTTTGTCAGGACAGAAAGAAAATACCGTTTTGTATTTTTAGTTATTTCCCTGCTTATGCTTGTCTGCCTTGCCCTTACGCAGTCCGCGGGAGCCATGATATCGCTTTTTGCAGCCCTTGCCGTATCTTTCTTTTTCAGGGACCCTCACCTTAAGGGTTACAGGACGCTTGCCGGTGTTTTTCTTGCTTTATGCGCGGCCGCGCTGATTTTTATCCTGTATTCAAGGGGCTTTGACAGCATTAATTCAAGCCTTTCAGGCAAATTTGAAAGTTTTACATACATGCTGTCGCTGATAAAAGACAGGTTTGTTTTCGGATACGGGCCGGGAATGTTTGAATCGGTTTACAATCACCTTCGCCCCGAGAATATTTCATATCTGAAGTTCGCGCACAGCGCCCCGCTTCAGATGGCGATAGAAACAGGCGTTATAGGGCTTTCCGTTTTTCTTTATATTATTTTCAGGGCTTACCGCTCAATCATTAAAAACTTTTATTTTTTACGCACGCCCAAAACCAAAACCCACGTGCTTGCTTTCCTTACGGGTATCACGGCTTCACTTATACATAACCTTGCGGATTTTGACATATATAACCTTGAAATCACCCTTCTTTTTACCGCAATGTGCGCGGCGCTTATGAGCCAGATAAAAATAGGCCATCTTGAACTGCGCAAATTTAAAATGTCATATCTGCTGGGCATAAATCCCGGGCTAAGGCGCGATATCATTTTTGCATTCATAATCGCAATCATTGTCCTGTGCGGAATAACCGGTTTAAAGCACCCTTACGCTTATTCCGCGGCGGGAATACTGGTGGCGGGCGGTTTTGGGCTCTGGATAATAAGCAAGGAAGATTTTAAAATTACCGGCCTGGAAATACCCGCCGGCGTGCTTGTAATCCTTTCGCTCTTTTCAATTCTGTACACGCCGGACATACAGTCAGGGATAAATTCGCTTAAAATAATACTCTCAGCCGTTACAATATTTTATCTGTGTTCCCAGTTCCTGCGCAGGTCAGATTACAGGATAATACTGTCAAACATTCTTGTATGGACAGGAATCTGCCTTGGCGCGGCCGCGTGGGGCCAGTTGATTTACTCCGTCATCTCCGGAAAACAGGCTGTCATGAACGGTTTTTTTCCGAATCAGAACCTTTTGGCCGGATACCTGATAATTTCCTTTTCACTGCTTTTAAGCAGGCTGCTGTTGGAGAAAAAAATCAACAATCTTCCCTTTAAAGTCGCGGGGCTTGCGTTTATCTTAATTACCGTGGCGGCGCTGCGCTCAAAAGGCGGCATGCTTTCAATGCTTTTCATTTTCTTCGCCACCTGGCTGTATTACTATTTCAGCCGCGAAAACGTCAAGGACACGCCGGCAAGGGAATCTTTTAAGGCAAAACTGCTTGGCATTACGGCCGTTGTGCTTATTCTGGCTTCATTCACCGGAATTTCACCGTCCGGCAATAAGATAATATCCGTCAAAGAGGACCCTTTCTATTTTAACAGGCTTGGCATTTTTGCTTCCGCGGCCGGTATGGCCATTGACCGTCCCCTGCTGGGATACGGAATAGGAAGTTTTGGCAGCGTGTTTCCTGCGTATAACTTCCCCATTGAAGCCCCTGCCCGCTACCAGATGCAGGCGGATTTCGCGCATAACGAATATCTTCAGGCCGCGGCGGAGCTGGGTATTCCGGGATTTGTAGCGCTTTTAGTGCTTTTATTCTTTATTTTCCGGAACATTCCCAAGAACAGGGAGCACAAAAAGAACTGGGCGGCGGAAACCGGCGCGTACTTTGCGTTATGCGGGATAGCCCTGCATTCCATGGTGGATTTTAACCTGCACCTTCCGGGTATATTTTTTACCGCTGCCGCTCTTGCTTCAATCGCGGTGCCTGAAAAAGGCTCCATAAGCACCCTTTCCAAAGAGGCGCTTGTATTTACAAAGGTTCACTATTTTCCGGCCCTGATTCTTACCGCGGTTATCTTCAGCATGGCGATAAGGCCCGCGGTTTCTTATTACGCAAAACATAAGTGGCAGAAGACAGCGGGTATCTCGCTTCTTGACATGGCAATTCTTACGGAACCCTTCAACGCCGATACGCTTTACCAAAAAGGCATATACGAAGAAAAAACCGGAAATTTTAAAGCAGCCCTGTCCTGTTTTGAAAAAGCCTCTGTTTATTCCAAATACCACACCCTTTCACTGCTGCACGCGGCGCGTACCGGCGCAAAACTTAACAAACCGGAGCTTGCCGAAGAATATTACCGCCTTGCTTTAAAATCAAATCCTTACAGGGCTTTCACTTTATTTGAATATTCAGGTTTTCTGATTGATAAAACCGGCGGTTATGACGCGGCAGAAACCATGCTTAAAACAGCTTTGGAATATGAACCAAACTACGCGTCAGCAAGGCACAACCTTGCCCTTATTTACAGGGCAAAAGGAAAGCCGGAAGACGCCTTAAAGGAATTAAATCAGGTGGAATTTACCCTTAACAGCGTCATACCGCGCACCGACTATGAAACCGAACTGTTAAACTTTCCGGATATTCATGTGCTTTATTTTAACAAAGCGCTTATTTTAAACCAGCTTGGAAAAAAAGACGAGGCCTGTGATTATTTAAAGGAAGCGGTTCACCTTAACAACAACCCCGAATTCATAAAGAAAGTGCCTTTAATATGCGGAAAGGCAAGATAAATGCGAAAACAAACCGTTATACCTGACAATTTACTGCCGTTTATAATGATTGCCGGCGCTGTCACCCTTTATTTTTCATCCATCCTTTTTACGAATAATACTTTCTTTGTCGGGGACCTTTACACCCAGTTTTATCCGTGGAAGGATTTCGCGAAAAACTCCCTGCAGTCAGGAACCGTCCCTTTCTGGAATCCGTATGTTTTTTCCGGAGTGCCTTTTATAGCCGATGTTCAAAAAGGAATATTATATCCCCCGGGAATAGTTTTCCTGCTTTTTGATTTTCCGGCTGCCTTAAAAATATACCTGATGCTTCACTTTATTTTAGCCGGCTTCTCGGTTTATGTGCTTGCAAAATCCCTGGGCTGCGATCCGGCTCCGGCTTTCGCGGCTTCGCTTATTTTTATTTTTAACTCCTTCTTTGCATCCAAAGTCAACAATCTGGCCGCCCTTGGTTCCGCGGCCTTTTTGCCCGCAATTCTTTACACTTTTAAACTTTTTATTGACAGAAAAAAAGCGACTTTTTTTATTTTAGGCTGCGCCCTTTTGTCGCTGTCTTTCCTTGCCGGGCACTTCAGGACTTTTATAAACAGCCTTTTTTTCTGCCTGCTTTTTTCAGCGTTCTACATTTCATTTTTCGGAGCCGGGTTCAGAATTTCACGGATGATAAAACTTCTTATAGCTTCCGCGGCGGCGCTTATCATAACGCTCGGGCTGACAATGCCGCAGTCCGGCCTGTTTGCCGAGCTGCTTTTTAATTCCGCTATATCCATAGTTTCCGACTACGTTTCATTTAATGTAAATTCCATGGATTTTCTTAACTTTTTCAGCCTGACAGCGCCTCCTGACGCCGGCTACGCATCACTTTCGGGATGGAACGATTATTCAAAAGGTATCAATGTATTTTTTTCCGCCACCTTTATCTTTCTGTTTATCGCGTCTTTATTCAGGAAAAAAAACAGCCTTTATTACTTCTCTCTTGTTATATTCATCCTTGCTTTGCTGATAGCCCTTGGGAAAAATACGCCCGTGCATTCTTTTTTCCTGAAATTTCTGCCCTTCCTGGCAGAACCAAAATTTCCGGGTACAGCGCTTTCCCTTTTAATACTTCCGGCATCTTTCATCGCAGCCTGTTCAATGGCATCCTTATCCGGCCCTTCAGATGGCAGAATACCCGAAAAGTCATTGCTTCTTTGGCTTCTGTACGCGATGCTTCCCGTTCCCGCGCTTATTGCGTTTTTTAACAAAAACCTGTCTTCTGTTTTCGGGCTTGACAATGAAACACTTATAGCGCTGATAAAAGGCACCTCCTTTTTCATACTCATGTACGTTTTGAATTATGTATTATATCTTTTAAAAGAAAAACAACATATCAAACCCGCTTTTTATCAAGCCATTATTATCGCGCTTATCTTTTCCGAACTTTACACTTTCATGGCTCGGACCAATCCCACCGCGGAACAGAATGCTGTTTACGGGAAAAATAACACCCCGGAAACCGCACAGTTGATGCGGACGTCATCCTATAAGTTCGGGCACATCGGGCTTCCGGAAAAAGGATCCGTTTACCTTCTTGATTACATAACAAGGTCAGAACGCAATTTTTTCCTTTCAATACCTTCGTGCTCAGGCATGTCATACGGTTTGTTTGACGCTTTTGGCCATAACGATTTAAAACTTTTAAATTATTCCAGATTCACAAGCAGGATGAATACGCCCGAAGGATACAACAGGGATATAATAAACCTGCTTAACCTTAAATATATTATTTCAGGAAGCAGCCTTGACAAATATTTGTATGAAGAATTATTTGACAAGTATTCGGTTAAAATCTATAAAAACGAAGCCGCTTATCCGCTTTTTTTCATGTCAGAGAATATCCGTATTCCAAAAATGCTTATATCACAGGTTTCATGGACCAGAAAAAACGAATATGAATTCGGCAATCTGCGCGTTAATATTTCAAACGAACAGCAGGGATGGCTTATTTTCTGCAACAGTTTTTACCCCGGCTGGACGGCATATGTCGACAATATGTCGGAAAAAATACAGCAGTGTTTTGGCTTATATATGGGTGTAAGCCTGCCTCCCGGCACCCACGAAATTATTTTTAATTATACCCCCGAGAATTACATCTATTACAAAATTATTTTTGCCCTGGCATTTATATTTTTCCTTGTGCTTGGCGCGGTTAAGCTTATATCCCTGAAAAAATAAATTAACTTTATCCCATAAACTGATATCCAATATCCCATAGATAAAAGACAGGAAAGGCCGGAAGGTCAGTTGGAGCGAGCCTGCGAAGCGGAAATCCACGGGATTACGCAAGTTTACGAGCGTGAGTATTAGGGGAAGGGCCGGAAGTAAAAACAACCATCAAATACAAAAACGCGCGGGCTAAAGACCCGCGTCTGCCGGATCTAAACCAAATTTCCGGGCAGCCGGGCTGCCCGGCTTCGTTATTTATCTTTCCGCTTATGCTTAACTGCCTATAGCTTAATCCGCTATTATTTATGATTTAAACATACTCCGTGCCTTCAAGCTTTTCAATATAATGTTCCGCCGAATACGCGGCCGCTGCGCCGTCTCCCGCCGCTGTAATTGCCTGCCTTAATTTCTTGCTTACACAGTCCCCGCACGCGAAAATGCCCTCAACGCTTGTTTTCATATCCGCGTCAGTTTTTATATAACCCTGCCCGTCCATTTCAAGCGTGCCTTTTAAAAATTCCGTTCCCGGCACCAGCCCGATAAAAACAAAAACGCCTGATACTTTAAGGTCTGATTCGGCGCCTGTCTTTACGTTTTTAACTTTAACTCCGTCCACTCCTTTGGAACCAAAAATACCGGTTACAACAGAATCATAAATAAAACTTATTTTGGGATTTTTAAAAGCCCTCTCCTGGATAATCTTAGCGGCCCTTAACCTGTCGCGCCTGTGAATAATATGTACTTTGGACGCGAATTTTGTAAGATAGATGCCCTCTTCCACGGCTGTATCCCCTCCGCCTACCACCGCGACTTCCAGATTACGGTAAAAAGCGCCGTCACATGTGGCGCAGTTTGAAACTCCGCGCCCTCTGAATTCGGTTTCCCCGGGTACGCCTATATCCCTGTATCTGGCTCCTGTGGCTGCTATTATTACCTTTGATTCATATACCGCGCCGGAAGCGCAATGAACTTTTTTAACGCCTTTTTCAGCGCTTTCTATTTTAAGCACCTCGTCAAAGACCTTTATCAGCCCGAAATTGTCAGCCTGTTTTTCCATTTTTTGAATCAGTTCAGGGCCTGAAATATTTTCATAACCCGGATAATTCTCAATTTCAGCCGTTAAAAATATCTGGCCTCCGACAGCCATTTTTTCAATCATCATTACTTTAAGGCCTGCCCTGCAGTTATAAATTGCGGCTGTCAGCCCTGCCGGACCGCCGCCTATAATAATAACATCAGCTTTATTCGGAACGCTTTCACCGGCGGAATTTCCAAGGTTTATGATGATGCCCGTGTCCATATTCTTCTCCCTTTATTTTTATTTTAAAAGTTCCTGTATCCTGCTTAAAAGCATGGGCTTTGGCTGCACACCCACAATATCGC
Source organism: bacterium (assembly GCA_029565735.1). GTDB lineage: Bacteria > Oederibacteriota > PGYV01 > PGYV01 > PGYV01 > PGYV01. Next base: position 42,406 of record JAKQNO010000102.1, read on the forward strand.
CCGTTTTAACGCCGTTTTTAAATACCATAACGGTGGGTATTGACCTTATGCCGAATTTTTCCGCTGTCTCATGGTTCTCATCCACATTCAGCTTTGCAAAGACAATTTTTCCGGCCTCTTCCGCGGCAAGCTGGTCAATTGAAGGGGAAAGCATCCTGCACGGCATACACCATTCCGCCCAGCAGTCAACCACAAGCGCCGGGTATTTGGCAAGCGCCCTGTCAAAATTACCGTCAGTGACATACACGGTTTCCTTTGGATTGTCCGTAAGCTTTTCTTTTTGTTCCTTAATCTTTTTTAATTCTTCCTCAAGTGCCGCCGCTTTTTCCGGCGCGCTGTACTTTAACACCTGCATTATCATCATTCTGTCAGGCAGGGCGCCGACCGTTATTGAAGAAGGATCTGAATTAATCACCTGCTGCGGCACGGAACCGACGTTAAATTTTTCAGAGAGCTGCTGATTTTCCATGGATTCAACGCATTCCGCCGTTATTTTGCCCTTTGTTTCAACAGCTATCTTTGCCGCAAGAATTACTGATTTGGGGCAATACGGGCAGGTGGGCGTTACAAAAACCTGTATCTTTGCGTCTTTATCCGCGTTTTTAAGAAGCATTTTATCGTCTTCGGATAATCCCGTCCGCCCTCCTGAAACCATGCACAAAATTTCAATCAGGCTTGTGGCTTCATGCCCAAGCGGGGCCCCGTTAAAAATAATCCTGTATCCCTTTTTTAATCCGACTGAAATACTGGGAGAGGTGGAAATTCCGTTTGCTTTTGCTTCAGCGGAATCCACGGATTTTTCCTCAACTTCAACCTTTGCGTCAATTTCAGACAATTCCTTTAAAAATTTCCTTGTAAAATCCACAAGCTGCTTTTCCTGTTCACTTACGTCCCCTGCTCTCTGATTGCTGTAAATAATAACGTCCGTCGGGCCCGCAAGCTCCGCGTCAAATTTGGCCTTTATCTCTTTTATAGACTCACCGTCAATAAGCCTGTCCATATTATTTCGCCCCCTTTTTATTTTTTATTTCCGTTGCAGAATCAAGCACTCTCTTTTTTGCAATTTCGCCCGCGGCCTCTATCATTTTAAATACCTGCGGCGAACTTGCTTTATAACACGTTTTTGTCCCCTTTTTTTCGCAGATTAGCAGGCCGGCTTTTTTTAACGCGTTTAAGTGCCTGGAAGTCTGCGGCTGGGGTTCTCCGCACAATTTCGCAAGGTTTGTGACACAGCAGTTATTTTCGCTCAGCACGCGTATAATTTTAACCCGTAAAGGGTGCGATAAAGCCTTAAACTGTTCCGCCTGCATTTCATACATTGTCATAACAAACCTCCGTTTGAGATATATAACAATTATACAGATAACTGTATAATTGTCAAGCCGACTTATTAAACCAAACATTTTTGTATTATTACCTATAAACCATTGAACTTTTTTTCCTATAGTATATAATTATTACATAAAATTAAAGGAAGGTTTCAGATGACATACGAAATAAAGAAATATGGAGAACAGGTATTAAAGAAAAAAGCGGAGCCTGTAACGGAATTCGGCGAAGGGTTAAAAAAGATATTTGATGACATGCTGGAGACCATGTACTCTTTTAACGGCGTGGGGCTTGCGGCAAATCAGGTTGGAATCCTTAAACAGATGATAGTCATTGACACCGCCAAGGAGGAAAACCGTGTTATTCTGCGCCTTGCCAACCCTGTTGTTACATCCGTCTCAAAGGAAAAAGTAACTTATGAGGAGGGCTGCTTAAGCTTTCCGGGAATATTTGAAAAAATAGACAGGCCGTCCAAAATAACGGTTGAAGCGCAGGACCCCGAAGGCAATAAAATAAAGATTGAAGCCGAAGATTTTCTTGCGATAGTATTGCAGCATGAAATAGACCATTTAAACGGCGTAGTTTTCATTGACCGTATGTCGCCGGCAAGGCGCATAATGCACGGCAAAGAACTTAAAGAATTAAAAACAGAGACAAAAAACAGGATAAAAGATAAATGAACATTGTTTTTTTCGGCACGCCTGAATTCGCGGTTTTATCATTAAAAGCCGCCGCCGCTGCCGGCCATAGTATAATATGTGCCGTGTCCCAGCCGGACAGGCCGTCAGGCAGAAAACAGGAAGTCCTTCCCACCCCCGTCAAAAAAGCGGCAATGGAACTTTCAATACCCGTGTATCAGCCCGAAAAAGTAAAATCTCCGGAATTTATGGATGCTTATTTAAAGTTAAAACCTGACCTTAACCTTATCGCGGCTTACGGCCAGATAATCCCCGAAGAAATCATATACCACCCGAAGTTCCACAGCATCAATATTCACGCTTCAATTCTTCCAAGATGGCGCGGCGCGGCGCCCATTAACGCCGCCATACTTGCCGGCGACAGGGAAACAGGCGTCACTTATCAGTTCATAGACAAGCGCCTTGACTGCGGCGATATCCTTCACGCGGAAAAAATGGAAATAACAGATGAAGATGATTCTGTAACTTTGTATTCTAAACTTTCTAAACTTGCGGCCGATTCAGTACCGCGTGTTTTAAAAATGGTTGAATCCGGGGTTTATACAAGGATTAAACAGGATGACAGCACCGCGACTGTTGTAAAAACGCTTAAAAAAGAAGACGGCAAAATAGATTTTACCAGGTCAAACAGGGACATTTTCAATATGGTGCGCGGGCTGCTTCCATGGCCCGTGGCATATTGCACGCTTGACGGGGCAACACTTAAAATATTCCGCGCTGAATGTGTTGATACCGCGGAAGTTCACGCTCCCGGAACCGTTTATGGCATTGAAAAAGGGTCGGGATTTTTTGTAGCTTCCGGAAAAGGCGGACTGCTGATAAAAGAAGTTCAGGCAGAGGGAAAAAAAAGAATGCCGGCGTCAGATTTCATCGCCGGCCATCATGACATTATGGGAAAAGTGTTGGGATAGAATACTGACGAGGGACGGATGCACAGAGGGTCAGATGTTCGGAAGTAAAAACAAAATCATAAGGACAAGCAGTTAAGCATTAGGCAGATAAGCAGAAGCGTAAGAAGAAAAACCGTAAAAATCTAATTCAACTACCGCGGGCTAAAGACCCGCGTCTACCAGATCAAAAAATAAACCTACAAACTGCCGTTTTTTCTTCCATCCCTCCGTGCATCCGTCCCTCTGTCCCTCTGCCTTTATATCTCCGCGACCGCCTCTATTTCTATATTCGCGCCTTTTGGCAGGGCCGCCACCTGAACAGTGCTTCTTGCGGGAAGATTAACGCCGCACTTTTCTTCCATTACTTCGTTTACAAATTTAAAATCATCAAGGTTCGTCATAAAGATATTCACCTTTACCAGCTTTTCAACGGAGCTTCCGGCAGCCTTTAAAACAGCTTCCATGTTATCAAAAATAAGCCTTGTTTCTTTGTGTATACCCTCTGTGGAAAGATGGCCGGTTTCAGGGACAATAGGCAGCTGGCCTGATAAAAAAATCAGGTTTCCGCATTTAATTGCCTGTGAATACGGCCCGACAGGTTTTGGCGCCTTATCCGTAAAAATAACCTCTTTTGCCATGTGACCCTCCCTGTTTTACTTTTTTATAATTATACCACATAAATTTATCCCTGCCGGGCTTTACCGGCTGATTAAAGCCTTTACTTTATCGTACATATCAACCGCTTCTTCAATTTCCGGCTTGTAATCCGCGAATTTCACAAGGTCACAGTTCTGCAGTATTTCCTTTATTGACTGCATCTCCTTTTTCGCGGCTCCGGCTGTTTCAAGTTTTTTTATTATTTCCTGTGTTGTCAGTTCATCAAACGAGGTGCTGTGCCTGATTGAAAGCAGCATTCTTATAACTTCATAAACTTCAAAATAAAACTCTTTGGGGTCTGTCTTGATAAGGTCAGCGGCGCTGTCAAGCTTCTGCAGCATGACATTTTTGTAATCAACAGGCTGTGATGCCGCGGGTTCTGTAACCTTTTTTTTCCTGAACTTTCTTATTATGAAAAATGCCGCCGTTATAAGCACGGCCAGCAGGATAAGGTAAGGCAGGTATTTTTCCGGCCTGAAATCAAGGCTTAACCGTATTTCCTTTATTGTGCTCTGCGGTATTGCCTGCGTGGGCACAACCACAACGGGCGTTGCCGCCGCTGGCTGCTGCTGCGTTTTTCCGCCTGATACGGTTATTACAACAGGTTTGGTTTCTATTGTCTCATAGGCCTTTGTATCGGGATTCATAAACGTTACCTTTGCGGGTTTTATAGTTACCTGCCCGCTTTTAACGGCAACAAGCGCGAACTGCATGGAAGTCCCTATGGAAGCCTGCCCGTTGACTATATTAATCCTGCTTGATGACTGGCTTCCCGACATTCTGAAACCTTCAAAATCAGGAGGCATAATCCTTGGGCTCTGCGAAGCGTCGCCCGTGCGGTTTACCGAAACCGTATAAATAATGGTGTCCCCCAGCACGGCTGTTTTTTTATCCGTATCAGCCAAAGCTTCAACCGTAACAGCCGCGAAAGCCGCGGCTGAAAACATTAAAACCATGAATATGATAAAAATTATTTTCTTTTTCAATTTTCCCTCCGTGTTTTAAAACCTGAATTTTTCTATAAAGCATGAAATTAACGGCCTGCTTGTCTTTATCGCGTTATCCGGGCACATTTCATGGCAGCAATAGCACCGTATGCATTTTTTATAATCACATACCACCCCTTTTTCCGCGCCTGTATATTTTAACGCATTTACCGGGCAGTGTGTCACACAAATTTTGCAGCCCGTACATAATTTGACGTTAAAAACAGGCTTTGGGGTTCCATGGTCCCTTACAAAATTGATAAGCAGCCTGAACGCGGAGCCTTTTGGCTCTCCCGGCGGCGTCTTTATCTTATGAAAAACATCCTTTATTGCATCGCCTTTAACTGTGAATTCAATATCCCTGCCGTTGTTGATGAATTCTTTATACACATAATTGGTGTAAATTCTGTAAGGGTCAACGCCCACGGCCCGCGCCGCGGCCGCATCAAGGGCAAAACCGTCACTCGACATCGCAACCAGCCCCATATCAAAGGGCTCGCCGTCAGTACCGGGTCCGTTTCCCTGCATTGCCCGTATGCCGTCAAGTATGTTTATCGCGGGCTGTTTTACCCTGAACAAATCAACAAGCATCTTTGCAAAAAGATACTTGTCCTTTTCAGCTTTCGCGTGGTATTCAAGTTTTTTTAAGCCGGAAATCAGGCCGAACATATTCTTAACAGACATTGTCATGTACATAAGCATATGGGTTTTAAGCTTTGGAAGGTTGATTATTTTATCGGCTTTCATTACCCTTGAATCTATCATGAAATTTCCGTATAAAAGCTGCCCGCCGGCCACATCCGCGCGCGTGTCGGGCTTAAACTCTATTATTTCCGCCCCTTCTTCATCGCACACCTTTTTCATGCCGTTTCTTGCCGCTGTCCCCAGAAAACTGCCGTAACCCGGGCTGTCGCCCACAATTATTTTACCAGCCAAAGGTTTTATCACCCTTATGACCGCGCGTATAAATTCGGGATGCGTGGAAATAGCCGCTTCGGGCGGCGCATACGACAGGCAGTTGGGTTTGATAAGCACTGTGTCGCCTTTATTAATGAAGTTTTCAATACCGCCCAGCTCTTTGAACCCTTCTTCTATAACGCCTGTCAGCCTTGCAAGGCTGTAATCTTCGCATTTTTTCAGGTACACTAACGGCGGCATTTTTCCTCCGGATATTAAGTTTAATAAGATAAATTATCACGAAGGCCGGGATTTGTAAATTGATAAAAAAATACAAGGATGGCAGTTTAAGCTATAGGCAATTAAGCATAAGCGAAAGATAAAAACATTCTTCTAACTGTCGCTATAGCTTAACTGCTTAAAACGCTATATTTTATTGTTATCGCTTATGCTTAATTGCTTATCTGCCTATTGCTTATAATTTAAATTTTTCAGTGAAACCTTGGTTCCGCGTGGGTGTCAATCTGGTCCTTAATCCCGGCAAGGATTTCATTCATTTCATAAATGTTTTCCCTGTCGCTTTTCCCCGCTACAGTGATGTGCATCCTTGTCCAGTAATCAGCCGCGTAAACCGCCGCTTTTTTGAATTCCATGTCATTGTTGTAGTATTCGTGGGTGGGAAATTCTTCCGGGCCGCCGAATTTCAGGTCAACTTCATACCCTTTTTCCACGGCTTCATTCACGCTTTTTTTGATTGCATCGGCAAACTTTTTAGGCTCGCTTACATTCAGCGCTACTTCTTTTTCGGCATTCATGGCTTTCACCTCCGCCTTTTTTAGCGGTTCTTATACAAATGATAGCCGTAAAAAACGCCCAAAGCAAGGCTATTCCTGAAAAGCGTCCCTAATAATCTGAATTGTTTCGCCGCCTTTGCCGTCGGGAAAAACGCCGGCAACGTCAAACCTGATATAGTTTTTATGCAGGTTTTTTTCAAGGATATACTGTTTTGCCCCCATAATAATCCTTTTCTGTTTTTTCCTGTCAACGGCGCCGAACGGGCTTATGCCGGTTGACTGCCTGCGCGCTTTCACTTCCACAAAAACAATCATATCGCCTTTTTTCGCGATAAGGTCAAGCTCGGCGCCTTTGGCAAAATAATTCATCCCCAGTATTTCATATCCTTCATTTTTCATCTTTTCCGCTGTTTTCTTTTCGTAATAATTCCCCTGAACCCTAAGGTTGATCCCCTCCACAACAACCCCCTTTTTAATTTAACCCTGTTTTTTTGCCGCTATCTCCGCCACAGGTTTATAGCTTAACCTGTGTATGCCGCATGTCCCAAGCCTGTTCAGCGCGTCCATGTGTTCTTTTGTGCCGTAACCTTTATGCGACGCGAAACCATATCCCGGATACAGTTTGTCATAATTTCTCATTATCCTGTCCCTGTAAACCTTTGCAAGTATGGATGCTGCCGCAATTGAAAGGCTTTTTGCGTCCCCGTCCACCACGGTAATTACATTATAACCGGCAAGCGCCGGCGCTTTGTTGCCGTCAACAAGCACCACATCAGGCTTCTGCGAAAGTTTTTCCGTGCAGCTTTTCATTGCGTTTAATGTGGAGGACAAAATGTCGGACCTGTCTATTATTTTCGCGGATATTTCAGCTATTGCATATGTAAGGCAGGCGTTTATGACAACCTGAAAAAGCCCTTCCCTTTTTTTTTCGGATATTTTCTTGGAATCGTCAACTTCGCCAAGCATTGACACTTTTTCCGGATCCAGTATAACCGCAGCCGCAACCACAGGCCCTGCCCAAGGCCCCCGTCCCGCTTCATCCACCCCGCATATAATCCCCTTATACTGCCTGTCAAATTCCAGAAGGCTGTTCAAAATTCGCTCCAATTATTGCCGGCCTGCACTTTTATACCGGTCAGTGCTTCTTTTTTCCCGGATCAGGCTCCATGTCCGTGTATGCCTGCACCGTATCAACCGGCGCCGGCGCGTCATCCTGTATATCTTCAAAGTCGTCATACAGGTACATTTCTTCCCTTATTCCGTCCGCTTCAAGTTTTTCCATTACGGCTTCTTCTATGAATTTTCCGGGGTCTATTTTATGCTCCGCGCAGTATTCCTTAAGAATGGCAATTATCCTGTCGTCTATTTTTATAATTTTTGCCGCCGCGGTCTTCTTTTTCTTGGCGCCCATCACTTGATTTCCTTTTTGCTTTTTTTGCCGAAAATTTCTTTTTCTCCCCATAATTTTTCCAGCGAATAATACAGCCTTGTTTCATTGTCAAAAATGTGGACAAGCACATCGGCTGTATCAATAAGCATCCAGTTTGCATCGCCGCCTTTTTCCTTATGGGCAATGATTCCGCCGGCTTTCTGAACTTCATCTTCGGTGTTTTTAAAAAGGGCCGAAACATGGGTCTTTGAAGTTCCGGTGGCTATAATAAAATAGTCCCAGAAAGGGGAAACATCGCTTACGTCAAACACCCTTACATCCATTGCTTTTTTATCTTCAAGGCCCTTTAAAGCCGCGTCAACATTTACAACTCCAAATTTGTTCATCTTTGCGCTCCAAACTTGAACAGCAGAATCCCCAGCTGGTCTTCCTGAACAGAGCCGGCCGGAAGCGGTTCAAATGATAGTTTTCTTGCCTGAGATACCGCCTGCCTGTCAAGGTCAGGATAACCGGATGTCCTTATAAGCTTTACGCTTCTTATGACACCGGAAGGCATTACAATAAGTTCCACCGCAAGTTCGGATTCTTCCGGAAGGTTTGCCGGAAACCGCCAGTCTATCTTTGCGTATTTTCTTGCCGACAGCGCGCCTGTGACTTCCGGATCGCCGCCCGCAACCGTTTCGCCTTCATACGCCTCTTCTTCGCGGCCTTCAGCGTTATCCGCGGAAACCGCGGATGTCCTTAATTTATCCCTTGAAATCCCCATATCAAGCGCTGATTTTTCACGCTCTATTTTTTTTAAAAGTTCCTTAACGTCAGGCTGGCTCTGCGCGGGCTTTGCCTGCTGCTGAGGTTTTTTCACAGGCTGCGGCTTTGCTGTTTCCGCGGTTTTTTCCTGTTTTTCCGCCGCCCCAACCGCTGCTTTTTCTTCCATACCTTTTATGCCGGCATCCCTTCCAAGGTCAATAAGGGTTACATCCGTGATAAGCGCCACTTTTTTTGCGGGCTGCTGAACCATTATCATGGTCATTATAATAACCACTATGGCATGCAGCATCATTGATATGCCTGCGGAAACTAAATCAGTGCGGTCAAAATTCATTGAACTTCCTGTATTTTCTTGTCTTCAGGAATGGTTGAAACCGCAAGCTTTTCAGCCCCGGCTTCCCTTGCGGCTCCCATAGCCGCGACAATAGAACCGTGCCTTGCGTATTTGTCGCCTTCAATAATTACCCTGGTATTCCCGGTTTCCTGTATTAAAACCTTCAGTTGTTGTGTAAGTTCGCTTTCATCGGCAGCCCTGTTCCCGTTTAAAAAAAACTCGCCCTGCTCTGACACTCCGATTATTATATTTTTATCCGGAAGTTCGTCAGATACGGCGTTCGCGGAAGGAAGGTTTATCTTTATGCTTCCCTGCATTATAAACGGCGTTGTCACCATAAATATTATCAGCAGGACCATCATTATGTCCACCAGCGGCACGACGTTAATTTCCGTATTAAGCTTTTCGCGTTCCCTTTTTTTCAGCATGTTTTTTCCCTAATCCAGAAGGTCCGCAAGTTCGGACGCGGCGTTTATTGTTTCGGTCTCCAGGTTGTCAATTGCGCGGACAAACAGGTTGTAAGCCACAACCGCCGGGATTGCCACAAAAATACCCATTGCTGTGGCCACAAGCGCTTCGGCTATGCCGTTGGCCACAACAGAAGGCCCGCCGCCCTGCGACATTGCAAGGTCCCGAAACGCCTTTATTATTCCAAGTATTGTTCCAAAAAGCCCGATAAAGGGGGATACGCTTCCTATTGTTCCAAGCACCCCAAGGAATTTCTGCATCCTTCCGGCTTCATAGTTCAGCGTCCTCTGCATGGCCGCTTCCATTTTTTCCCTGCCGCCTTCAGACGCGTCCATGCCGGAGCGGATGACTGCGCTTAAAGGGCCGGGAGTGGTCTGGCAAAGTGTCAGAACACCCTGCCTGTCTTTTTTAGCCAGCATTTTTTTAACCCTGTCCATGAAATCCTGAGTATTTACTTTTATCCTTGAAAAACATATTGCCCTGTCAATTATTATCCACCAGGACAAAACTGATACGCCAAGCAGAAAAAATACAGCAGCCCCGCCTTTCATGAAAAGCTGCCAGAACGTGGTTTCTCCGAACATTTGTTCCTCCTGAAAAGATGTGCTTTAAAATTCAGCCTTTACTCCAAGCCCAAGATTCAGACCCGGTTCTTTATAATAATACAATACATAATAAGGGTTATTCAACAGATTATTTACGTAGCCGAATACCTTAAAATTATCCGTCAGCTTTTTTGAAAGCCCCAGGTTTACCGCGCAGTGTGCCGGCACTTTGCCGTCTTTTTTTCCGTACGAAGACGTGCTTCCGGAAATTTCAGCAGAAACTTCCCATCCGGATTTTTCATAATCCGCTTTAAGCGAAAAAACATTGTTTGCAAAACCATTTATATTCATTGATGATTTTATTATGTGGCTGTATGTATACCCGGCGTTTATGCTTAAATTTTCCGCTTTTAAGGTCTGTATGTTAATACCCGCGTATGTGTAATCAAAATCCGAATTAACCGGTATAAAGGCGCCTTTTTGGGCCGACTCTTCATAGAATCCGTAATCATCAACGCTTTTCATCCCGAAAAATACGTCAGTATACACTTCAAAAAGGTTTATTGTGCCGCCGGCTTTTAAACTTAAATTTTCCGAAGGCATACGAAAGTCCCTGCTTATAAAGGTAAAATCCGGCGCTTCTGAATAATCCGGCGGAATCATCTTTGGGTCAAATATAAAATACAGTTCCGCGAAAGGAAGCACCGGATAATTGACGTTAAGATACGGGCTTACCCTCATTGTGTTTATAACCAGCGAATCATCCTGCAGCCTTATTCCAAGCGTAACTGACAGCGGGTCAAAATTGAAAACCCCCTTTACCGCCAGGTCCATATTAAAAGCGCTGTTATAATTTTCTCCGGCGGAAAAAATATTTGAAAGCCTTGACTTGAAAGCGGCAAAAGCCCTTACCCTGCGCCCCCGGTCCATTTCAAAATCTTTTTCCGCGTCAATATAAACAGACCCCCTGTTTTCGCGGTACACTCCGCCGCTGCTTACTGATGATATATTTTCATGGCTGTATTTTAACCCGGCGTCAAACAGGTACCCCGAAAGGGCTCCTGAAAACAACGCTGAAATATAGGCGCTTCCGCGGTTCATTCCGCTTCCAAAAAGGTTATCCGGAAAAGGATTCAGCCTTGCGTTAAATCCGCCGCCTGCCGTATAGTAAGCGTCCACATCCCCGTATTTTGCGGAATACGACAAATCCAGGGCGTTGTTGTTTAACCACGTCTTCCTGTCATTTACAGTTTCATTATCCCTGTTAAAATGAAAAAGCCTTGCCGTCACCGCGGAACCGGTTTCAAGATTAAGCCCTGCCATCGCGTCAAAAAAGAATGTGCTCATGGATCCTGCATAAGTTTTTATCATTCCGGCAAAATTGCTTTCAGTTTCGCGCAGCCCGTGAATACTTAAAAGGTCATCCCTGAGATAATATTCCGGGATTCCCACTTTTTCTTTTTCATAAAGGATATTTTTTACATCCTGAAGGTTTTCAAGGGCCCTCATCTCCCTTTTTACCGTTATCTTCGTGTCAATCTTTCCTTTTATAAGAATCTCCGGCGCTTTAAAATCAAAACCCTGCCCTTTTGTCACGGCAGGCCCCGGTTCATCGGTTCCGGCTTTATACTGCCCGTCCTTGAACTGCCCGGTCTGTTCTCCCGGGTCTTCAATTGTTTCTTCAGCCGCCGCCAGGAATACAGGCAATAAAAGCGCCATTAACAGAATCAGCATTTTTTTCATTTTGCCACCCCTGCGGGTTTTACCGCGGGCGCCGGATTCATAAGTTTATACTGTTCTTCCAGCAGCGCGGCTTTCTTTTTTGCCACATCGGTATATTTCGGGTCTTTTGCCGACTTTATAATTTTTTTGTACGCGGCTATTGCGGATTTTAAGTCGCCCTGTTTTTCATAAATTTTGCCGGCGGCGTCAAGGGCCGGTACAAACCACGTTTCTTCCCCCGGAAAATTATCATACACCCTGGTAAACGCGGCTGCCGCTTTTGTATCATCACCCTGCGCCTGATAAATATCGCCTATCCAGAACAGCGCTTCCGCCGCTTTTTTGCCTTTTTCAGAAGCTATTTTTTCAAATAACTTTATTGCTTCGCTGTACTCTTTTAAATCCTGATGAAGGTAGGCCAGGTTCATCTGCGCCCTTTCATACAGCTTGCAGCCCTGCATTTTCTCAATCAACCCAAGATACATTTTCTTGGCGTTATCCATATCCTCCATCCTTTTATAGGACATGGCGGCGTTGAAATACGATTCGCATATGTTTTCCGATTGCGGGTACTTACCGATAAAAAGCGCGTAATTTTCCGCCGCGCTTCTGTAATCGTGAAGCTTATAATATGAATTCGCCGCCCTGAAAAGCGCCTTATCCACAAACGACGAGGAAGGAAATTTTGCCATTATCACCTTAAAATCATTTATGGACTGCTGATATTTTCCCGCATTATAGTTTGAAACGCCGCTGAAATACCACGCGTTGTCAGCCAGCTCGTGCGAAGGATTCTTGGATATGAATTTGGAAAACTGTTCCGCCGCGGTGTCATATTTACCCGAATTGTAGTAATGCTCCGCCACCCTGTACATTATCTCCGGCGCGAACGGGCTGTTATTGTATTTTGTAAGAAACTGGTTTGATACTTCAACCGCTTTTTCCGTGTCCCCAAGCTGGTAATATGACCACTGAATCCCGTAAAGCGCTTCAGGCACCCTGTAATGCTCCGGAAACTTTTCCACAAGTTCCTTATAAACGTTTATCGCGGATAAATATTCGGCTTTATTGTAGTAACTGTCGCCTTTTTTAAGCAGGGCTTCCTGCAAAAGGTGCGTGTCTTTGTAATTATTTATTATTTCATCAAAATTTTTGACCGCGGAGTCAAAATCATTCTTTCTGAAATACGCCCAGCCTATCCTGTAATATGCCTCCGCCTTTTTTACCCTGTCGGAAGTTTTTCCAAGATACTCCCTCCACATTGAAGCCGCGGCGTCAAAATCTTCCTTCCTGTACCGGCAGAAAGCCGCGTAAAAAAGAGCTTCCTGCCTTATTTCCTCAGGGGCGTTTTTGGACTTCATTACATCGGAATATATTGAATAAGCGCGGTCAAATTCATATGCGCCGTAAAGCGAATTCGCGCTCATAAAAAGGGCCCTTACCTTCAGTTCCTCATCGCCCGCAGATGCGGCTTCCCTTGCGGCCGCGTCAAATTCAGACCTTGCGGAATCAAACCTGTTGGCGGAATAATTTATCCAGCCAAGGCCGTAACGCGCTTCCGCTTTTATGCCTGCTATATCGTTAAATTCCTTTATCGCCGTTTCATAATATTTTGAAGCAAGCGCGGTGTTGTTTTTTTCAAAATAAAGGTCGCCAAGTTTAACCGTGCTTTTCGCCTTTAAATCTCTTCCGGATTTTTCATCCGATATTATTCCGTTGTAAACCGCTTCCGCGCCTTCAGTGTTGCCGTTGTTGGAATTGCACCACGCTTTCATAAACCTTGCGGTGTCCGCGTCTTCAGGGTACCTGCTTTCTATCAGCGAATATGTCTGCGAAGCCTCGGAAAACCTGTTAAGCTTCGTATAAATTTCCGCTGTCATAAAATGGGAAGCCCTTACAAGTTCATCTATGTTGTATTTGGCGATAATGCCGCTATAAAGGTTTAAAGCCCCGTAAAGGTCGCCCTGTTTCTGGTTAAGATAAGCCAGCGCGTATTCCGAATACGCGGCCGGAATTGTGTCCTGATAATCGGACATGACCTTTTCATACTGTGCCATAGCCGCTTTTAAATTGCCTTTTTCCTCGTGGCAAAGGCCTTTCTTGTATTCCGACCAGATGGCAAGCATATCGCCCGGGTACTTTTTAATTATTGAATCAAACGCGGAATAAGCAGTGTCATATTGCGACAGCATAAAATAATTCCACGCGCGGAAATATTCCAGCATTGCCGCAAATTTTTTATCGCCGCCGCCCTTTGCCAGAAGCGCGTCGCATATTCTGATTGCTTCTTTATACTCGCCAAGGGAATACAGCACGTTCGCGCGCCTGAATTCAGAATTGGGCATGACCGCGCTTTTTGGAAATTCATTTTTTACCCTGTCAAAAAATTTTAAGGACTCTTTTGCAAAATCATTTTTTTCCGCGCCGTTAGCCGCAAGAGATTTTTCGTAATATACCCTTCCGGCCAGATAGTAGGCATAGTCAAAATTTTTGTATTCGGTGTATTTTTCAAGCCTGCCAAGATAGGAAAGCGCCCCGTCATAATCGCCGGACAGAAAAAGGTTTTCCGCGGCAAGCAAACACGCGTCTTTGGCTATATATGTGTCGGGATAATCTTTAAGCACCATTTGGGCGTATTTGGCCGCTGATGTGTAATCCTTAAGGTTAAAATAACATTCCGCTATCCTGTAGTAAAGTTCCTTGCGGAACCTGTTTACATCCTGGGGATATTTTTCAGGTACGCTCATATACGCAGACAGCGCCTTTGCGTATTCGCCCTTTTTATAAAAAGCTTCCGCCCTTACAAAATACGCGCTTCCGGCCATGGAAGATTCCGGCCGCTGCATGGTGAAGTCTTTCAGAAGGTTTTCCGCTATTGTAAAGTTATTATTAAGAAAAAGCGAATACGCAAAATCGTAATCGTCTTTGTCCGCAGCGCAGAAAGCGGATGCCGCGAATAAAAAAGCGGCTGTAAGCAGTATTTTCTTCAATTTTTATACGTCCCTTTGGTTATTTTCAGCCGCGCTTATTTTTACATTTGCGGCTGTAAAAAGTAAAAAAGCCCCTATCTCACATGAAGATAGAGGCTTTTTTATGTCAACTTCCGGATTAATACTTTATAGGAAGCTTTTTCCTTGGTTCTGTGTGAGGTTCATAACGCGGTGTTTCTTTTGCTTTGCCGACCGCGTCATCTATAACATCATCGGAATAGTTCTGGTTAATTTCAAAGTTCTGCCTTGGGTAAATCAAATCCGGATCTTCAATAAGCGCCTTATTGGCTTTATAAATAAGGGGCCATTTAAATGAATCGCCGTAAATTTTGCTTTTACCGGATATTCTCCAGAGGCTGTCGCCGTTGCTTACCTTATAATTTGAAAGCTTGCCCGATTTGCTGCTTGCAACCTTAACAGGAGCGGGAGCTTCTTCTTCCTCTTCTTCAACTTCTTCTTCAGCCACTTCTTCTTCAGCAGGAGGAGGAGGTACATCTTCGCTTGCTTCTTCTTCCGCAGGCGGAGGAACATCGCCTTCAGCAAATTCATCCGGAGGAGGAACATCACCTTCTGCAAAATCATCTCCCGGAGGAGGCGGTATTTCATCCCCTCCAAAATCGTCAGACGGCGGAGGCGGCATATCACCTTCGGCCATTTCGTCTCCCGGCGGAGGAGGCATTTCTTCCCCTCCAAAATCATCTCCAGGCGGAGGCGGCATTTCTTCCCCTCCAAAGTCATCTCCCGGCGGCAGAAGTTCTTCGTCAGCATCCGGCGGAGGCGGCAGGTCAAAATCATCCGCTGCAACCAGAACCGTGTTTAAATTGAGCATTACTAATAATGAAAACAGGAAAAACATAATTCCAAATCTTTTCATAAATCTCCCTCCTCAAATTGTATTTTAAGGAATTTTTGAATTTATGGAGCGGGAAACGGGATTTGAACCCGCGACCCCCTCCTTGGCAAGGAGGTGCTCTACCACTGAGCTATTCCCGCTCTTCAAAAAATTGTTCCGTTATTATATATATTTTTAACTTTCTTGTCAAACGATTTTTGGCCGTTCCTGAAAACGTCTTATATATAAGATAAAAACCTAAAGCTGCCTTGTAAAAATACTCTTTATCATACTACGGTGGTACCGTATGTCAAGACCGTTTTTAATACCAATTTAAGGTGGTTTCCAAGTTAAGCAACCATCCTCCTTTCTTTGATTTTTGGCAAGTAAATCTCTGCCGGTGTCTTGTAATCAAGCCCTTGGTGAATCCG
>JAKQNO010000105.1 GCA_029565735.1 bacterium
TTGTAGAGATTAGGGAGCCTAATTGGACAATTATATTGTCGGGACTTTATGTCTGCGACGAAGAGAAGACTAAAAGAAACTACTTTCAGAGATGAGATCAAGGCGTAAAAAGTGTTGACAAAGTCTTTCAGAGAAGACGCACCATGGTGCGTCTAAGGCTTAAAAGCGAGATGCAATATATTGCGTCTCTACTTTAAAACATAACTAATAATACCAAAATCTCGCGGGCTAAAGACCCGCGTCTACCAGTTCATAAACCAACTACAACTGCCCCGGGCTGAAGCCCGCGGCTACCAAACATTTTAAACCAAAAATTTATATTATTTGGTTATTTTCAGGCCGAATTTCAGGTTATCCTGAACTGCTTTATCAGTGGGGCCTTCGGAGTATATGCGCAGAAGCGGCTCTGTCCCGGAAAAACGGAACAGAATCCATTCATTATCCCCCAGAATGTACTTAATCCCGTCAAGGCGGTTTACGGATTTTATCTTTTTACCGGCTATCTTGCCTGTTTTTTCCAGCGCTTCGGCTTTGGCATAAATCTGCTTTCTCTTTTTCTCTTCAAAAGTCACATCCACCCTGTCGTACCTGTATTCGCCGTATTTTTTATCAAGATCAGCCAGGACTTTACCGATGCGTTTGCCTTCTTTTGCAAGAAATTCAAGAATCACAAGGTTTCCAAATATACCGTCGCGTTCCGGAAGAAAATATCCAAAACCCACCCCGCCGCTTTCTTCCCCGCCTATTACGGTTTCATCTTCAATCATTTTTTCGCCTATATACTTAAAGCCGACCGGCGTTTCTGTCAGCTTAATTGAATACTCTTTGGCAAGCTTATTTACCAGAAAAGTGCCGGAAATGGTCTTAACAAAATTAAACTTCATTTTTTTATTTTTTATATGGTGAAGCAGCATGAAGACAAGCACCTTGTGGGATGTTATAAACTCCCCTTTTTCGTTTACAAGGGCCATCCTGTCGCCATCGCCGTCAATAGCGATGCCGATATCAGCTTTTAGTTTTTTTACCGTTTCGCACAGTTTTCCAAGGTTTTGTTTTATGGGTTCGGGGTTTATACCGCCGAAAAGAGGGTCCCTTTTATTGTTAATGACATACAGCTTTTTATACCCGTCAAGGGCGGCTTCCATATAGCCGGCGCCGGAACCATACATGCAGTCCAGCACAATTTTCATCCCGCTTTTTTTTATGGCCAAAATATCTATAAGCCCCTTTACCGCCTGAATATAATGCGCGTCATAATTTACCTTTTCAAGGCTGCCTTTTTTTAATTTCGGGTGTTTGCCGATAAGTTTTTCAACTTTGGCGGTCTCTTCGCCGGACAATCCCGCGCCGTGCCTGTTTTTTATCTTAAATCCGTTGTATGTGTAAGGATTATGCGAAGATGTAATCATAACCCCGGCATCCATCTTAAAGTTGCGCACGGCCCACGAAACAAGGGGTGTGTGTACTGCCTTATCAAACAGCCGCACCTTAAAGCCATACCCGGAAAGCCTGCACGCGGCAAAAAGCGCGTATCTTTCAGACATAAACCTGTTGTCATATCCGACAGCCACAACCGGCTTATTATTACCTTTCAACATATAAAGGGCAAAAGCATCCGTCACTTTCGCAAGATTTTCAAAGGTAAAGCCGTCGGCTATTTTCGCGCGCCAGCCGTCTGTCCCGAATTTTATTTCAGCCATTTTTCCGCCCCATTCTGCTGTAATGAGTTATGACAGTGTTATCGCCTATGACAACCCCGTCTAATTCCGAATTTGACAATATTACACAGTGCTTTCCTATTATTGAATTCTTAATGGTTACACTCTCTTCTATTGAAGTATCTTCCCAGATAATACTGTTTTCTATTACAGCATTATTGCCCACCGAGCAGCCTTTCCCGATTATAGAGAGCGGATTTATGGATGCTTTGCCGATAACGGAACCATCCCCTATATACACAGGCCCCCTTAAAAATGCCTTTTTATCTTTCTTTACTTTTTTACCAAGAAAGATGCTGCATTTATTGCTTTTAGAAAATTTCATGGCAGGGTCAACGAATTTTTTCTCCAGCACATCAAAATTAGCCTGCATGTATTTGTCCAGCCTGCCTATATCAAGCCAGTAAAAATCAGCTTTATACGCGCTTACATTTTCGCCTATTTTAAGGACCTGCGGATAGAACTGCCTCTCCACCGAATAATTTACTCCGGCGGGAATGTAATCAAGGACTTTTTTATTGAAAATATATATACCTGCGTTTATCCAGCTGTTGCCCCTGCTTTCGTCCGCGTTTGGCTTTTCCAGAAAGCGCAGCACTTTATTATTGCTGTCGGTTTCAACAAGGCCGTAAGCGCTTGGGTCTTCAACTTTATGCAGCGCTATGGTGACAGCGGCATTGGATTTCTTATGAAAAGCCGCCATCTTGGTAATGTCAATATCGGTTAAAATATCGCCGTTTAATATTATGGTCGTATCATCCATGTACTTTTCAGCGTTTTTAATGGCGCCGCCCGTTCCAAGCGGGGATTCTTCCACCGCGTACCTTATCTTAACGCCGTATTTTGCCCCTGTGCCCAGTATTTTTTTTATTTTCTGCGGCATATGGCAGATGCTTAAAATAATCTCGTTTATTCCGTGTTTTTTTAACAGCCCAAACTGATGTTCAAAAAAGTGTTTATCCACTATCGGAACCATGCATTTTAAGGTGTTAAGCGTCAAAGGCCTTAGCCTTGTGCCTTCCCCGCCTATCAGAATCAGCGCTTTCATATTTCCTCCGTTATTTGTGTTTTATTTCAGCGATTTAAAATATTCATAAGTATTAGCCACTCCGTCAATAAGCTTAACCTTGGGGGACCAGCCCAGTACTTTTTTCGCCTTCTTTATATCCAGCACATTTGCCAGAATATCGCCTTCCCTAAAGGGGCCCGGCACTGCAGGCGTGTTAAAATTCATAACTTTCTGAACAGCCCTGTAAAGCCCGTTAACATCCGTCGGTATACCTGTGCCTATATTAAATTCATCATTATCGCCTTTTTTAAGCGCAGCCACGTTAGCAGCCGCTACATCGCCCACATAAACATAGTCCCTGATACATTTTCCGCCGCCAAATATAACAGGGGCGCTACCTGACATCATCTTTTTAATGAATATTGCCACAACGCCGGCTTCGCCGTGCGGTACCTGGCGCGGCCCGTATACATTACTGTATCTGACAATTGTATATTTCATTTTATGCTGTGCCGCAAAAAACTTCACGTAAAGCTCGCCTGCCACCTTGCTTATGCCGTAAGGGCTTTCAGCCGCGTAAGGGTGGGTTTCAGATACAGGAAGTTTCGCGGGTGTGCCGTAAACCGTACCGCCGCTGGATACAAATATAATTTTTTTAACCCCTGCTTTAACTGCGCTTTCAAGCATATTGATGACGCCCATAACATTGATATCCGCGTCAAATGCGGGATTTTTTACGGAATCCGGCACGCTTATCTGCGCAGCGTGATGGCTGATAGCGTCAATCTTTTCTTTTTTCATGACATCCGCAAGTTTTTTGTCGCGTATGTCCATCTTGTAAAACTTAATCCCTTTGCTTACATTTCTCATATTTCCCGCAAACATATTGTCCACAGACACCACTTTATGGCCGGCTTTCTTAAACGCATCCGCCACATTACTGCCTATAAATCCCGCCCCGCCTGTAACAAGTATGTTCATTTTTAATACCTCGCTTTTCTTTTTTAATTAATGTAAAGACGTACCATGGTGCTTCTAAGCTCTTAAACCAAGACGCAATATATTGCGTCTCTACTTTAAAAACATGTCTATTTCCTTTGCCTTTTAATGTAGAGACGCACCATGGTGCGTCTAAGGTTTAAAACCGAGACGCAATGTAATGCATCTCTACTTTAAAGAACAATTCACAAACAAAACCTAATACGCGCCTTTGTGGTGGAACATTTCAAGGGCTGTTTTTATTATTATCTTAAAGTCAAACCACAGCGACCAGTTTTCAATATAATAAAGGTCATACTTTATTCTTTCTTCAAGGGATGTATTGCCGCGCAGTCCGTTGGCCGCGGCCCAGCCAGTAATGCCGGCCTTTACCTTGTGCCTTTCTATATAGCGCGGAATTTCATTTTTAAACTTTTCAACAAAGTGCGGGCGCTCGGGACGCGGACCCACTATGCTCATATCGCCTTTTAAAACATTAATCAGCTGAGGAAGCTCGTCAATACTGGATTTTCTTAAAAACGTGCCTATTGCCGTGCGCCTGTCGTCATTTTCTTTTGCCCAAACCGGCCCTGTTGCTTTTTCCGCGTCCATCTTCATGGACCTGAACTTATACATCCGGAAAATCTTATTATCGCGCCCCACCCTGTCCTGCCTGTAAAACACCGGGCCCGGAGAACTTAACTTTATAAGCACAGCAGCCGCGGCAAAAAGCGGCAGGAGTATAAGAAGCCCGCCTCCGGAAACAATAATATCCATTGTCCTTTTTATAACCCTGTTCACCCTTAAATTTAAAGGCAGCTCTTTTACCGTAAACACGGGTATGCCGTTTATCTCCCCGTAATCAATATTTTTGGTGATTATTCCAAGAATGTCAGTTGCAATCATAAATTTTACGCCTTCATTGGCAAGAATTGTATCCGCAATGTCGCGCCTGTTGTAATCAGGCAGCCCGACAAACACTTCATCGGGTTTTATTTTTTTAATTATTTTATCCAGTTCCTTAACCTTTCCAAGTACAGCCGTATCCTTAAACTTTTTGCCTTTTTTTACCTTGTCCGTCACGCAGCCCAATATTTTATAGCCCATCTCCGGGTGCCAGTTAATCCTTTCTATCATATTTCCCGATATATCGCCCGCGCCTACTATAAGGATACCCTGAGTTAAATAACCCCTGCGGTTTAATGTGTTATATATTACCCTGAATATAAGCCGCCACAGGAAAGCCGCGGCTATTCCAAGCCCCATACTGTAAAGCATTACAACCCTTGAATATGATATTTCCCTTAAAAAGAAAGTTATGGCAAGCATAACGCCGAAAGCCGCGGCTGACGCGGCAAATACCGATGTAAGTTCGTCAAAACGAGACCTGCCGGCCCTTAAAAAATAAAGCCCGGCGTAATTAAAAGCCAGCGCCACAATAAGCGCTATAAAAGGCAGCGCGTGAATGTAGTGCATTAATGGCGGCACCGGATGCCTTAACGGCACCAGCTGAAGGTAAAATCTAAGGTAATATGCCAGCAGAAACGTCCCGCAAAAACATATTACATCACCGGTAAGCAGCAATATCTTGGAAAAAAACAGCACCTTTTTTTTGTCCATCAGGCGTTAACTCCGTTGTCCTTTAAAAATTTTCTTAAGTTGGCGTCAAAACTTTCCTTTGAAAACCTTAAGGCGTTTGACCTTATTTTATTAACATCATATATTTTACCGCGCATTATATCAAGTTTTTTGATAAAGTCCTCCGTGGTGCCGTCAAAGAATTCCCCTGTTTCGCCGGGTATGACAACTTCCGTGGCTCCGCCGACATTATATGCAAGAACCGGCGTTCCGCACGCCTGCGCTTCCGCGTTGGTTATTCCAAAGTCCTCTTCACCGGGGAATAAAAATACCTTCGCCCTCTGATAAGCGTCCTTTATGATATCTTTTGGAACCTTTCCCAGAAAATGAATATTTTTATTGCCCGCAGCCTTTTTTTCAAGCTGCTCCAACATGGGTCCGGTTCCTATTACCACAAGGTGCTCTTTAGGCATTTTTAAAAAAGCCTCAACAAGAAAATCTATTTTTTTATACTCCGTAAGCGCCGATACAGCAAGATAAAAATTCTCCCGCCTCTGCGCGGGGTTAACAGTATAGTAATCTGTGTCCACAGGAGGATAAATTACGTCCGCTTGCGCGTTATAATATTTTTCTATGCGTTTTCTTACATGGTTTGAATTGGCAATATAACGGCTGACCCTTCCCGCGGTTTTCGCGTCCCACCTTCTTAAATGGGGCATTATTGCCGAAATCAGCGCAAACTTTAACGCTCCGTTTTTTTCTTTGGAAAAGTAATTATTAAACTGGTCCCACGCGTACCGCATGGGCGTGTGGCAATAGCAGAAATTTTTGATGTTTTTGCCGTGCTTTACGCTTTTTGCAACACAGTGGCTGGATGAAATTATTACGTCATAACCCTTTAAATTAAAGCTTTCAATGGCCGCCGGAAATAAAGGAAGAAAGTTTCTGTAAGATTTAAACACCCCGGGTATTTTCTGCAGAAAAGACGTGTGTATTTTGTGCTTTTTGATTTTTTCGGATATGGCATTACTGTCGCATACAAGTGTAAATATTTCCGCGTCCGGAAATATGTCAAGTATCGCTTCAAGCACGGCTTCGCCGCCGCGCATTCCTGTAAGCCAGTCGTGTATTACAGCAGCCTTCATTTTTCGCCTTTTTGTAAAATTTTTGTTATTACCGCGAAGACAGTTTCCGCGGATATGTTTTTCATGCAGATATTATCCGTGCATTTTAAAAATTCCCTTTTATGCACCGTTTCCGGAATATAACAGGGGGAACACTTTTCTCTCTGCCAGATATTGACGCTGTTCTTTCCCCTTACTCCCACAAGGTCCGCGGATGAAGGGCCAAAAAGGCCTATCGTCTTTACGCCAAGCGCGGCTGCCATATGCAGGGGGCCCGTATCGCCCGCAACAAAAACATCCATTTTTGATATGACATAAGCCAGCTGCTTTAAATCAGCTGTCTTTAAGAACTTTACATCCGGCCTTAACTTAATTATTTCTTCCGCCACGTCAGTATCTATTTCCCCGCCAAGTATATAAGGCGTTATGTTTTTTTCTTTAAGCATATCAATCAGCGCGGCAAATTTTGAAACCGGCCACCTTTTGGTCACCATTACAGTGCCGGGATTCTTGCCGCCGCCCGGAAAAAGCCCTGCTTTTAATCCGGCTGCAAGGTTTAAATTAATCCCTGTATTTTCAGGGGCGTTTATTTGGGTGTGGTCTTCATTCACTTTAAATCCTGCTGTTTTTACCACGGATAAATACCTTAAAGCTTCATGCTGCGAAGGGTCAAATTCACACTTATGTGTAAGAAAAACGCCTTTATTATTCCAGTTAAAACCGGCGCGGTATTTAGCGCCAAGAACAGCGGCGAAAATATTGGACTTAATATCCCTGTGAAAGTTTATTATCATATCGTATTTTTCGCGCCTTAAAGCGGGAATAATCTTTAACATCTCAGACGCCGACTGCGATTCAACAACGTATTTTCTGTCAATAAACGGCACCATGTCAACAAGATCAGACACCCATTTTATGCAGAGAAAATGGACTTCGTATCCCGCTTCTTTCAGCGCGCGCAGAGAGGGGGTGGCTTGTATTATGTCGCCTATGCAGCACAGTTTAATGACAAGCACTTTTTTTATTTCTTTAATGTCCATTTGTAAACCTTTCACAGTTGTTTCTGCCTGATATTTTATTTTTGCCGTTAAAAACACTTTCTGAAACCTTAGACGCACCATGGTGCGTCTCTACGTTAGAAAATATAAAACATTAAAACCAGCCTTTTATCCTGTCCCAGACCATATCAACTGTTATCAATTCCATGCACTTATGCCCTGCTTTATTATCACATACCGATTTTTCGCACGGCCCGCATTCAACAGGGACGCTTATATCAGCCATATTCACAGCCGGTATTTTCGGCATCCATCTTTTATAGTTTACGGTATACCCGTATATCACGCATGTTTTTAATCCGGAATAGGCCGCAAAGTACTGCGGCCCGGAATCATTGCCGACAAAAATACCGCACTGTTTTATAAGCGCTATGGTCACGCCAAGCGGAAGCTCTCCTATACAGTTTATGACGTTTTCGGAAAACCGTATTTTACCGGCGAGCCTTACGTCATCTTTCCCTCCTACCACAAACACCTTTGTATTGCCGGCATCCGCGATGCGCTGAATAAGAGCGTTAAATTTTTCAAGCCCCCACATTTTGGAAGCCGCGCGCGTGAAAGGGTGCACTATTATCCGCCTTGCCTGTTGTGCCGCGTTTTTATTTATTATCCCCGCCGCGGC
The DNA here is from genome assembly GCA_029565735.1 of bacterium. GTDB lineage: Bacteria > Oederibacteriota > PGYV01 > PGYV01 > PGYV01 > PGYV01. The sequence continues at coordinate 8,088 of JAKQNO010000105.1, forward strand.
GTCAATATCCGCCTGCGAACAGTAAAAATCCATCCTTAAAGTATCCGGCGCTTTTGAATTCAATAACCTTAAATTTTTGTCAATTTCATGCATATCCCTGTCATACGGGTACTCTTTATCCAGCATAAAACCGCCGCCGGCGCAGCCGTAACCGTATATGCTGCCGGCATTGATGCGCACAAGATAGTTGATATTTCTAATGTCTCCGCGCAGGTCATACGCTTTTTCAAATTCAAGTTTTCTTAACTTTGCGGCTGTTTCTTCAAGTTCTTTGGCGCTGCGTTTTCTTTCCGGGTAGAACCACGACCGTGACATTTCGTGTACCGCGTCAACATCGGGGTTGTTTTTTAGCAAAAAAGCGCAGTCTTTTACGCAAAGCGCGTGTATTTCATACCCGCTGTTCTGCCTTCTTAATTCCGAAAAAAACGGCAAGGCCTGTATCATGTCGCCAAGCTGGTCAAGCCTTACCACAAGTATCCTTTTGCTTTTACCTTTTTTCCTGACCATTTTATAGAAATAAAAAAGGGCGGAACCCACGGCATCCATTGCCGCCATTACCGCCCTTTTCCATGCTTTTTTAAAAACGTATTTTCTCATGTCACCTTTTCTTGCCGGTTTTCTTCTTTTTTATGGCAATGCCCGCGCTTTTTGATTCAAGCGCAAGTTTTATGACTTCGTCCATTGTTTTTACAAAGTGAAATTTAAGCCCTTCTTTCACGTATGCCGGCAGCTCGTCATAATCTTTTCTGTTATAATCCGGCACCACAACTTCTTTCACGCCGTTTCTTAAGGCCGCAAGGGTCTTTTCTTTAAGGCCGCCTATCGGCAGCACCCTTCCCCTTAACGTTATTTCGCCTGTCATTGCAAGGTCCTGTTTTACCGGCCTTCCCGTAAACGCGGAAATTAAAGCCGTGGCCATGGTAATACCGGCTGACGGGCCGTCTTTCGGTATGGCGCCTTCAGGCACGTGAATGTGAATGTCTGATTTTCCGAATACCTCTTCCTTTATGCCAAGATGGCCCGCGCGTGACCTGGTAAAACTTAACGCCGCCTGCGCGGATTCTTTCATTACATCGCCAAGCTTTCCTGTCAGCATAAGCCCGCCCTTGCCTTTTACCACGCTTACTTCAATCACAAGCACGTCGCCGCCGAATTCCGTCCACGCAAGGCCGGTTGAAATACCCGTTCCGTTGACGTTTTTTGTGGGCACATCAAGAAACTTTGGCGCGCCAAGATATTTCTGTAAATTATCCTGGGCAACCGTTATTTTTTTAAATTTCTTCGGGTCAGAAACTTTTTCCTTTGCTATTTTTCTGCAGACAGTTTTTATTTCCCTTTCAAGGTTTCTTACGCCTGCTTCCCTTGTATGGTTAAGCACTATAAAATTAAGGCTCTCTTCCGTAAAATCCGCGTCTTTATCCGTAAGGCCGTGCTGCTTCATCTGTTTTGGGACAAGGTATTTTTGGGCGATTTTTGTTTTTTCCAGCGCTGTATAACTGTTTATTTCTATGACTTCCATCCTGTCCTGAAGCGGCAGCGGTATTCCGTAAAGCGTGTTTGCCGTAGTTATAAACATTACGTCAGACAGGTCAAATTCTGTGTCCAGATAATGGTCCATAAAAGTATTGTTCTGCTCCGGGTCTAAAACTTCCAGCATTGCCGCAGCCGGGTCTCCCCTGAAATCAGAACTCATCTTATCTATTTCATCAAGCAGGAATACCGGATTTTTTGATTTGGCTTTTCTTATTGACTGTATTATGCGGCCCGGCATTGCGCCGATATATGTCCTTCTGTGTCCGCGGATTTCAGCTTCGTCGCGGACCCCGCCAAGCGATACGCGGACAAAGTTCCTTCCCTGCGCGCGCGCGATTGAACGGGCAAGCGACGTCTTTCCGACGCCGGGCGGCCCTACAAAACAGATAATGGGCTCGTGCACCGTGCCTTTTACGTTCTTTTTTACCGCAAGGTATTCAACAATCCTTTCCTTGGGTTTTTCAAGGCCGTAATGGTCCTCGTCTAAAATTTTCTGAACTTCTTTGATATCAAGTTTTTCTTTTGTTTTGGTTTTCCACGGAATACCTATAAGCCAGTCAAGGTATGTCCTTATCACGGTTGCCTCTGCGGACATAGGCATCATTTTTTCAAGCCTGTCCAGTTCCTTTAACGCCTTTTCTTCGGCGTCTTTGGGCATTCCCGCTTTTGCTATTTTTTCCTTTAACTCTTCTGTTTCGTTGTAGGAACTGTCGCCTTTCCCAAGCTCTTTCTGTATCGCTTTTAACTGCTCTGACAGGTAATATTCGCGCTGGCTTTTTTCAAGCTGGCTTTTTACCTTGCCCTGAATCTTTTTTTCTATCTCAAGAATTTCATTTTCCCTTTTCAGGATAACGGACAGCTTATGAAGCCTTTCAGCCGGGTCAAGGGTGTTTAACACATCCTGCTTTTCCTCGTGCTTTAAGGCGATGTGCGCTGACATGACATCCGCAAGCCTTCCCGGGCTTTCTATATCCGCGACCGACATTATGGTTTCCGGCGGAATTTTTTTGTTCATCTTAACGTGCTTCTGGAATTCTTCCAGCGTCAGGCGCATAAGCGCCTCTATTTCCTTGTTAACAGTGTTGTTTTCGGGAAGCTCTTCTATTTCAACTTCAAAGAACGGCTCATCCATCGTGTACTTTTTTATTCTTACCCTTGAAAGCCCTTCCACAAGCACCCTTATGGCGCCGTCCGGAAGTTTTAAAATCTGAAGTATTTCAGAGAGTGTCCCTGTTTCGTAAATATCATCCTTGCCCGGGTCGTCCGTGCGCGCGTCTTTCTGCGCCACAAGAAGAATTATCCTGTCTTTTTCCATGGCAGATTCAAGGGCTTTGATGGATTTTTCCCTGCCCACAAAAAGCGGAATTACCATATTCGGAAATATTACAAGGTCCCTTAAAGCCAGAAGCGGAACTTTTTTGTCTTTTATCGGTTCGCCGGCTGTCGTTTCGTCATTGTCTGCCATATTTATCTCTCCCCTATGCTGTTTTTTCCCTTACTATCGCGTCCAGCCTGTCTTTTTCCCCTGTTACTATATCCCCGTCAATTACAACTTTTTTTACATCCTTCATGGAAGGCACTTCGTACATTATGTCCATCATGATGTTTTCTATGATGGAGCGCAGCCCCCTTGCGCCTATTTCCTTTTTTATTGTTTCTTCAGCCACGGCTTCGGCGGCTTCATCCGTGAATACAAATTTAACGCCTTCAAGCTTAAGCATTTTTTCGTACTGGGAAATTATGGAATTTTTAGGCTCCTTTAAAACCCTGACAAGGTCCTCTTTGGTAAGCTCCGACAGCGCCGCCACCACAGGCACCCTTCCTATAAATTCAGGAATGATTCCAAATTTGATAAGGTCCGCAGGAAGAACCTGCGAAAGCGCGCCGTATTTTGTAACATCGTGCTTTTCCGCGCCGTCCCTGCCGTACCCGTAACTTTTTTTGTTTATTCTTTTTCTGATGATTGAATCCAGCCCGACAAAAGCGCCGCCGCATATAAAAAGGATATTCTTTGTGTTTATCTTAAGAAATTCCTGGTGCGGGTGCTTGCGCCCGCCTTTGGGCGGCACATTGGCAACTGTGCCTTCAATAATTTTTAAAAGGGCCTGCTGCACGCCTTCCCCTGAAACGTCGCGCGTTACGGAAAGGTTTTCCGCCTTTTTTGCTATTTTGTCTATTTCATCTATGTACACAATCCCGCGTTCGGCTTCCGCTATGTTAAAATCCGCGTTTTCTATAAGCCTTAACAGGATATTTTCCACGTCCTCGCCCACGTAGCCGGCTTCGGTTAAAGTTGTGGCATCGGCAATTGCAAATGGCACGTGAAGAATTCGCGCCAGCGTTTCGGCCAGCAGCGTCTTTCCGGAACCGGTGGGGCCTGCCATTAAAATATTGCTTTTCTGCAGCTCCGCGCCTTCGCCGCCGCCTTTATAAATCCTGTTGTAATGGTTATAAACCGCGACAGCAAGGATTTTTTTCGCCCTGTCCTGTGAAATTACGTATTCATCAAGTTTTGCTTTTATCTCTTTGGGCGACGGCAGTGAAGCCGGGGCTTTCTTGCCCGCCGAAGCGCTTTGTTCAAATATCTGATTAAGCCGGGCCGAACACTCCCTGCACAGCACGGCATCGCCGCCGGCAACCATTTTACCGCACTCTTTTTCGGTCCTTCCGCAGAACGAACACGTTATCATTATTTACCCGCCTTTTATACTGTCTTTCTTTCCATTACTTCATCCACAAGCCCGTATTCTTTTGCTTCCTGCGCGCTCATGTAATAATCCCTGTCAGTGTCTTTTTCTATTTTGCTTAGCTTCTGGCCCGTGTGTTTTGCCAGAATCTCGCTTAATCTCTTTTTGGTCTTTAATATTTCCTTGGCGTGAATTTCTATTTCAGACGCCTGGCCCTGAACCCCGCCAAGCGGCTGATGAATAAGCACGCGCGCGTTGGGAAGGGCATAGCGTTTGCCTGTCGCCCCCGCCGTTAAAAGCACGGCGCCCATGCTTGCCGCCTGGCCCACGCATATCGTGGAAACCGGCGATTTTATAAACTGCATGGTGTCATAAATGGCAAGGCCGGCTGTCACCACGCCGCCCGGGCTGTTTATGTACAGCGAAATATCTTTTTTGCTGTCTTCGCCTTCCAGAAAAAGCAGCTGCGCGATGATAAGGTTTGCAACATCGTCGTCAATGGGCGTGCCAAGGAAAATAATCCTTTCCTTTAACAGCCTTGAATAAATATCAAACGCGCGTTCCCCCCTGTCGCTCTGTTCCACTACCATAGGTATCAGGCTCATTATTTCCGCCCCCTTTTTTGCCGGCGCCATGTTATTTCGCGCCTGAAATTTCAAACATTTTATCAAGTACTTTGTCTTCCGTAAGTTTTGCCCTTAAAGCGTCCCAGTTATCCTGCGCCTTTGCCTGCTTTATCATAGCTTCAGGATCCTGTTTGATGTCAGCGGCAATTTTTCTTATTTCGGTTTCCACGTCCGCGTCTGTTATCTCTATTTTTTCCTTCTCCGCTATCTTCTGCAGGATGTACATAACCCTTATATTTTCTTCAGCCTGTTTCCTGTTGCGGCTCCTTAATTCTTCCTTTGAAAGCCCCATCTTTTCAATGGATATGCCCTGCTGTTTCATCGCGTTTTCATAGCGCGACAGGATATTGTCAAGTTCCTGCTGCACAAGGCCTTCGGGCACTTCAAACTGATTCTGGTCCGCAAGCTTTTTTAATACTTCAGCGGTATTGTGCTGGCGCACTTCGGACTGAGCGCGTTTTTCAAGTTCTTCCTTAAGCGCTTTTTTCAGTTCATCGGCGCTCTGCATGCCGGCCATATTTTTCGCGAATTCATCGTTAAATTCCGGAAGTTCCAGAACCTTAATCGCGTTAACCTTAACTTTGAATTCCGCGCTTTTTCCCGCGTACCTTTTGTTGAAATAATCCGCCGGGAATACAAAAGCGATGTCTTTTTCCTGTCCAAGTTTCATCCCTTTAATGCCGTCTTCAAGTTCCTTTAAAAAACCGCCGGCGCCTATCTGAATAAGCTGGGAATCGGTCGTAAGCGAAGCGTCCGCCTTATTGTCAACAAACGCGGACATTGAAACTTCTGCAAAGTCGCCCTCTTCAACCTTTTCTTTTTCAACCTGTTTTAAAGTACCGCGGTACTGCCTGATGCGTTTAATTTCCTTTTCAACGTCTTCTTCTTTCACGCCGTTGAATTTTTTAACGTCAATTTTCAGTTTGCCGTAATCTGCAAGTTCAAATTCAGGGTTGACTTCAACGATAATTTTGAATTCCACTTCGTCTTTTTCCGGCGTTGTGTATTTAACGTCGGAAAGCGCGGGATAAGTGACCACGTGAAGCTTAAGCTCTTTCATCACGTTCTGGTAAGCGGAAGGCACAACTTCTTTTATTACCTCTTCATGAATGCTGTCAAGGTAGCGCGACTTTATCATGTGTTCCGGCGCTTTTCCCTTCCTGAAACCTTCTATTGAAGCGTTCTGTTTAAAGTTATTAAAAATCTTGTCATACGTCTCTTTAACCGCGTTTTTATCCACATTTACTTCAATTACCTTCTTGCATTTACTTTCATCTTTTACTTTCCATTCCATTACGTATTTCCTCCTTGTTATTAGAAACAATGTGATTGTTTCTGAATATTTTCTGTTTGAGACCATTATCTCAAATAGAAAATATTCACGCCAAGCGCAACGCGTCAGCGTGAAGCGGGCGATTCCACTTGATATTTACCTGCGGAACATTCACCGCAGGTAAATATCAAGTGTACAAAGCTTAACGCAAAGCGTTAAGCGCGTACTTCATACTGCTTTCTTCTTTGCGGAGTATTAACCGCAAAATACACTATAAGGAAGCACGCGCTCAATGCTTCGCATTTCGCTCTGTGCAAAAATACTTTCTTTGCGGAATACGATCCGCAAAGAAAGTATTTTTGGTGCGAGGAGAGGGACTTGAACCCACACCCAAAGGACCAGATCCTAAGTCTGGCGCGTCTGCCAATTCCGCCATCCTCGCATTTTAACCAAAAAATACAATATTCCGAATACTACCGGAACTTTAATTTTACTATATTTTTACCCGAATTCCAAACGGTAATATTGCCGTTTTCGGCATTTTTCCCCTCAAGATAAAGGGCCAAAACACTGCCGGAATTTCGGCATTTTACCGTATAAACCGCCTTTTTCCCGTAAAATACCTTTTCTTCGGCCGATATAACGCCCGGCGCGTTTAATATTAACTCTTTTACAGCCGCAATCTTTGCTTCTTCGCCAAAATCCCCTTCTATTATTACGGTTTTTCCCTCTTCCATGTATTTCTTAACCCGGCCCTGGGCGGCGTTTATAATGTCATTAACAGCCGCTATATACGCCTTTATAAAAATCCTGTCCGATATTTCCGCGTTTCGCGCGCACTCTTTGATATCCAGAATTTTCACTATATTGCCGCCGGAATCCTTAACAGTGCCTGTTATCGCCACGCAGCTGCCTTCAGCGCTGATATTTAAAGCTGCCGTTAACTCATCCGCGCTTTCATCATATTCAACTGAATATTCCGCGGAAAGCCCGGCTTTTATAACTTCTAACGCTTTAGCCGGCAGCTCGCCCTGCCCGGATACGGTTACCGACAAAGACACCCTGTCCTGGGAAAAATTAAGAATGTCAAAAAAATCACTTTCAACATCTTTGTTAATTTCAGGCGGCTGCGGTTTTAGGTTTTCCATCTGTTTCTGCCTTCCATAATAAATGCCCGCACCGTAATAAAGCCTGCCCTGATTGTTGTCCGCGTCAGCCATAAACACCGCTTCCCCTGTTTCGTATACAAGGTCCCCGGCGTTTATTTCAAGCCTTGCCCCCGGCACATAACCGGTATTAAAATAACACCTGCCTTTTTTTACTTCCATGGCAGTGTAGCTGCTTTTTGATGCATAAGAACCTTTTCTGTATTTCACTTCGCTTCCCGCCGCGCACCTTACACATCCGCCGTTCTTTATGTATATTGCAAATGCGGAAGCGTCGGAATAAATCCTGTCGCCCGCGCCCGCGGAATACGATACTCGCGTATTTACAAACGCCTCTTCCGCGCCGTTAAAAACTCCCGGCCCGTAGGGTATAAGCATACCCTCTTTGGCGGCAAAAACAGAAACTGCCGCGGATAAAATAAAAACAGCAAGAATAATTTTTTTCATCATTTCCTCCGGTATTTCTTTTATTTACAGAACTTCAAGGACTTCATAGACGGCAAGGCGTTCTTCCTTGCCTTTTATCTTTATGTCCGTGTACCTTTTAGCTTTTATCCTGTCTTTTACAAGCGCGTAAGTATCCTCGCTTATCAGGAAAGAAGTGGAAAGTTCTTTGTTAAGACTTTCAAGCCTTGACGCAAGGTTAACGGTATCCCCAATGACTGTATATTCCATCCTTCTTAACGACCCCATGTTTCCCGCAACCACTTTTCCGCTGTTGACGCCTATGCCTATTTTAAGGCTGCTTTTTCCTTCTTCTGCCCATTTAACATTAAGTTCATCAAGTTTTTTCTGCATCATCCAGCCGGTTTTTACCGCTTTAATGGCGTGGTCCTTGTCATACAGGGGGGAGCCAAAAACAGCCATAACCGCGTCGCCTATGAATTTATCCAGCGTGCCGCCGTTTTCAAATACAATATCCGTCATCGCTGTTAAGTATTCATTAAGCACGCCAAGCACATCTTCGGGATTCATCTTTTCGGACATCGCCGTAAATCCGCGGATATCCGAAAAAAGCACGGACACTTCTTTTACTTCCCCGCCAAGCTTTATTTCCTGCTTTTTAAGTATTTCATCCACAAGCGGTTTGGAAACGTATCTTGAAAAAATACTTTTAAGTTTGCGGTTTTCCTTTTCTTCAACCGCGACCTTATAAACGCTTATGCTGGAATAACACAAAACCATAGTAAACAACGGGTTCACAAGGTCAATTATGTAATTGTGCGCGTCAAACAGGTATCGTGAAAGGAATATAAATGCTATGACCTCCACAAACACCACTATAAGCCCGCGCAGGGTTTTTATGCTGAATATCAAAAAGCTTGTGAAAATGCCTATTGCCAGAAGCAAACCAAGGCTGCTTAAGGAATCCATGCGCTTCATCATTGAATTGTTGTAAAGCGTGTTAATCACGTTGGCGTGTATTTCCACACCCGGCATTGAATAACCTGATTCGGAAAACGGAGTTGAAAATACATCGTGAAGTATGTCCGCGGTGGAACCCACAAGCACAATCTTGTCTTTAAACATATTCTTCTTAATATCTTTGCCGTAATACGCCTGATAAAACGGCACAGTGGTAAAAGTGCCTGCCGGGCCGGCGTAATTTATTATTATCTGGTTGGGGGAAAGTATGTCGCCCCATTTAATCATATTTTCCTTTTCCATTATTTCAAGTTTTTCCCTGCGCAGCCCTTTATAAAGGCCAAGGGCTTCCATTGAAAGCGAGAGGTATTTTTGTTTATTTTCGGTTTCAACCTTGACAAGGTGGCTGTGCCTTATGCTTGAATCCCTGTCAAAAGGATGGTGGACAATTCCTGAAGCGTACGCGGCTTCGTTAAGCTGCGGTATGGGAAAGACCTTTGTTGTTTTTGGCCCTATCTTTGTCTCTTCATATATTATAGCCATACCAAGAACCACATTGCCGGCCTTTTCCACGGCTTTGGCAAATTCGGCGTCCTCTTTGGGATTTCTTGCCGTGGGTTCGGAATACACCACGTCGAACGCTATTGCTTTGGCGCCCCATGATTTTAAATTGGAAATTAACTGCGCGTAAAAATTCCTTGGCCACACCCATCTTTCAGGCATTTCGGAAAACGACGCGTCATCTATGGCGACAATAACAACCGGAGCCGTGGGCGCGATAACGCCGCGTTCCTTAAAGCGCCAGTCTATTGATTTGTTTTCAAGGCCTTCAAAAAAACCGGTCCTTGTTATGGAAACGGACAGTATTGTAGCCAGAAGGCCTATCAATATGACCGCCCGCCTGTGAAATGTCTGCTTTTTTTCTTTTTTTACGGCTTTTGTCTCTTTTTTCATAATTATCCATATTATATATGTATTTAATGCGTTTGTCTATATGGGGAAATTGGTTGCCAAATTTACCTGACGACGCAAAAACACTTGAAATACAACCCTTATTTTGGTATAAACAATATACTTTGTTTTTGCGGTCTTTTATTTGGTAATGTGGCGAGTGTAGCTCAGTTGGTTAGAGCACCAGGATGTGGCCCTGGGGGTCGCGGGTTCGAATCCCGTCACCCGCCCCAAAATTATAATAAGGTTTACAACGCATACAAATTATTGTAGTATTAACCCTGCTTTTAATGCTGTGGGCAATTAGCTCAGTTGGTAGAGCAGCTGACTCTTAATCAGTTGGTCCGGGGTTCGAATCCCCGATTGCCCACCATTATTTTTCCTGCAACTAATCCTTATTTTTTTACCCTCTCCCTTATTTTATCCCCAAGCACGTACCAGCGCTGGGTTGTGTTTTCCAGAAAAAAATAATGCGCCACATACGGGACAAGCAGTACCAGAAGCAGAAATATCGCCGCGAACAGCCAAATATCAGGTCTAAAAGACGCGACGCCCACGCATACAAAAAGCGCTATTCCAAACGAAAGCGTGACCATAAGATGAATAAGCCGTTCGCGCTGAATCTGCGCGGTCTTTTCCGCGTGAATCTGCAGCATCCCCTGCCAGTCTGTATTATTGCCATTTAAAAGCGCTTCTTTTACTGCCGCTTCGTGCGCTTTAAAATATTTTGAAATATCCATTATCCCGCCTCCGCAAATTATATATTTGGCATTCTTTCCTTATTAATGATACAATAAAAATATGATAAATGAAAATGAAGGTTTTTCAGGACTTGGCATTGCGCCCGGCATACTTGATATTCTGGCAAAATTAAAGTTTACCGTTCCCACGCCAATACAAAAAAAAGGCATCCCAATAGGCGTCGAAGGCAAGGATATAATAGGAATTGCCCAGACAGGAACAGGCAAAACGCTTGCTTTCGGCATCCCCATGGTTCAAAGGCTTGCCCAGGCAGAAGGCCGCGGCTTAATCGTGGTTCCAACCAGGGAGCTTGCGCTTCAGGTAAGCGAAACAATTGTAAAACTTACGCCGGCTTTCAAAATGAAAAGCGTTGTATTAATAGGCGGCCAGTCCATGCACACACAAATAGTCGGCTTAAAATCCTCCCCGCGAATCATAATTGCAACTCCCGGCAGGCTGCTTGACCACATGCAGCAGAAAAACATAAAATTAAACGACGTACGCATACTTGTGCTTGACGAAGCGGACCGCATGCTGGATATGGGCTTTATGCCGCAGATTAACAGGATACTGCGCGAAGTTCCAAAAGAAAGGCAGACAATGCTTTTTTCCGCCACCATGCCTTCTGACATTGTCAGAATTGCTTCCACAAATATGAAGCTTCCGGTGCGTACGGAGCTTGCCCCGCAGGGCACCACAGCGGAGCTTGTTTCACAGGAAATTTTTGTCGTACGCGCCGAACTTAAACTTACAATATTAAACGAAATATTAAAACAATACACAGGCTCTGTTTTGCTGTTTACCCGCACAAAACGCGGCGCGGCAAAAGTCACCCGCAGTTTAAGGAATTCAGGGGTATCCGCGGCGGAAATACATTCAGACCGCTCTATGGGCCAGCGCAAGGACGCTCTAAACGGGTTTAAAACCGGGCGCTACCGCGTGCTTGTCGCTACCGATATAGCGGCGCGAGGAATTGACGTAACCGGAATAGAACTGGTTATAAACTACGACCTTCCGGACGACCCAAGCAATTACGTCCACCGTATAGGAAGGACAGGCAGGGCCGGCCGTAAGGGCCATGCCATATCGCTTGCCACGCCTGACCAGGGCAGCGATGTTAAAGGGATAGAAAAAATAATACGCTCCACCATACCCCTTTCCAATCACCCCACCGTGAATACGGAAAAATTTAATGTACCTCTTCCGGGTTCCTCTTCAAATATAGTGTTTTCCAGCAGCAATATGAAAGACAGGGGCAAAAAAAGAAAATACAGGTAGCTTTACTGCGCGCGTAAATCGTCAGTAAGGCAGGCAAGGCTTTTTTCCGCTTCAATCCGGCATTCCGCAGTTATTCTTTTTATTTCAGACGAGAGGAACATGGGCTTTTTATCAAGTATGCACACCGTCCCAAAAAATTCCCCGTCAGGCCACTTTATGGGCAGCCCGTAATAAGAAATCATTTCGTTTTTTGCTTCCGAATTTGCTTTCCAATGCGGATGTGTTTTCGCGTTGGAAACTGCCAGTTCCCTGTTTCTTGCAAGCACTGTTTCGCAGTACAAGCCCGTTCCAAGCGCGATTTTCGCCTTTGGTTCATACGGATTACCCTTATTTGTGCTTTCCGCAAAAACTTCAATATCTTTCTGCCCTACTTTTGTAATAATAGCGGCAGAGATTTTAAGTTTTGCAGCGGCATCATTCAGCATTAAAATCCATTCTTTTTCTGTTTTTTCGGGGATTTGCGGTTTGTCCAAAGAAGTGACGCGTATCCTTACCTTCTGTTCTGTTTCCAAAATCATCACATTCGCGTATGACATTATTGTATCCCCGTAGATTTTAGTTTTTGCCCCTTATGAATAATTATATCCGCCAAAACGCGAAAAGCAAGGGACAGGTGAGATTTTTAAGGAAGTAATATTTTTATGGTGCGCCCGGTTGGAATCGAACCAACGCACATGGCTTCGGAGGCCAATGCTCTAATCCACTGAGCTACGGGCGCAAATAATACCGCCGCATGGAAGGTAAGCCTTCCGCGGCCTTCTATAACTGAGCTAAAACGTTATGCGAGCTTAACGCGAGCATACGAAAATCAAAGTTTCATCTACCTTACGTTTCTTCAGGCTTTGCCTGAAACGGGCGCAAACAGTACTGTTGTATGGAAAAAAGTATATCACAAAACCGGGTAAATATAAGACAATTATTAATATTGGTTGACGGTTATCCTGTATTTTGCTATATTTTTCATCACGGTATTTTTTGTGCATTTATAGTAATTAAACTGTTTTCCTGTTATAATTCCCGTTGAATAGTCGGGGCGTAGCACCTGATAAAAAATGAGGAAAAAAGTTATGATACTTATCAGGTACACTTTCTCCCTGATATGATAATTTTTTGGTTGAATAGTCGGGGCGTAGCACCTGGCGATTTATGAGGTTTGCTTTTTATGATAATCGCCTGGTACACTACCTCCTTATATGATAATATTTTGTTGAATAGTCGGGGCGTAGCGCAGCTGGCTAGCGCACCTGCCTTGGGAGCAGGGGGTCGCTGGTTCAAATCCAGTCGCCCCGACCATTTAATTTTGATTTAGGCCAGGCACTGATTCAAGCGTGCCCGTAGCTCAGTTGGATAGAGCAGCAGCCTTCTAAGCTGCGGGTCGGGGGTTCGAATCCCTCCGGGCACGCCATAAAAAAGGAAAGATATGAAGATTAAAAATACCCGTTTACTTCCTTTAATACTGTTCCTTGCCCTTCTGCCGGTTTCCTGCGTGACCCTGTCAGAGCAGTGGTTCTTTTATCCCGAACAGTATACTGACCTGCCCGCAGAAACCGTATCCGGCCTTAATGCCCGGGAGATAAGCTTTAACTCTTTTGACGGCACAAAACTTACCGGCATAATCATAGAAAATCCGCCTTCAAAGGATTACTTAATCTACTTCTACGGCAATATGGAAAGCGTGAAAGAATCCGCAAAACGCCTTTTCTTTATGGCAGCCGCGCATAAATTTAACGTTATATGTTTTGATTACCGCGGTTACGGCAAAAGCAAAGGCAGGCTGAGTTTTGACAACCTTCCGCAGGATGGCCTTGCCATATACGATTTTGTTTCGGAAAAATATAAGGATAAAATAAACAGACTTTTTATTTTCAGCCAGTCGCTTGGCACCGTCCCCTGCACTGCTGTGGGAGCGCAAAGAAGCCCGGCAGGTATTATTATGGAAGCGCCTTTTACAAGCGCCAAAGAAGCGGTGCCTTTAATGACAGAAAGCCTTGTATGGCCCTTTAAGGATATCATAAAACTAAACGCGTCAGACGACCTTGTGGCAAGGCCGGGCCAGCCGATTGACAATATTAAAAAATTTACCTCCCCTCTTATTATAATACACGGCGAACAGGATGACCTGTTTCCGATACGGATTTCCGAAAAACTTTTTAATGCCGCCGGCTCAAAAACAAAAACTTTCGTGCGCCTTGAAAATACAAAGCACGCTGACGTGAATATATTCGAAGGCCGGGCATTTGAAGAGATGAGCGGCTTTTTTACACTGCATAAAAAATGAACACCGATATTAAAAAAATAATACACGTGGACATGGACGCGTTCTACGCGTCAGTGGAACAAAGGGATAATCCCGGCCTTAAGGGAAAGCCGGTTATAGTCGGCGGCCTTCCCGGCGAGCGCGGCGTTGTATGCGCCGCATCATACGAAGCAAGAAAATTCGGCATTCATTCGGCAATGGCCACGGCCTTCGCCGCAAAGCTTTGCCCGCAGGCCGTGATAATAAGGCCTAATTTTGACAAATACAGGGCTGCTTCGCGGCTTATACACGAAATCTTTCATGAATACACGGATATTGTGGAGCCCCTTTCCCTGGACGAAGCATTTCTGGATGTTACTGTTAACAAAAAAAATATGCCCATAGCCACAGAAATAGCAAAAGAGATAAAAGAAAAAATCCGGTTAAAGACCGGCCTTTCGGCCTCTGCAGGGGTTTCTTTCTGCAAATTTCTTGCAAAAGCGGCGTCTGACTATAAAAAACCTGACGGCTTAACCGTGGTGCCGCCGTCAAAAGCAATTAAGTTTATCGACAACCTTCCTATCGGCAGCTTTTACGGCGTGGGCAGAGTGACAGAGAAAAAAATGCTTTCTTTGGGGATAAAAAACGGAAAGGACTTAAGGGAAAAAAACCTTGAGTTTCTTGAATCTAATTTTGGAAGTTCGGGAGAGTTTTTTTACAGGCTTTGCCGCGCCGAAGACGACAGGCCGGTTGAAACAAGCTGGGAAAGAAAATCAATCGGCCGCGAGATTACCCTTATGGAAGATACAAACGACTTATCCGTAATAAATCTTACCCTTAAGGAATGCGCGGATGACATCTGCTCTTACGCCCAAAAAAACAAAGTGCTTGCAAAGACAGTCACCCTTAAACTTAAATACCACGACTTCAGGTCAATAACCCGCTCCCAAACCCTGGATGACTACACCGCAAACGCGGAAGAGGTGCTGGCATGCGCTGTTTCCCTTCTTGATAAAACCGACATAGCCACAACAAAAGTCAGGCTGCTTGGCATTTCAATTTCCGGATTTAAAGAGCCGTTTATTGTTGATTACAGGGGCGCTGATATTTAGAACCTGAAATATGGTATAAGCCCCAGAAGCATGCCTGTTATAAAAAGCCCGCCAGCAAGTTTGTTAAACCAGAACGCCCACACCACATACCAAAGCGGCCACAGGTTAATAAAGCCTTCGGGCTTTGCGTCAGGTTTTTTTGTGGCAAGGATATCAATAAATTTTTTAAACCTCCCGACGGAAAAAAAGCATATAAGCGCCAGCGGCGAAATAATTTTAAACAGCACAAGCATTACCACAGCCACATAGAACATGGCGGAGTTTATTCTTGTAAATGTAAGGGCATTTTTCCAGCCCAGAACCACGGGCAGGGTCTTTACACCTTTTTTGGAATCAGCATCAAATTTATCAAGATGCTTTCCCAGAAGCACGTTCATAACTACCAATCCGTAAGGAATTGAAGCCAGCCACGCCTTTGCCGGCATCTGCCCGGTCATTACAAAATAAGTACCCACCGTTATCAGCGGGCCCCAGATTAAAAAAATGGCAAGTTCGCCCAGGCCCCTGTATTTAAGCTTTAAAGGGGGCGCCACATAAAATACGCTTATAAGAAATCCCGCTGCCGCGAAAGCCATTGCCTGCCATCCCACATTGATAAAAAGGTACACGGCTGCCATAAATTCCAGAATGCTGAATATAAGTACGGCGCCAAGAAGCTGTTTTTCCGTGATTAATCCGGATATTATAGGATGCGGGGAATACTGTGTCCTTGGGTAATCCGCGGTATCAACCCCCTGCTTATAGTCAAAATAATCGTTAATCAGGTTGTTTGAAGCGTGCGCAAGGCACAGCGCGGATATAACCAGCGCCAGATACAGCCAGTTTATCTTTCCGTCATAGGCGGCGATAATTGCGCCCACCAGCGCGGATGTGATTGTCATTGAAAAAACTTCGGCCCTTGTAAGGATAAGCCATTTGCTTACAAAGTCCATCTTAGCGTTTTCGGGAAGGTTCCCTGTTTCCAGCGCTGTCTTCCAGTTATTAAGCAGTCCCATTTTTATTGCCTCCATAATTTTTATAATTAATACATTGTATGGATAATATCCGGATTTGTCAAATAATCTAAGTCAGGCACCCATAAAAAATCCGTCTTTTAATTTTATCGTTTATTTATTTTTAAGTACACGGCCCGCTTCGGCCGCCTTAACATACATTACGGCGTTCATGAAACTTGCTGCCGGGTTTGTTAATTCAGACGGCTGTATGTTCACAACCTTATCATAATCAAGGTCCCACATGTACATCGTGGCTTTGGCAAGCTGTTTCTTAACGTATATGAATTCACCATATTCCTCAGGCGTTTCAGGCTGATATTCCACAAGGGCAACAGCCCTTGTTTGCGGAGATTTCGTGTCATAAAAATAATATATTCTGCTCCCCGGAAATAATTCAGCCGCCTGCTTTTTCCACGAAGCGGGTATTATAATAAACACTTTCCCGTTTTTCAGCCTTTTTTGGTATGCGCTCTTTGTCCTTAAATAAGCGGTATATTGGCCGTACGGGAACGGTTCATGAAGCACCACACAATCTTTGTTACCGCTTAATAAATTGATTTTGGCGGATATTTCCTTATAAACCGCGGGATTATTATTCTGAATGCCGTATCCCGTAAAATAGAATAAGCCCGTATTTATTCCCGCCAGTATGGAAGCCAGAACAATCAGATAAAATCCTTTTTTATTAACGGCATACTCCACAAACGTGCCGGAAATAATAATAATAAACGGCAGGACAAGTATGTGCCGCCAGTGGTGGTCTATTGATTTGCCTGAAACAACGGTTAAAAGAGCAATAAAAAAACCTGCCAGCATCACCCTGTTAAATCTGTCTTTAAATTTTAATACCATCAGCAGCAGCCCTGATGCCAGCAGAATAAATTCCGGGAATGACAATATCGGGCTGTTTTTAATAAACGCATTGGATGTAATGACAGGTTTTACAAACAGTTCAAAGGCATTTACAAACCTCTGCAGCAATCCGGTTTTAGTTCCGGCATCCCCCGCGGCAACCTGCGCCGCCGCCCATTGTATTGTTTCTCCGTTAATCAGATTAATTGCCAGAAAAACAGCACCAATAACCGCCATTGAAATAATACCCGCCGCCGTAATTTTAGAGCCTGTCTCTTTTCTGTATTCATAAAACATATACATGAGCAAAGGCACCATCAATATGAAAGACGCATATGTAAAAACGCCAAAAAAACAGGCCGCGCAAACCGCTGACATCTTTAAAAAAGAAGGTTTTTTTACCATTTTTAAAAAAAGCAGTATTGCCAAGAACACAAAAAACGGTATAAAAACATGTTCCAGCCTCATCCTTGCAAGATAAAACGCCCAGCCGGACACAGCATATGCAAACAGAAAAGCTATTCCGGTTTTTTTATCCTTAATTTCATTACCTGCCAGGTACACAATAACTGCAGTGCAGCCGGTAATACCTGCAGGAATAAGCCTTAGCATATCAATATTTTCCTTAAAGACAGCCATAAAAAACATTACAACCGCAGTACCGGTATATAATAAGGAAGCGCCAAATCTTTTGGAATATGAAAATAACCCCTTTTCCCCCTGCAGCCTGTGATATGCCTCCACTATCTCGTTTCTTTCATCGGCTGTATAATCGCCCGGAAATCCGGTTATATTGATAAAATGCACGGCAAATACAGCCACAGAATAAAACAGCATAATTTTCAAAATAATATCCGTCACATTTTCCTGTTCCGGGGTTTCAGATTTAATAAAATAATGCGCCGTCAAAAATAAAGAAGCCGCCGCTAAAGCAAATGTTACAGTGCTGTTATTAAATCCGTAGACATACATGCCGGACAGAATAAAAACAAATATAATAATCAGCCTGCTGTTGTTTTCTGCCCGCATTTACTCTCCTTATATTGATTTTTTTGACATTATACCTTATCGCGGGAATTTATCCAAACTAATCAGCAATATACCCCGCAGCCGGCTGTATTACGGATATATTTTGACTTTTACCTTTGGTGAATATATAATGACTTTTAACTTTAATACAAAGCGTTTAAAGGAGGTTTTAAAATGTTTCAAAAAGATAAAATATGGCTGGCAAAAGGCGATGTACCGGTTTATCTGCTTCCCAAAATGGCTAACAGGCACGGCCTTATAGCGGGCGCCACAGGCACAGGCAAAACCGTCACCTTAAAAGTAATGGCGGAATCATTCAGCGATATGGGTGTTCCTGTATTTTTAGCCGATATCAAAGGCGACCTTGCCGGCCTTTGCACAAAAGGTGCCGAAAACCCGAAAGTTGCAGAGAGAATAAAATCACTTAAAATTGACGGTTTTGAATACGCGTCATACCCGGTAAAATTCTGGGACCTGTTCGGCGAAGCGGGCCATCCCGTGCGCACCACGGTTTCAGATATGGGCGCCATTCTTCTTTCAAGAATGCTGGGCTTGAACGACACGCAGTCAGGCGTGTTAAGCATTGTTTTTCGCATTGCGGATGACAGGGGCATGCTTCTTCTGGATTTAAAAGACCTGCGCGCGATGATACAGTACGTAGGCGAACACGCAAAAGAATTCACCCTTGAATACGGAAATATTTCCGAACAAAGCGCGGGCGCAATTCTTAGAAACCTTCTTACCCTTGAAGACCAGGGCGGAGCGCATTTCTTCGGCGAACCGGCACTTGATATTTTTGACTGGATACAGACCGGCCCCAACGGCCGCGGTTTTATCAATATCCTTCACAGCGCAAAACTTTACCAGACGCCTGCCTTGTATTCCACTTTCCTTTTATGGATGCTGTCCGAACTGTTTGAAATACTTCCCGAAGCCGGGGATTTGGACAAGCCCAAAATGGTTTTCTTTTTTGATGAAGCGCACCTTCTTTTTGACGATGCGCCAAAAGTGCTGCTTGATAAAATTGAACAGGTCGTAAGGCTTATCCGCTCCAAAGCGGTGGGCGTTTATTTCATTACCCAGAATCCTGCCGACCTTCCGCAGAATGTACTGGGCCAGCTTGGCAACCGCGTTCAGCACGCGCTGCGCGCATTTACCCCGGCTGACCAGAAAACTGTAAAAGCCGCGGCGCAGACTTTCCGCGCCAACCCTAAATTTGACACTCAGACGGCGATTACCGAACTTGCAACCGGAGAAGCGCTTGTGTCCTGCCTTGACGCGGACGGCAAACCGGGAATCGTGGAGCGCGCCATGATACTTCCGCCCCAGAGCCTTTTTGGCGCAATTGACGACGCGGCGCGCGCCAAAGTAATTTCTTCTTCCAACATTGCGGGAAAATATGAACGCCAGGTTGACAGAGAGTCGGCTTACGAAATGCTTACATCCAAGATGAAACAGGAACAGTCTGCGGCACAGGCAAAACAGGAAGAAGAAGCCAGACAGAAAGAACTTGAAAAACAGGAAAAAGAGGCTTATAAAGCCGCAAAACGCGCGCCTAAAAAAGAAAAGACCTTCTTTGACAAAGCCGCCAGCTCCGCTGTCACATCCATAGGCCGCGAACTTGGAAGGACATTAATCAGGGGAGTTTTGGGTTCGCTGAAAAGATAACTTTTAACGGCCGGATGCTTGGCAAAAAACAAATGTTTTTTCTTCCGCCCCTGCGGATCCTTTACAGGGGTTGGGTATATTTTTTCATTGTGTGCCGCAAATTGGTATATTTGCATCCAAACAAATTTGAAATCCACAGGCAGGTTAATTCATTGGCAATCGTGATCGTGCGGCACATACGAATTTGCCGCCGCAGCATTAAACAGCCCCTGCCGCATACATAATATGTTTACGCGGCACGCACTGAAAAAACACACCCAACCCCTGTTTGTTTTGGAGTTTAAGAAGTGTGTTTGTTTTTACTTCCGTCCCTCCGACCCTCTGTGCATCCGTCCCTCTGTTTATTTCCTTACCAACACCGCGATGCTTTCAATGTGCCTTGTCTGCGGGAACATGTCAAATATGGCAAGTTTCTTCATTTCATAAGTGTCCTTTAAAGCCACAAGATCCTGCGCAAGCTGTTTGGGGTTGCATGAAACATAAATCATTTTTTCAGGCAGCACTTTATTTAAAAACTTAACTGTATTTTTATGCAGCCCCGCCCTTGGCGGGTCAAGGACAAAAAGGTTCCTTTTGCCTGTATACCGCGGGGCAAAAGAATCCAGTTCCATCGCGTCGCAGCAGTATGCCGCCGCGTTTGATACTTTATTTTCCTCTATATTTTTTACCGCGCACTCTATCCCGCTTTTGCTGTTGTCTATTATCAGGACTTCCTTTGCCTTATCATTCATAAAAACGCCGAAGGTGCCGACCCCGCCGAACAAATCGGTAAAAGTGTCGTACCCTTCCCCGGCTTCCGACGCGCAGTACTGCATCATATCGCATGTAACCGCCGGATTATTCTGGAAAAAACCCTGGGAATGGTAATAATACTTTTTGCCGCACAGGTTTTCACAAAGGATGGTCGACCCCTTTATCACAACGGCGTTTTCATCAACGCTTAAATCGCTGTTAAACTTGCAGCAGCCAACAAGCACATTGGGGACGCTGTACTCTGCCGCAAACTGCCTGATAAGTTCCAGATGCTCTTCTTTTTTATCGGAATCATAATTCAGTATAAAGGTCACCGAAGAATCCTTTAAAAAATAGGCGCTTCTGGTGACGGCGTAACGCAGCGTGCCTTTTCTTGCCTTTGTGTTAAAAACATCTATCTTATCCTTATTTTTGTTAAACCAGTCAATAACCATGGAAAGGGCCGAATTTAAGCCCGTGTTGGAAATTGCGCATTCGCTGAAATTTACCATCATGTAAAATTTTCCGCGCCGCCTTAAAGCCGGGCCGTCAGGCGATATACAGAAATCCATCCTGTTGCGGTAACCATAGCCTGATTTATAATAAACAGGCGTGTCTTCCGGAGCCGGAAGATGGTTCGCGTTTAATATATCCAGCACTTCCCTTTTTTTTGTTTCCATCTGTATTTCATACTTCACATCCTGGTGCGAACATCCGCCGCACTTTCCGAATACCGGGCATTTTACAAGGTCTTCATTCATTATTATTATCCTTTTGTCAGTTTAAAATTTATTGTCCCCGTCCAGTATCCTGCCTATACCTCCAAGTATGGAACCCTCGCCGCGCGCCCCGCCTGTCTGCGGCATGGCCTTGTAAATCCTGTCAGCCAGCCTTGAAAAAGGCAGCGACTGCAGAAATACCTTGCCCGGCCCGGTCAGATTGACAAAGAAAAGCCCTTCGCCGCCGAACAGCGCGGTTTTTAAATCCGCGTTAAATTCAATGTTGTAATCAACTTTTTCCTCAAACGCCACAAGGCATCCCGTGTCCACCCTTAATTTTTCATCCTTATCCAGTTCCAGTTCGTGCACCGTGCCGCCGGCGTGCACAAACACAAGGCCGTCGCCGGAGATTTTCTGCAGTATGAACCCCTCGCCGCCGAAAAGCCCGGCGCCGAATTTTTTGGTGAACGCAATATCAATATCAGCGCCTTTTGCCGCGCACAAAAAAGAATCTTTCTGGCACAGAAGAGTGCCGAATAATTTTAAGTCAACAGGTATTATCTTTCCGGGATACGGCGCGGCAAACGCGGTCCGCGCTTTTTTGGAAGATTCATTTTTGTATTCAACAAGGAACATGGACTCTCCGGTAAGCATTCGCTTGCCCACCTTAAATAACTTATCCACAATGCCGCCTTCTTTTTCGGAAAATACGGCTTCCATTTTTATACCTTCCCGCATGTACATCATGGCGCCGGCTTCGGAAATCACGGCCTCTCCCGGGTCAAGCTCCACTTCCACAAACTGCATATCATCGCCAAAAATCTGGTAGTCAATCTCGTGTGCCATCTTTAATCCTCCTTTATTATTTTCACGCCGCTGTGCGGCATTATCTATCCCGGCGGCCAGCTGAAAACCCTTCCGCCAAGTACATGAAGGTGTATATGAAACACGGCCTGACCCGCATCCCTGTTTACATTAAACACGGTTCTGTATCCGCCTTCGGCAATACCCTCTTTTTGCGCTATTTTCTTTGCGGCAAAAAGCATATGCCCGGCAAGCGCTTTGTCGTTTTCTTCAAGGTCATTTAGGGTTGCGATGTGTTTTTTCGGCACAACCAGCACGTGCACAGGCGCCTGCGGATTAAGGTCCCGAAAAGCAGTTACAATATCATCTTCATATACAAGGTCCGCTTTAATCTCTTTTTTTACTATTTTGCAGAAAAGGCAGTTTTCCATAATCGGCTCCTTTTTATACTCCGGTAATTTCCCCGCACGCGATTCCGCCTTCAGCGGAGGTTATTTTTACCTTTACTATTTTATTCACGTAATTTTCCGCGCCTTTCACTTTAACCCTTATATAATTGTCCGTATATCCCATAAAATATCCGTTTTTATCCCCTGATTCAACAAGCATTTCCAGAATCTTTCCCGTAAATGATTCCGCAAACGCGGCTTCTTTTTCCGCGGCTATTTGGGCAAGTTCCTTTACCCTTTTTTTCTTAATTTCATCGCTTACTTTGCCGTCCATCTTAAACGCAAGCGCGTCCGGCCTGTCGGAATAAGGGAAAACATGAATCCTTGTAAAACGCATTGATTTTAAGAATTCAACCGTATCCATATGATTACTTTCAGTTTCACCGGGGAACCCTGCTATTAAATCAGTGGTTATTCCCGCGTCAGGTATTGCCTTAAGAATTCTTTCCGCCTTTTCGCGGTAAAATGCCGTGTCATACCGCCTGTTCATCGCCTTTAAAATTTTATCACAGCCGCTTTGTATGGACATATGAAAATGGCGGCATAAAAAATTGCCGCTGCCCGCGGCAAATTCTATAATTTTATCCGTCAGTTCCAGCGGGCCTATTGAACTTAAACGCACCCTTAAAGGCAGATTAAGCGCTTTTATCTTTTCCAGCAGGCCGCAAAGCGCTTCCTTTTCATTTTTATCCGCGCCGTATCTGCCTAAATTAATACCTGTAAGTATTATCTCTTTGTATCCGGAAGAGGAAAGCGCTTTGATTTCATTTAATATCTCGCCTTCATTTCTGCTTACCGGCTTATTGCCCCTTACATAGGGAATCTCGCAGTACGCGCAGAACCTGTCGCACCCGTCTTCTATTTTTACAAAAGCCTTGTTCTTTTCGGAAAATGTTTCAAGAAAAAAAGACGGGGCGGTTTCCCGGGATTTTAGTTCTTCAGGATAAAATGCCATGTCATATTTGGAGCTGTTCGGCACAAACCAGTCAACATTGTCGGCAATATCTTTTGGGCACTGCCTTGCCGCAATACAGCCGGTAAGCAGAATTTTCTTGCCGCGTGATTTTAACTTTCTTAACTCCCTTGCCGTATCGCGGTCTATTTTATCCGTAACAGTGCAGGTATTTACAATGTAAACATCCGGGTCAGCGCTTTCTTCATTGCCGGACGCCAGAAGTTCTTTTTTTATCCTCTCGGTATCATACTGGTTTACCTTACAGCCGTATGTGATAAAACCTATCTTCACTTTATAAAAACCGATTCCGGGACGTCAAACGCCCTCATTTCATTTGTCAGGGCAAACGTCTCTATGGTCAGCGGAAGGCCGGTCCTGCCAAGGAAGCTTTTCTTCAGCCTGCTTTCAAATGCTTTTCTTTTTTCCGCGTCCACTATTGCCAGAATGCTTCCATCGGTTCCAAGGTTCATAACTCTTGCCGCTTTTACGCCGTCAGTGTCGCCAAGCATATCAAGCAGTATTTCGCTTTCCTCTTCCACAATTTCCAGCCTTGCCTTCATATTTTTGTTTGATTCATTCATTATGTCAATTAAAGCTTCGGATTTGCCGGACATTATCGCTTTTTTTGCCTCATCCACCCTTTCGTTTTCCGAAATGAAATAAGCGCAGCGCTTTCTCTGCGTTATGGAAAGTTTGCTTCTGTAATCATCGAATTTTTCCAGGGTGATTTCATCAAGGGTGTCAAGCTGCGCGCCGTTCCTTTTCATAATATCAATTGATTCGGCGACATCCGCCATTATCTGCGCCCTTTTTGCCTCTATGGTTTTCTTCTTTACTCCGGAGCTTAAAACCATGAACAAATGTCCCTTGATTCCAAAAGGCAGCGCCTGGACAGAACCTGCTTTAATGTCAAAATAAGTAAGATGGCCCGGCCTTCCTCCGATTGAAGGTATAAATTTCACCGTGTTTTTTTCCCTGCCCATGTATTTCACTTCGCCCTGGGCGCATATTTCCGCAATTTCCAGCGCGGACATCTGCCAGTCGGAAAGCTTTCCGGCTATTACGGCAGCGCCGGTTTCAAGCGCTTCCATGTGGTTTGACTGGAAAGAATCCGGAATATCATTGTCTATGTAAAGGTTCATTCCCGGGACCTTTTTAGACATGCTTTCAAGCATAAAAAACGTGCTTGAAATATAATTTGCCCAGCCGTTGTCGTGCTTGGACTGAGCGTCGTTTAAAAGCACCCTGATGCCTTCGTCAAACTTTTTTGAATATAAATTTACGCTCCTGTCGTTTTCCCTTCTTTTCTGGGCCATTAAAACAGCGCTTTTATCAAGGTTTCCGGACAGGACTTTACCCCTGTTCAATTCATTGGCTTCGCCAAGTATTCCGACGCTTCCGGGCACAATCACGCCCGTTATTTTCTCTTTTTTTACTTCAAACCTGCTTGCGGCAAAAAAGTCCTTTGCCTTCTTTAAAAGCTCTTCCTCTGTCATCTTGATTCTCCTTATATTTTTATTTTGCCAATATATTCTTTCAAAGGTTTATCCTGCAGTGTTTCCGCAAGCACTTCTTCAAGGGTGGTCTTGCCTTCTTTCATTAGCCTTATCGCGGACTCCCTTATGGTAAACATTCCCTGCCTCCACGCTTCCCTTTTTATTTCGTTAAGCGTGGAGTTCCTGAATATAAGTTCCCTTACCGGCATATTAACCGGCATAACTTCATAAGCCGCCATCCTGCCTTTATACCCGGTATAGTGGCACACGGGGCAGCCTTTACCTTCAAAGAATGTCCCGCCTTCAAGCATTTCAGCGGGAATTCCGCTTTTTTTCGCCTTTACAAGGTCAACTTCTTTTATCTGCTCTTTACAGTTTTCGCAGACCTTTCGCACAAGTTTCTGCGCCAGTACAGTTACAACAGACGAACCCACGTATATCGGGTCAATTTTCATGTCTATCAGCCTTGTAATTGTCGAAGGCGCGTCATTTGTATGCAATGTTGACAATACAAGATGGCCGGTAAGAGCGGCCTTAACGGAAATTGAAGCCGTTTCATTATCGCGGATTTCGCCGACAAGTATTATATCAGGGTCCTGCCTTAAAAACGACCTTAACACGTTGGCAAAAGACAGCCCCGCCACAGGGTTAACCTGCACCTGTATAATGTGAGGAAGCCTGTATTCCACAGGATCCTCGGCCGTCATTATGTTCATATGCGGGTCATTAATGTGCGATATCATAGAATACAGTGTTGTCGATTTACCGGAACCGGTCGGCCCGGTTATCAGTATCATGCCGTAAGGCGCGTCAAGCCCTTTTACAATGGCGTCAAACTGAACCTTAGAAAACCCAAGTTTTGTAAGGTCAAGGTTCTGCGCTTCGGAATATAAAAGCCTCATTACTATATTCTCGCCCCACAGGCACGGAAGCGTGGCAACACGAAGGTCAATTGATTTTGTGCCTCCGGGCAGTTTGTATGAAATCCTGCCGTCCTGGGGAAGCCTTTTTTCAATGATGTTAAGGCCTGACATCAGTTTCAACCTTGATGTTAAAGCCCTTTTAAACTGCACCTTTGGGGGCGGCATCTCGACAAGCGCCCCGTCTATCCTGTAACGCAGCACTATTTTCTTTTCATAAGGATTAATGTGTATGTCAGACGCTTTTTTGTTGACCGCGTCTTCAATTATGTAATTTACGTATTTTACCACAGGGCTGTCATTACCTTCAATATCGCCTTCTTCGCCTTCTTCTTCTTTTGCCTTTTTTTCCTCTAAAAATTCAATTTCAATATTGCCCTCAAGTTCTTTCATTGTGTCGTCAAGGGCGTTGCCTATGGGGTAATACTTTTCAATGGCATCATTCAGCGCAGACTGTGTTGTAACCACAAAACTGATTTCAGTATCCTGCCCGGCTTTCATCTCGTATTTAAGGTTCATGGTCAGGGACGGATCCATAGGGTTGGCTGTCGCAAAAATAATCTTGCCCGGTTTTTTTTCTATAGGAATCACTTTGCTTTTTCTTGCGGTATCCTGCGTTAAAACCTTAATGACTTCTTCCTCTATGTGTATGGCGCTTACGTCAACAAACTTAACGCCAAACTGCATGGCAAGAAAGTGATACAGCACGTCTTCCGTGATATAGCCCAGTTTGACAAGTATAAATCCAAGCGAATCGTTTGTCTTTGACTGTTCTTCCACGGCTTTTTCAAGCTGTTCCTCTGTTACCATACCCTCTTCAAGAAGTATCTGTCCAAGCTTTTTTGCTTCGTACAAAGAATGCTCCTTTTAAAACTTCAGCTTTTAATCCGCCGAAGTCGCCATTATGACTTCTTCAATTGACGTTATTCCGTTTTTCCATTTTTCAAGCGCCACCTGCCTTAACGTCCTCATTCCGTCCTTCTGCGCCTGTTCGGTCAGCTGGTTTAAATCAGCGCCCGAATATATTAAATCAGCCAGAGCCGGGGTCATACCCATTATTTCATATATGGCAATCCTGCCTTTATATCCCGAGCCATTGCATTTAGGGCACCCTTCGCCCTTATAAAACTGTATTCCTTCAACGTCTTTCCTGTCTACAAGTATCCTCTGAAGTTCATCATCAGTCGGCGAATATTCTTTTTTGCAGTTGGCGCATATCCTTCTCATAAGCCTCTGCGCCACGCACATCTTTAAGGCGGAACCGACATAAATACGGTCAACGCCCATATCAATAAGCCTCATTATTGTTGACGGGGAGTCGTTTGTGTGAAGGGTGGAAAATAACAAATGCCCCGTTAAAGCCGCGCTTATGGCAATACCCGCGGTTTCAGCGTCGCGGATTTCCCCGACCATCATTATGTTCGGGTCCTGCCTTAAGCATGACTTTAAGGCCGCCGCAAATGTCAGGCCTATTTCGCTGTTCATCTGCACCTGAATAATCCCCGGAAGCTGGTATTCAACAGGGTCTTCAAGCGTTATTATATTTTTCTTAATGTCATTTACAGTGGATAAAGCCGAATACAGCGTTGTGGTTTTTCCGGAACCCGTGGGGCCTGTGTGCAGAATAAGCCCGTAAGGAAGGGTTATTGATTCCTGATACAGGTCAAGCTCCTGCTGTTCAAAACCCAGCTTGGTAAGGTCAAGCATAAGGTTCTGCTGGTCCAAAATACGCATTACAACGTTTTCACCGTAAATTGACGGCAGCACGGAAACACGAAGGTCTATAATTTTATTCTGAACCTTTATTTTTATCCTGCCGTCCTGCGCCGCCCTTTTTTCCATGATATCAAGCCTTGCCATAACCTTAATCCTGGACACAATGGCGTTTTTATAGTGATTTGGAGGGGTGGGCTGTTTCTGAAGCACGCCGTCCTGCCGGTACCTTATCACGCACCCTTTCGGGGTGGGATTGATATGAATATCCGACGCTTTTATTTTTACAGCTTCGCTGATAAGCGCGTTTACAAGTTTTATGACCGGCGCTGATTCTTCCGTGATTGAAGAGTCTTCCTGATTCTGCGAGGATTCTTCTTCCTGCGCGCCCGCTTCATCCTTAAAAATTGACTGCAGGCTTTCATCCATATCATTTTTGGGCGCCACACCGTACAAAACAGCAAGCGAGGATTTAATGGAGCTTTCACTTGATATTACAAACCTGATTTCCTTATCAAGGGGTATCGCGGAGCGCTCCCTTATTTTCGTGACAAGGTGTTCATCGGGTTCGGACGTGGCAAAATAGATTTTGTTGCCTTTTTCTTCGTAAGGAAGGATGGAATACTTTTCCGCGGTATCTTTGGAAATAAGTTTTAAAAGTTCCGGATTTGTCTCATGGCCGGCCACATCCACATATTCAACGCCAAACTGTATGGCAAGAAAATAATACAGCGCTTCTTCCGTGATAAAACCCATCCTTACAAGAATGCGCCCCAGGGGTTCCCCTGACTTCTGCTGGTCTTCAAGGGCCCGCTTTATCTGGTCTTCTGTTATAAGGTTCTCTTCAAGAAGCAAGTCGCCGAGCCGTTTTGCCATTTATTCTCCTTGTCTATTTGGCCTTCCCGTAACGCGCGTTCATCTGCGAATCAAACCTCATGTAAAACATCTCTTTCCTTCTTATCACATGAAAAAAGAATTCCGGCGATACCCTTTCCCCGGATTCATTGAATACAACTTTGCCGGTGGACCCGTTATAGGACACTGTTTTTAAAAATCCGTTTAAGTCCGCGCGGTTGAACTTGCCGGCTTTGGCCGCAAGTTCAATTATACCGACCGCGTCATGCACGTGCGGCAGTTTGGTATCCGCTTTTATTGAGTATTTTTTTTCAAACGAGAGTATAAAAGGCTTTAATTTTTTAATCCCATAAGGGCTGTTTCTGGCCGTATTTACAAATTCACAGCCGTCAGACGCCTCTTTTGTTTCTTTAATGAAGTTTCTGTCAAACAGAAAATTCGGGCCGGTAAAAACAGCGCCGGTATTTTTTTCAAAACTCTGTTTGCAAAGTTTAATGGCATCTTCCTGATTACCTATATAATAAATGGTTTTTACCTTTATTTCCCTTATTCTCTGAATGACATTTGTAAAATCATATCCGGGTTCAAACGCCCTTATATACGTGGCGTCAACGTTGTTCCTTTTTGCCGAAGCCGCGTAGGCCTGGGCCATTTTTTCATATTCTTCATTTCCTGACTGATACAAAACAGCAGCTTTCATCCTGTCAAAAAGCGCCGGCGCTATCCTTGCCATTATTGCCGCGGTTTCGGAATTGGAAGCTGTCATCCTGTATGTGTTTCCCTTGCCGGTAAAGGACGCGTAGCCTTCGCATATTGATATAAGCGGGGTTTCCTTAACGGAATTGACAAGTTCGGCGTCATTCTCGGAAAAGCAGCCTATTATAGCGGCAAGTTCACCGTCCGCGTTAATTTTATCCTTGGCTCCCGGGTCTTTTTCATCAAAAAAAGCAGGCACAAATTCATATACCCCGCCGGCAGGGGTAAGTTCCGCGCACAGCATTTCCACCGCTTTATAGGCGCAATCAACCGAAGCATTGGAAGTATTTCCAAAAACACCTATTTTTATGGTTTCTTTTGCGGAAACATTCATGCAAATACCCGTAATTACCAATAAAAATAAGACAATTTTCTTCAACTTTTATTACCTCCGCTCTTAATCTGTTTAACCATTATAACAGTACGCTATTTCTTGTCAAGTGGTGGTGTTCTTTCATTATTATATACGACGTATAAATGCGTGTATTTGGTTACAAAGCTTTTACCGCCCCTTTTTACGGGTTTGACATAAAACCATTTACTGTGCTATTATAGTGAAAATTTTGTTTTTAAGGAGGATATATTTATGCTTAACAGACGTCCAATAAGCCACCTTTCAAGCGGCGCTTATTATAAGAGGAAAAAAGCCGGATTGATTTTCTGGGCTATTATCGCTTTCGCCGTTCTTGCCGGCGCGTTTCATTTTTTCGGAAAAAACCTTCAGTACGCGCTGAATGTAAACAGCGGCGCCGCAAACCTTAAGAAAGGCAAACTGGCCGCGGCCACATCAAATTTTAACAAAGCCGTAAACATAAAAAGAGACGGCGCGCTTGCCATTGACGGCCTTGGCGCTGTGGCCTTAAAACAGGGCGATTTTGAAAAAGCGGAAAAACTTTATACCGAAGCAATTGCCGCGGGTTTAAAATCCAACAAAACCATAAACCATTCGGAAATAGGCGGACAATTCCTTGACGCCGGCCTTTACAGGTACGCGGAACCTGAATTTAAACACGCGGTGGCCCTTAACCAGTTTGACGCGGAAGCAATGTTCGGGCTTGGTTCGTGCGCCCATGCCGCCACAAACCTTGACGAAGCTATTAAATATTACAACAAAGCGCTTCAATACAACCCTAAACTTACCAAAGCAAGAAAAAACCTTTCAATGGCCGAAGACGACAGGAACAAAGGCGCAATTTATTACCTGTTTGACCGCAACGGTGAGCCCCTTGCCCGTTATAACCTTATACCGGGACAGGGCAAAAAAACTTATATCCTTGACCAGAGGGCCGCTCACATTACCGGTTTTGACAGCGAGAAACGCGCCACAAAGGAAGGTATTGAAAAATACCTGGCGGAATACATACCCGGAAACAGGATTTACCTTACAATAGATTCAAAGATGCAGAATACCATAAGCCGCGCGCTTGGCTGGTATAAAGGCGCCGTGGTTGTGCTTAATCCCAAAACCGGAGAAATACTTGGCTTATACAGCCAGCCGACATTTAAACCAAACACAATAGACCATGACTGGTGGGACGTTGTCGGCAACCACAATAAACCGCTTTTAAACAGGGCCACAGACAAACTTTATGAACCCGGTTCAATCGCGAAAATGATGACAATTGCCAGCGCTTATGAATACTCAATTGACATGGATAAAATTTTCCCGGTAAAATGCCCGGGCCATACTTATTATGACAACAAAATTTTCTGGTGCTGGACAAAACACGGCAAAGTTAAATCATTGGAAGAAACAATTGACAGTTCATGCAATATCGGAGCCGCGGAGCTTGCCTTCGCAATCGGCTCCCCCCGCCTTACGGAATACAACACAAAATTCGGTTTCGGGCAGGAACTGGACCTTGGCTTTAACGATACCACCCGTAATTTAAGGATATCTATTCCTGTAAAAACAAGCTCCGCCCCCATGAATGACCGGACAAAATTTGACCTTGCCATGCACGCGTGCGGCCTTTCATACGAAGGGCACAGCTATACAATTACCCCGCTGCACGCCGCGCTTCTTGCCGCCACAATCGCAAATGACGGCGTTATGATGGACCCGTATATGATAAAAGAAATAAGAAACATAAACGGTAAAATAATATACCAATCAACTCCCAAAGCTATTAAGAAACCCGTTACGCCCGAAACAGCGGAAAAAATAACCAAACTTATGATTAACTCCGTGGAAGACGGAATAGGCCAGAAAGCCAGGGTCAACGGCATTTCAATCGCGGGAAAAACAGGCACATCAGGAAAAAGCGGCGCGTTAAACGCGTGGTTTATTTCATTCGCGCCCGCGGAAAATCCGGAATACGCGATTGCCATTTGCGGAGATTCGGAAGGCAAGGGAATGTCAGTGGCCGCGCCTGTCGCGGGAGACATTTATAAGGATATCTTTAAATAACAAAAATCAGCAAAAAGGCGGCAGATAATTCTTTTATCTGCCGCCTTTATTTTTTCCCCTGTCAAGTATTGTTGACATGGGTTTTATATTATTAAGCCCTTGCTTTTCAGCCAGTTTTATCTCTTTTATAAAGACATAATGCGCGGAAATCAAATGATATATCAGGCCTTCCGGCCCGTCCAGAAAACCAAGTTTTAAAAAATAATGCTTTATAAAATAAGCGGCAGGCTTGATTAAAAGCGTGTACCCTGTCGCCCTTTTCCCTTCGCTTAAACTTTTTTCAGCTTCAAGGCCGGTGTATCTGTTTACCGTGTTTATGTGGGCTTCTATTCCGGGTTTTGTGTAATGCAGAAGCGCGTTTTTAAGCGCTCCCGCCTCTCCCCGAAGTTTTAATCCTTCGTGAATCCTGCCCCCTTCAAAAATACCTTTTCCTTTTCTGAACAGCCTTAACTGCCTGTCAGGATAAAGCCCTCCGAAACGCAGAAACCTGTTTGTGTAATAAAAATTTTTTCTCGGGATATAATACCCGTCAAAGGCGCCGGCATTTTTCACAGCAGACAATATCTCTTCGGAAAGAGATTTTTCAATAATTTCATCAGCGTCAACCGACAAAACCCATTCATTTGACGCTTTTGAAATGGCAAAATTTTTCTGCTCTACGTACCCTTCAAATTTATGCTGAAACACTTTTGCCCCGTATGCCAGGGCTGTTTTAACTGTGTCATCCGTACTGCCGCCGTCCACAACTATTATTTCCGCCGCCCATGCCGCGGATTCAAGGCACCGGGATATAATACGCCCCTCATTCTGCGCTATTATTACAACAGAAACATTATCAGCTTTTTCGTTCATCTATAACACCCTGAATCAGCATGGCGGTCTTTTCAACCTGCGCTTTTACGGTAAAGTTTTCTTTAACATTTTTTGCCGCGGCTGTTCCGTTTTTTATAAGGCTCTTTTTGTCATTCATTATTTCAAGTATTTTTTCAGCCAGCGCTTCTGCGGACACTTCATTTACAAGGTAGCCGTTAATTTTATCTTTAATTATTTCAGGCGTGCCGCCGGTATTAAACGCAACCACCGGAACCTTAAGAGAGGACGCTTCAAGTGTGACCATTCCAAATGGTTCAGCAGGCGACGGAAGCACGAACAAATCAAAAGCGGGAATGAAAAGTTTTCTGTCGCCGTATCCGGCAAAAATAAAAGTATCTTTCAGCCCTTTATCAGCCGCTTTTTTTCTTAAGTATTTCTCGTATTCTTCGTCCCCCTGTTCCCCCTTGCCCGCAATTAAAAACTTAATCTTATTGCTTTTATTTGCCGCAATTTCAGCCGCGTCAATTAACATTTCAATACCCTTATTTCGCCTGAAAAAACCAACGGTGCCGGCTGTAAAATGGTTTCCAATGGAGTATTTTTTTCTTATCTTTTCCCTTTGGGCTTTTGAAGGCGTAAGCGGGTCCATTCCGTTATGAATAACAGTCATCTTCCCGGATTTAACCCCGGCATTTTTCATGGACCGCATAACCGCGCCGGAAACACAGATTATTCTTCTGACAAACATTGATAAAAACGCCGCGTTAAGGCCAAAATAAGAAAGGGGTTTTTTATTTACAATAATATGTTTGTGCCATATCACAGGGATGCCGGCAAAAAAGGCCGGTAATGCAAGCAATTTTACGCTTAAAAAACCGTTGCCATATAAAAGCGAAGCGCCTGATTTTTTTAAATACTCATGCGCCGTTTTCGCGAATCTGAAATATTTGAAAAAATACCTGTATCTTGGTTTTTCCGGGGCTCTTAAAACTGTATATTTGATTCGGTTATCTTTTAAAAGTTTTTCAAAAGGGCCTTCCTGCATCAACAGGACTTCCGCTTCATATTCCTTTCTTAAACCTTTTATAAGGTTAATAAGGACAGCCTGGCCGCCGCCCACAAAAGAAAAATATTCCGCGAAAATTACTTTTTTCTTACCACTCGCTTTTTTCATTATCGCCCTTTGTTTTTTTTGTTTCATCATCCACGCCCGAAAAATGCGGGAAAATATAATCCGCGGTCAGCCCAAGCCTGTGATTGGCTTCACCCGGAAGTATATTATCCGGCTTAAACGCGTAATTTATGCTTACTGCAAATATCTCCGACGGCTTAAGTTTTATCCCCGCGCCCGCCGAAAGCGATGAGCCGTCAAAACCGGCCCTTAAGGACGCAAAATCATTCCATGTAAGCTCCGCGCCGGCCCTTGCCCTGAAAAAACCAAAACCATAATATAAAATGTCGGCGGAACCCGTAAGTCCAAGCCCTTTTACGCCAAAGGGTTCACGCGCCCCGGCGCAAAGCCCTGCCGCCGCGGAAAGCGGAATATTCTCCACCATTGTGGAATTATTCCAGGTTATGTTGGTGCTTATATTGGAAGCGCTTATTCCGGCTTTCAGCCATTCATTTATTTGTAAAAGCGCGCCAAGGTCAAAACCGACCCCTGTGCCTCTGGCCTTCCCCGTTGTTTCCAGGTAATACCTGAAATTTCCGCCTATAAAAAGATTTTTTGCAAGGGTTGTACCGGCCGTAAAAATAAATATGTTCGCCGAATCCGACATCAGCGAATCAGGTTCGTATGAATCGGTTACCCTTACTTCTATATCGCCGCCGGCGCTGTAGTTAAACCAGGACAGCCCGACGGAATATACATTGTCATGTATGTCAAAGGGTTTGCCTATGGAAATAAAATTAATAGCCCTGTCGAACGCCATAAGATATGTTTCCGCGGAAAGCTGAAGGTCGGGCAGAAGCACAAGCCCTGCCGGATTATAGATAACCGCGGCCGTATCATCGGCAGCGGCCGTGTAAGCGTTTCCCATACCGGCAGCCCTGACGCCGGCTCCAATTTTTGTAAACGCGCCCGGTTCTCCGCCTTCGGCAAAAACAGACGCGGCAAAAAATATGGCAAAAGCGGCTGTTGTTGATATCTTTTTAAACATTGAAGAAAACAAATTTATGCTCCTGTCGCGTCAGTATATGACCGTTATTTTATTTTTTCCCTTTACCGAACCGGCGCTGACCGTAAAAAAATAAGTGCCGTTGCCGGCTTTGCGCCCGCCTGATGTCCTGCCGTCCCATTTAACGTAGTTATAACCCGTGTATGTTGACGAAGCTTCAATTGTTTTTTTCCATACAATATCTCCTGCCGCGTCATAAATTGTAATGACAGTCTCGGCCGGCGCGGATAAAACATAAGTAATTGTGGTATTTCTTTCGCGGTCAGGGGAAAAAGGATTCGGCCAGTTATAAGCGCGCATTTCAACCGCCCTGTCCGGATTTTCCGTAAGCGCCCTGTACGCGTTTATCCTGCCCCATCCGGTCTTAATATCATAACCCGGGTCGCCTATATCATCGGCTGACATCTGCATAATTTTTCTTACACGCTCTTCTTTAATGCCGTAATTTAAAAGAATAACCTGCGCGGCAAGCGCGGAAACAAAAGGAGATGAAAACGAAGTGCCGTCAACGGATTCATAACCCGAATTTTTCGAAGTAGTGGTAATTCCTTTTCCGGGCGCAGTAAGGTCAACCTTTCCATATGTTGAAAAACCGGCGCGGCTGTCATTTTCATCGGACGCCCCCACGCTTATTACCTGAGCAAAAGCCGCGGGATATACTTTTTCATTTATCCCTGAATTGCCCGAAGACGCCACAAGCACGCAACCTTTTTCATAAGCGTAAAGCACGGCATTCTGAAGCGTTATGCCTCCGTAACTGCCGCCAAAACTCATATTTATAACGTGCGCTCCGTGGTCAGCAGCCCATACGCACGCATAATAAATATCAGCATCGCGCCCCAGTCCTTCTTCATCAAGCGCCTTTATTGGCATTACTTTTATCTGCGAACTGCCGTTGCTATATGCGGTTCCCGCTGTTCCCGAGACGTTATCGGTGCTTGCGCAGATAATGCCTGAAACAAGAGTTCCGTGCCCTTCTATAGCGTCATCATATGTATTATCAGTTCCGTTAATCACATTAAACCCGTTAACAGTGTTTCCCTGTATATCGCCGTGAGCATCCAGCAAACCGGTATCAATGACCGCCACAATTACAGCCCTGTTAAGTCCCGAAGGCACCAATGCTTCCGCAAATACTCTGTCTTCCTGAATTTTATTGTACCCCCACTGGCTGCCGTTCTGGTAATAAATATCATTAGGCCCGCCATAAGCAGTCGGAGTTGGGGTGTAAAAAGCCTGCCTTTTATAATTCGGCTCCGCATATGTGACAAAAGGCAGGGAGGAGAAATAGGAAATTTTTTCATTGATATTTGTACCATCCGGCACTTCAACACAGCGGATATCCAAAGCGGCAAAGTGCGGCCTTATATCCCTGCACCCTCCCTCTTCAATCAGGGAAGATATAATACTTTCGCGGGAAACGCTTTTCCATCCGCGGCTTTTAGCGTAGTTTTCCATCAGCGCCGCGTCAAAAGATTTATTAAAGCCTATTATTATGCTCTCCCCGGCTGAGGCGGGAAAAGCAAGCGCCGTTAAGATTAAAATTACTGCCGCAATTTTTTTCAATTATCCACCGGCTTTAATTATGTTGTCTATTATTTCGGACGCAAGTTCCTGCTTTGTCCCGCTTCCCGTAAAAACTTTTCTGCCTTTTCCTGCAAATATTGATATTTGATTGTCATCAGATTCAAAACCGCGGCCTTCTTTTGATATGTCATTAAAAACTGTCATATCAAGCTTTTTGCGTATCATTTTCTCAACAGCCCTTTTCTCGCCGCCTTCGCTTTCAGCGGAAAATCCGGCTATGAATTTTTTGCCTTTATTTGCCGCGGCCCAGGCTATTATGTCTTCGGTGGGGGTAAGTTTAAGTTCAACGCCTTCGCTTCTTTTCATCTTGCCTTTGCGCCTTTGGACGGAATAGTCGCCCACCGCGGCCGCGCCTATCACTATATCCGCTTCTTTTATGTTATCTTTAACCGCTTTCATCATCTCGGAAGCTGAAACAACTTCCACTGTCTTATCCGCGGCAGGCATATAAGATGTCTTTCCGGTGATAAATATCACACTTGCCCCGCGCTGTTTGGCTTCCATTGCCAGATAATATCCGGTCTTGCCGGAAGAAGGGTTTGAAATAAAACGGACATCGTCAATGAATTCCCTGGTGGGTCCTGATGTTATAAGGACTGTTTTGCCTTTAAGGGATTTTTTTTTTAATACAGCCGCTGTAACCGACACAATTTT
This sequence comes from bacterium, assembly GCA_029565735.1. Classification (GTDB taxonomy): domain Bacteria; phylum Oederibacteriota; class PGYV01; order PGYV01; family PGYV01; genus PGYV01. The sequence goes on from JAKQNO010000105.1 coordinate 44,640, forward strand.
TTCTGTGTCTTCAATATGGCCCTCGCCTTTGTCTCCGCAGGCAAGTTTGCCTTTTTTCGGCCCGATAAATATATATCCCAATTTTTCAAGCTTTTTTACGTTCTCGCGCACAATTTTATTTTTCCACATGCCTGTGTTCATAGCGGGCGCGATAAATACTTTTTTATCGGACGCGGCCATGACCACGGTGGTTAACAGGTCATCCGCTATGCCCGAAGCCAGTTTTCCTATTACATCCGCGCTTGCCGGCGCTATCACCACAGCCGCGCAGTTTTGCGCAAGCCCTATATGCGTAACCGGCGAGCTGTGATGCTTTGCCTCAAAAAACAAATCATCATAAACGGGATTGCCGGATAACGTGCGCAGTGTCAGCGGTGTTATAAATTCCTTTGCCCCCGCGGTCATCACGCAGTTCACGTTATATCCGGCTTCCTGAAACCTTCTTACCATATCCGCCGCCCTGTACGCGGCGATGCTTCCTGTCACGCCAAGAAGTATGGTATCCATCTTTTATTTGTCGCGTTCCTCATTGATTATTTCAATGTCAAAATCCGAAAATTTAAGCTTTCCTTCCTTGAATTCCTTTATTGCCGTGACCGGCGGCTTTACTTTTCTTTCTTTTTCATCAACTTCACCCGGATTTTCCCTGATTTCTTTCGCCCTGTTGGAAATAACAATGACGGCCGCGTACTTATTGGGCATCTTTTCCGTAAGGTCCTCGCTTGCAAAATCTATCTTTTTCATTTACTGCCTCCTTTTTCCTGTATTTCAAGGTTGACTATGTAGTCAAGGTATTTAACCGCGTTTTCAACGCTGTCATTCATTATTATGTAATCGTACTTTTTTCTTTCCATCATCTCTTTCTTGCCAAGTTCAAGCCTTTTTTTCATGTCCTCTTCGGACTCTGTCTTTCTGTTTTTCAGCCTGCTTTCAAGCTCCGCGAAAGACGGCGGTATTATGAATATTGTCACGCATTTGTCCTTAAGCTTTTTCTTAAGGTTCGCGGCGCCCTGAATATCCACGTCCATTATGACGTTTCTTCCTTCATCTGTGTTGTTAATTACCGGCCCTTTGGGCGTTCCGTAATAATTGTCAAGCACGCGCGCGTATTCAAGAAATTCGCCTTCTTTTATCAGGCTCTTAAACTTATCCGCTGTGTAAAAAAAATAATGCGTGCCGTCGGTTTCACCGGCGCGTGGCTTTCTTGTGGTGGCTGATACAGACAGGTAAAAATCCTGACGGTTTTTTAAAAAACCGTTAATTACCGTTGTCTTGCCCGCGCCTGAAGGCGCCGATATCACAAAAATAAGCCCTTTTTTCATTTTTTATCCGGTTCCTTGGGTTTTTCTTTAACCGGTTCTTTAACCGGCTTTTTTTCCTGACCCTGCTTTAAAACTTCCGCCCTTGCCGCAAGCGTTTCCGGCTGTATGGCGGATATTATGTAATGGCCGCTGTCCGTAATAACCACGGACTTTACTTTTTTTCCGTGCGTCGCGTCAATCAGCCTGCCCGCGTTTTCGGCGGTTTCTATCATGCGCCTTACCGGCGTTGAATTCACGGCTATTATTGAAATTACCCTTGCAGCCACGACCGCGTTGTCAAATCCTAAATTCAATAACTCCACTTTTCACGCACCTTTTAAGCTTTTATTCCAGGTTCTGCGCCTGTTCCCTTATCTTTTCCGTGGTTTCCTTTATTCCTATCACGCTGTGCGAAACCGCCGGGTCCGAAACTTTTGACGCTATGGTGTTTACTTCCCTGTAAAGTTCCTGCGCAAGAAAATCTATTTTTCTTCCCGCCACTTCCTTGGAACTTATAAACGATTCAAGCTGTTTGATATGGGAGCTTATCCTTACCAGCTCCTCTGTGATATTATGCTTGTCCAGCGCTTCAACAACATCAAGGCTTAAGAAACTTTTGGCTTCTTTTCCTTCAAGTATTTTTACAAGCCGTTCGCGTGTTTTTTGTATGTATTCTTCCTTGAATGTGTCAAAATGCTTTTTTATTTTTTGGGCTTCAGTTTCTATAAAAGCCGCCCTTTTCCCTATGTCCGCAAGAAGCCTTGCGCCTTCCTTTTCTTTCATCTTCATAAAATCATCAAAAGCTCCTTCAATTGACGGTTTTACTTTTTCCCACGTGTACGAGGCGCTTCCGGCTGTTTCAGCCCTGACAACGCCTTCCACCCTTTCAATGACAAGCGAAGCCGGCACTTCCTGTTTTATTCCGGCCGCTTTGTAAAGTTTCTTTAAGGCGGCGTATGCGGACTTAAAAAGTTTTTCGTCTGTTTCAACTTTTTTTGCGGCATTGTTCTTTTCCAGATTCACATACAGGTCTATCCTGCCCCTGTTGATTTTGTCGTTTAGAAATTTATATATGTAAGGTTCTGCCGCGAAAAATTCCGAAGGCAGATGAAGCACCACTTCTTTATACTTTGAATTCAAACCCCTTAAATTAATGGAATAACCCTGCGCCCTGAACGTTCCCCATCCTGTCATGCTGTAAGACATCCGGTGTTCCTTTCCGTTTCTTATTTTGTAAGGACAATTCCAAAAGTTATAAGCGATATAACAAGGGCCGTAAGGCCCGTGTACTGCCAGTTGGCTATCATATTTAAAACGTTATCATCCGTGCCGTAAGCCGATTTAAGTCCGTTAATTTCTTTTTTAAGCCTTGCTATTTCCCTTTCGTTGTTCTCTATTTCTTTTCTTAAAACTCCCATTATGTCGTCCCAGCTCTGCATTTTTCCGGTTTTAGCGTCCATCTGCTGTTTGACGTCCGCAAATTCCTTCATATACACATCAGCTTTTTCTTTATACCTGGCAAACCTTTCGTCAAGCAGCGACACGCTTTCTTTCACGCCCGCAAGGGAATTAACCGCGGACCGCGTTTCCGCGCTTTTTTCATCTGCCGCATACAGCTGATTCTTTACGTTTTCAAGTTCTGTCTTTAACGCGGCAATTTCCTGCTTCATTGACTGCGCCGCGGATACCGCGTCTTCAGCAGCTTTTAAAGCCGAATCAGACCCGGCTTTTACGGCTTCAAGTTTCTGCTGAAGTACTGAATTATCCGGCTGGGCCGCGGGCGTAACTGAGCCTTCCGCAAAAAGCACAAAAGGCATAAGTAAAAATACCGCAGCCGCAATAATGCTATTTAGCTTCATTTTTATCGGCCAGCCTGTCATAAATTAAATCAAAGACAGAAACAGCGGTAAAACCAAGCCCGAATACACAAAATATAAATGTGAAAACGCTTTTCATTACGCCGTCCCATTTGGCTCCGGTTGATATAAATACGACAATAAAAAGCACAATCAGAAACGCCCAGAACATGCCGTTTATTACCAGATAATCCTTTAAGGTATACTTTCCGTCATCCGCCGCGGCAGCCTGCCTGTTTTCCCTGTTTTTATTTTTTGCCATTTTACACCCCTTTAATTAATTTCTTCCTATGCCTGTATATTCAAAGCCGTGTTTCTTGACTGTTTCAGGGTCATAGATATTTCTTGCGTCAACAATAACCGGCTTCTTCATGGAAGCTTTTATCTTCTTAAGGTCAAGCTCCCTGAATTCGTTCCATTCGGTTAAAACCACAAGGCACTCTGTCTTTTCGGCGGCCTCGTACGCGTCTTTTACAAATGTCACGTTCTTTAAAACTTTTTTTGCGTTGGGCATTGCCACAGGGTCAAACGCTTTTATCCTGCACCCTTTTTCCGCAAGGGATTTTATAACGTCAAGCGCCACAGCTTCCCTTATGTCGTCCGTGTTGGGCTTAAACGCTATTCCAAGTATTCCAATCGCCCTTCCTTCAACCGTGCCAAGCATTCTTTTTATTTTATTAAGGACGAGTTTTTTCTGCATTTTGTTTACTTCCATAACCGCGTTAAGGATTAAAGGTTCGTAATCCTCGCTGCGGGCTATGTTAATAAGCGCGGCCACGTCTTTGGGGAAACACGACCCGCCAAAGCCGGCGCCCGCGTTTAAAAACTGCGCGCCTATCCTTTTATCAAAACCCATCACTTCGGCAACCGTGGAAACATCCGCCCCCACGCGCTCGCAGATATTTGCTATTTCATTGATGAAGGAAATTTTTGTCGCAAGGAAAGAATTGGAAGCGTACTTTATCATCTCCGCGCTTCTTAAATCCGTAATCACTATCTTGCATTTTAAAGGGGCAAAAATCCCCGCCACTTTTTCAGCCGCGTCTTTTTTCTTGGCTCCAATTACCACCCTGTCAGGGTTCATAAAATCGTGAATGGCGCTGCCTTCCCTTAAAAATTCCGGGCACGATACCACATCATACCTGCTTTTACCTTTGTAATTATCCTCTATTATGCTTTCCACAAGGTCGCCCATTCCGATAGGAACCGTGCTTTTATCCACGATTATTTTATCGCCGTCCATGCTTTTGCCGATGCTCTTTGCCACTTCTTTTACAAAAGTCAGGTCAGCTTCGCCGTTATGTTTTGGCGGGGTGCCCACCGCTATGAAAATTACCTCCGCGCCTTTCATGCCTTCTTTAATTGAAGTGGTGAAGTTAAGCCTTTTTTTATTTCTTTTTACAAGTTCTTCAAGCCCCGGTTCGTATATGGGCAGAATATTTTTTTTAAGGTTTTCAACCTTCTTTTCATCCACATCCACGCATGTGACATCGTTTCCAAGGTCGGCAATGCAGGTGCCTGTAACAAGGCCGACATAACCTGTTCCGACAACACAAATTTTCATCAAAAACCTCCAGAAAATAGTAAAAGGCATACGTATAACCTGAACTTATTTTATACCATAAAATAAGGGTTTTTACAAGATTGGAACCGCCGGCGTTTATATAACTATTTACTGTCATCTTTTTACATAATATGCTATCATTTGCCCTGCAAAAAAATAACAAGGCGGTAACATGGACGGAATTTTGCTGTTATACAAGGAAAAAGGCCCTACTTCATTCAAAGCAATAGAGCAGGTTAAAAAGCAGTTTAAAATAAACAAAATCGGCCATACCGGCACCCTTGACCCCATGGCCGAAGGGTTGCTTGTAGTGCTTTTGGGTAACGCAACCAAAATAGCTGATTACGTTGACGATACCAAAGAGTACGAAATGCAGATTCAGTTTGGCACAGCCACTGATACGGACGATGCAATGGGAAATGAAATAAATACCCTGCCTGTACCGGCGGACTTAGCGGACAGAATAAACGCCAAAATACCTGATTTTACAGGCAAAATAATGCAGGTTCCGCCGGCTTATTCGGCCATAAAAAAAGACGGAAAAAAGCTTTATGAACTTGCCCGCGCAGGCAAGGAAGTAAAACCCGAACCCCGGGCTGTGGAAATATTTTCAATTGAAGTGCTGGATGTCAGCGGCACAACTGCGCGCCTTAGAGCGGCGTGCTCATCAGGAACTTATATGAGAAGCCTTGCCCGCGACCTTGCAGAAGATGTTAATACCTGCGGCCACCTTTCATATTTAAAACGGACAAAAATAGGAAAATTCAGCAGTGACAATGCCCTTAAATTATCGGAAATTGAAGATTTACAGAAACACACAGTTTCCATCAACGAAGCCCTGTATAAGGTAAAAACAGCGGAAATAAGCGCGCCGGAGCAGGCAATGATAAAAAACGGAATAGCATTAAAAAACAGATTTGGTTTTAAACCGGGCGACGTGATTAAAGCCGTATTTGACGGCAAAGTATTGGCAATGTGCACGGTAGAGGGCGGCGTGTTAAAAATTAACAGGGGTATAGAGGTTTAGCAGGCGTACGTGGAATAATACTTCTTGTCCCCGTGTTCCACCGCGGGTTCCGCAAATTCCCATTTTCCTTTTATCCCAAGTTCATTACAGGCAAGTTCAAGATGTTTCATTGCAATGCCTATATCTATTACCTGCCCAAACTGAAATTTATAGCTGGACGTGAATTCAAGATAAAAATGAAATTTATTGCCTTCTTTTAATACTCTCCACGGCTGCTGATTGGATGCCGAAGGCGCCACCCTTACGCATTCAAGCGCCTGTGAAAACCTGCCTGATGATTCATTATCTTTGGAATGCTTAAAATCCCCTTCAAAATAAATCGCGTTAAGCGGCTTTCTGGTGTCTGACTTTACAAAAACCCTCATTGCTTTATCCTTCATCCGCCTTTTTTCCACTGCATAACCCACAGGCGTAACAGCTATTAAATCTTCATTTTCCTTAAGCGCTATGGCGTTGCTGAAACCTGCTTTATCATATGTTACGCCCATCCAGCAAGTTCCCAGCCCTAAAGAAGCGCAGAGCAGTATCACCTCTTCAAGAATATACCCGACATCCGCAAGCGACTTGTCTTTTTTCTCCGCTGCCGCGGCAATGAAAATTTTGGCCCCTTCTATGGTGCCGTAAGTGCCAAGTTTAACGGCTTTATCCGCGTCAACAGCTTCAATATCCACAAGTTCCATGCGGACCTGTGCGCCAAAAGGGCCTTTTTTAATGCCATTTACAGCTCTTTTTAACACGTCCATTTTTTCAGGTTCTATCGGGATATCCTTAAACGTGCGCCACGAAGCCCTGTCTTTTATTGTCTGAATAGCGTCTTTCATTAATTCCCCGCCAAAAGGCTTTTTATTCTTTTTATGCACCTTTCTTTTCCCACAAGTTCAATCACGTCAAACAATCCCGGTCCCTGCGTACAGCCGCTTACGGCGACCCTTATCACATGCATATAAACCTTTGATTTTATTCCCGCCGCTTCCATATCAAGCCTTACACGTTCTTCAACCTTTGCTTTATCATCCGTGCCTGTCTCTTCAATTATCTTTAACAGCACTTCAAGCGTTTTAACGCGTTCTTCCGCGTTCTTTTCCCACACCTTTTTCGCGTCATCGGTAAGCGGCGCTTCTTCGGTAAAAAAGTAAGATGACAGCCCCGCGATTTCATTTATCAGCTTTAACTTTTCCTGCTGGACAGCCGTTACTTTTTTTAAGTATTCCCTGCGGGATACGGCTTCAGCTTCCGTAATGTAACCCGCGGCAATAAGGTGCGGCACACACATATCTGTAAGTTCATCTGTGCTTTTTTTGCGGATGTACATCCCGTTCATCCACTGAAGTTTCTGGTCGTCAAACATCGCGCCGGCTTTATGCACGCGCGCTAGGTCAAACTCCGCTATAAGTTCTTCCATTGCCATGATGTCCTTGCCTGATTCCGGCGACCATCCCAGAAACGCCAGATAATTTACCATTGCTTCTTTTAAGTAACCCATCTTCCTGTAATTTAAAACCGCGGTCTCGCCGTGCCTTTTGGAAAGTTTGCTTTTATCCCTGCCAAGTATCAGGGGTATATGCGCGAATTTTGGCACCTGATATCCCAGCGCTTTATACATGTGAATCTGCTTGGGTGTATTAGAAAGGTGGTCCTCGCCGCGTATGACGTGGGTTATGCCCATGTCCGCGTCATCAACGACAACTACAAAATTATAAATCGGCATTCCGTCGGCGCGCAGGATTATCATGTCGTCCAGGACCGAATTGGCGGTTTTCACGTCGCCCCTTATCATATCTTCAACAATTACCTCGCCGTCTTTGGGGACTTTAAGCCTTACGGTATAGGGCATGCCTGCTTCTTCCTTTGCCTTTACCTGCTCGGGGGTTAAAAGCGAACACCTGCTGTCGTATTTAAACGCCCTTTTTTCGGCTTCCGCTTTTTTCCTTTCAGCGTCAAGCTCTTCCTTTGTGCAGAAACACTTGTAAGCTTTGCCTTCGGCGATTAATTTTTCCGCGTGCTTGTGATACACGGCAAGCCTTTTGGTCTGGTAATACATTGAATCATCCGCGCTTTTGCCGGGTCCCTCGTCCCAGTCAAGTCCAAGCCATTTTAACGAATCAAGTATTTCCTGTTCCGATTCTTTTGTGGAACGTTCTTTATCCGTGTCTTCTATCCTTAACACAAACTTTCCGCCCTGCCTTTTGGCAAAAAGATAATTAAAAAGCGCGGTCCTTGCCCCGCCTATGTGAAGATACCCCGTGGGGCTTGGCGCAAAACGTACTTTAATCATTGCATTCTCCTTTTTAAAAACGCGCGCCCTAAAGGGCGCGGCTGCCGAATCATTTTTTTATGTAATACTATTCCTGATTTTAAAAATAAAAACAGCCGGCTTATCTCGCCGGCCGCGTATTTTTTAATTTTAAACTTTTTTATTTCTGAGCTGCCGCGCTCATTTCGCAGTTGCCTTCAAATACAACGCCTTCAGCCATGGATATTTTCGGGGTCTTTATATCGCCGTATAATTTTCCGGTCTGCAGAATTTCAAGCTTGACCGTGGCTACAACGTCGCCGGTCACTTTCCCGGCAATTACCGCAAACTTTGATTCCACATCGCCTTTTATAACCGCGTGCTCTCCCACTATAATGCCCGCGTCGGTTGAAACATTGCCTTCAACTTTGCCGTCTATTCTGATTGTGCCTTTAGCGCTGATATGGCCCTTGACTTCACAGTCTTTCGCGACAACAGTGGCCACGTTTGATGATGAAAACATTTTGACCGCCTTATTTAAGCGCCACTTCTTCGCGCATGTATCTTACGGGATTAACCGCAACGCCGTTAAGCCTTACTTCGTAATGAAGGTGCGAAGCCGTTGACCTTCCTGTGCTTCCCACGTATCCAAGTATCTGCCCTTTTTTTATGTGCTGGCCTTTTGTCACGACAAAATTTCTCATGTGCCCGTAGCGTGTCGTGTATCCGTTTGCGTGGTTTATAAGGACCATATTTCCGTAGCCGCGTTCAAAGCCGGCCGTAACAATTACCCCGTCCGCCTGCGCTTTAATCGGCGTGCCTTCGTCATTGGCTATGTCAACACCTTCATGAAAGGTCAACGCGCCGGTAAACGGGTCCATTCTTGAACCAAAACCGGCGGTAATCCACCCTTTAACCGGCCATCCGGAAGGCACGGCTGTCATCCTTGCCCTTTGTTCGGTTATGTATTTTATTATCTGCTGGTAGCTCTGCTCTGATTTGCGCGATTCTTCGTCAATATATTTGGCAGCAAGCGCGAACGAATCTGTTTCTATGCTGCTGTCCCTGTCCTTAATGTGTTTTTCAAGAAGCTGGGAATCAATATTTGTAGGGCCGCCGAAACCGGTGTACTTGATAATTCCTTCCCTGCTTTTAAGTTTAAGCATTCCCCTTAACTGCCCGTCAAGTTCGGAAATTCTTTTTACAGCTTCCCTTGCCTGAAGAATTTCAGCGGTGAAAACTTTATGCTTCTGGTTAAGGTATTTGTTGTATTCAATTGTGGCCCTGTAATTGGCATGCCTGCTTATGATAAAGGCGGATACGGCAACACTGGATACCCATAATAACAAAAGGACGGTAAAGAACAAGCCGCCAAGCCTTATGCTGACAACTTTGGAATTGTCGTCGGGAACAAGCATAATGGTTAAATGCTTTTCCCTCTTTTTAAACTTCATACTAACCCCCTGACTTTACAGCGGGCCCCCGCCTGCTTCCCTGCCACCGATAGTCAAAAACTTAATTTATTTGTTTGACTCCACTAATTTTGCCTTCAATTCAGGCGATATATTTTCAATGTCTTCCATTAATATCTTTACTTTTCCGCCGTCAACCTTGGTGCCTTTAAGGAATCCAATTTTTGCGGCTTTCAGTTTGGTAAGAAGCATATCCGCGTATTTTCTGGGAGCGTAAATATATACATCCGCGCCGTCATCGTTCGGATACGGTTCCAAAGATACCCTTACAAGCGACCCCGGATAAAGCCTTTTTGCCTCATTTTTCAACCTTTCAGCAATTGCTTCTGCCTGCGTTGCGCCCATTTAAGGCCTCCTTAAAGAATAATTTTAGTTTATAAGTATTCCTGTTCAACAAAATTCATTATAAGTCAAATATATGAGAATTGTCAATAGTTTATCGTTTGCCCTGCAGGGCATGGGGTTTCTTAATGTAAAACGCAGGTATACAAAACGGTTATGCCGATAATTGCAGTTTTTGCACAAAAAAAATTCCGGATTATAAATCACAGGTTTATTTGCCTGCAACTTGTAACCCGGAATTTGTTATTGTCATTAATTTCTTGTCGCCTATCTACTATCAACTATCTCCTATCTGATCTCTATCCCGCCAAACACCGCGTTGGCTTCCACTTCAATCGCGGGCGAGCCTTCTTTATAAGAATCTGTCTGATAAACAGTTGTTCCAAAAGCCGCGGTATTTCCGTTTGGAAGCATAACCCCTCCAAACGCCGCGTTTCCTTTTATTCTATACGGTTTTGACCTGTCAATTTTAACCTTAATTCCGGCAAAAACAGCATTTAATTCAATTTTTGGCGAACCCGGTGTTATCTGGGTTAAGTCAATGTTGGACGAACCAAAAATAGTTGAATACTCGCCGGAGATATTATTGCCTTCAATATTGCTTTCAGAAAACATAGTTTCCCTTCCGCTCTGTGATATACCGCAGCACTTTTTGAAAGCTCCCGGAAACAGAATACTTATACCAATAAAAATTACAAAAGCGGCAAACAGAATTCTGAAAAGCGGCAGTATTATGCCAAAAGCCTTCAGCATAATGCTTATCCCAATAAGTATGAAAAAAACCCCCCAAAACAATGACCACACATGCATTTTCATTTTCCTCCTCCACATATTGAATTATTTTACATGCAGTAATTTTATCAGTACTTTTATTAAAGTCAATGCGTTAAATGAAAAATCCGCTCCGGTTTTCCTTTTTTATGTTAATATATTTTACAGGAGGCAAAAAATGGGAAAAATTATACCGGTAATTGTTTTGTGCTGTATCTTTATCTCCTGCGCCTCTCTGTCTGATTACGAAAATACCCTAAAAAATTTTGAATACCCCAACAAAATACCGGCATCAGGAGTTATAAAGATGCAGGACGGGTACTTTGAACAGGAATCAAAACCCGGCTCCATGACCATGGTGCAGTCTTCATATATAAAAGGCGCGGCCGGCGATTTAAACGGCGATTCAGCCGAAGATATGGCTTCCATAATCGCGGTTTCCGGCTCTGAAGAGGGGACCTATTATTACCTTTATGCTTTTGTAAAAACCATAAACGATTACAGGAATGCCGGAAGCGTGCTGCTTGGCGACAGGATAGTTGTGCAGGCAGTAAAGATATCAGGCAAAAAAATAGGTATTCAGTACCTTTCACACGGGCCGGATGATGAAAAAAACAGCCCGTCGCAAAAAACCATATCCATATTCGCGATTTATAACGGGAAGCTTAAAAAAATAAAATAAGGAGCCCTTATGCAGGAAGAAAAACAGGTTTCAGAAAAACCGGCGCCGGCGCCAAAGGAAGTTCAGCACGCCGGGCTTTTGATTTTTTTATCAATAATGACGGGAATGACAGAGTTTTTTCTTGAATTACTGGGCATAGGAAGCAGGACAATTGAAATAGATAATTACGAACTTAACGCCATTTTGTCATTCGCGGTAAATTTTGTTTTTATTATGCTGTTACTTAACAGAAAAGGATGGGCAAGGGCGGTGTTTGCCTTTCTGTTTTTGATAAACACTCTTGGCCTTATACCAATTGTCCAAAAGGAATTTCAAAGCGATTTAATAGGCGCGACTTCAAGCATACTGCAGACGCTGTTCTCCCTTGCGGCAATAGTATTTTTTTATTCAAAGAACTCAAACGGATGGTTTAAAAAAGAAAAGCCGCCGGTGAAAATAGAGTTTAAAAAAGAATAAGATTTATTTTTTGTAAATTTCAGGAAAATACGAAGCGGGCGCAAGCCCGCTTTTTGCCTCTTCTTCGCTTAATTCCCCGTAATATAAATCCATAAGCCCTTTGGGTTTGTATTCGCCTGATATTACTTTTTTCATGCGTTCCACCCTTAGCTTATTGGCATCAGGTTTGTTTATTGCGTGAAATGTCTCCGGTGCTATAACCATTGCCAGAATTGATAAAAACTGATCCATACTGATTTCTTTAAAAGATTTTCCATAAAAAGCCCGTGCCGCGTTTTCAAAACCTATAACAGCCGCGCCGTTATATTTTCCAAGATAAGCTTGATTCAAAAATAGCGTAAGCTGGTCGTTTTTTGATACCAGCGGGTTTAATGCGAATTTGGAAACAAGCATAAGCTTAAGCTTTCTTATGCCCGGCCTGAACTTTTTGAAATAAAACTTCTTGCCAAGCCCCTGCGTTATAGTGGTGATGCCCGCTCCAGGAGATTTTAAATCTATTCCGTCGTGGGTGAAAAAAGCCGGGTCTTCAATTTTAAGTATGGCGTCAAGCCGGTCTTTGCTTAAATCCGCGTAAGTAATTACCGCGCTTTCAAGCAGGGGCTTAACAATTGCCGGCGTGTCAGCGCGCACCTTTAAGACAACAACGGAATAATAGATAATAATTACGGCGATAACAATCAGCAGTACCTTTCCCGTAAGTATCAGAACCTTTTTCATTTTATCTCCAGAACTACCGGCGCGTGGTCAGAACCCATGACTTCGCTTAATATACCGGTTGATTTTAACTTTGATTTTAACTCTTCATTTACATAGAAGTAATCAATTCTCCAGCCAATGTTACGCTGCCTGGCGCCGCTCTTATAATCCCACCAGGTATAATTATTGCCGTCTTTATTGAACATTCTAAATGTATCCAAATAACCTTTAGACATAAGCTTATCCAGAAACGCGCACTCCTGCGGTAAAAAACCTGATGTTTCCCTGTTTTCTTTCGGCCGCGCAAGGTCAATTTCTTTATGCGCGGTATTAACGTCGCCGCAGGCTATTATATTTTTCTTTTTCCTGTTTTTTTCCGCGTTTTTTAAAAACTCTTCATAGAAAGCCAGTTTCTTTTCCACAAATTCCGGGCCTCTGCCGCCGTTGGGAAAATAGATATTATATAGAAAGAATGTTTCATATTCCGCTATTATTGTCCTGCCTTCGTCATCAAACTGCGGTTTGCCAAGGCCGTATTTGACGTTTAAAGGTTTTTGTTTTGACCACAGCGCGGTGCCGCTGTAGCCTTTTTTAACGGCTGATGCCATATAAAAATTGTAACCTTTTATATTTTTCAACTCTTCAGGAAACGTATCTTCCTGCGCCTTTGTTTCCTGAACGCAGAATATGTCCGGATTTTCTTTTTCCATAAACGGCAATAATATATTTTTATTATGCACCGCCCTGATGCCGTTCACATTCCATGAAATCAGTTTCATGAATCCTCCTATAAAATCCGAGGGACGGAGGGACAGATGCACGGAAGGTCGGTAAAACCTTCTGCCCTTCTTTCCCTCTACTTTAGCTTATAACTTAATTAGCTTTTACTTAAAAACTTGCTTTCCATCCTTCGCTTCTGCTTATAGCTTAATTCGCTTTTGCTTAAAAACCGTCCCTCTGTCCCTCTGTGCATCCGTCCCTCTAGCCCTTCTTCCCCTGCTTTTCCACTTTTTCTATCGCTTTTTTTATTTCTTCCGGGTCGCCAAGGTAATAGCTCTTTATTACCTTTAAATCATCTTCAAGTTCATATATCAAAGGTATTCCCGTAGGTATATTCAGTCCGGTAATATCGGCATCAGAAATATTATCAAAGTATTTTACCAGCGCGCGCAAAGAATTACCGTGCGCTGATATTATTACAGTCCTGCCTGATTTTATGCGGGGGGCTATATTTTTTTCAAAGTAAGGCACTACCCTTGCCACCGTGTCTTTAAGGCACTCTGTTGAAGGTAATAAAACCGGATCAAGGTCTTTGTAAAGCGCGTCATTGACAGGGTGGCGCGGATCGCTTAATTCAAGCGCCGGCGGCCGTATATCATAGCTTCTGCGCCAGATTTTAACCTGTTCTTCGCCGAATTTTTCGGCCATTTCCGCCTTATTAAGCCCCTGAAGCGCGCCGTAATGGCGCTCGTTTAATTCCCACGCCTTTATGATTTTTATCAGGTTTATGTTCATGTCGTCCATGACGATTGAAAGGGTTTTAAGCGCGCGGATAAGCCTTGATGTAAAAGCTATATCAAAACTTAAGCCCGCTTTTTTCAGGGCGTCCGCGGCAGCGTGGGCTTCTGCCACGCCTTTTTCAGACAGGTCTACATCGGTCCATCCCGTAAACCGGTTTTCTTTGTTCCACTGTGATTCCCCATGGCGTAACAATATAAGTTTGCGCATAAATTTATTATACAACAAATCAAATAAATTTATCCCATAGACTTTTATCCCATATGCCATAAATAAAATACGAGGGACAGAAGGTCGGATGCACGGAGGGACGGAAGGAAGGGCTGAAGATCAGAGGGTCGGAAATAAAGCCGCCGTTTTTCCGCTTATGCTTAATTGCTTATAGCTTAAATTTGCTGTCTTTTAAATCAACTACCCCGGATAATATTGCATGATGGCTGATGTAGATGCACTATTAAAGCCCGTGCATACGAAATCTAAACCCAGCAGCCAAGCTGCTCAGCCGCTTAGCTGCTGCCTTTATTTATGGGTTATGGGATAACAGTTTATTGGTTAAATAACTTTATATATTCCCCATACCCTTCCTTATATAAATCCTCTTTCGGAATGAACCTTAACGCGGCGGAGTTGATGCAATACCGCTGGCCCGTGGGCTTTGGGCCGTCTTCAAAAACATGGCCAAGGTGCGAATTGCCTTTTTTGCTTTTAACTTCCACGCGCGTCATAAAGTCGCTTTTGTCCTCTTTTTCTATTACAGATGCCTTATCAATTGGTTTTGTAAAAGACGGCCAGCCCGTGCCGGAATCATACTTGTCAAGGGAACTGAACAGCGGCTCGCCTGTAACCACATCCACATATATGCCCTCTTTGTGATTATCCCAGTATTCATTTTTAAAAGGCGGCTCTGTCCCGCATTCCTGCGTTACCTTATACTGTATGGCTGTCAGAGATTTTTTAAGGTCCGGCTTTTTTTCGTCTTTCCATGTGTTTTTCAAAAACGCTTCCCTTCCGGACCCTTTTTTGTACATCCCGTAATGAAAAGGATTTGTTTTGTAATAATCCTGATGGTACTCTTCGGCGTCATAAAATTCCGACGCCTCCCTGATTGAAGTCACAATGGGCTTTTTAAACATCCCGGATTTTTCAAGCTCTGCTTTTGATTTTTCCGCGGCTTTTTTCTGTTCTTCGTCCAGGTAAAATACAGCAGTAACATACTGGCTTCCCTTGTCCGCAAACTGTCCTTTCGCGTCAGTGGGGTCTATCTGATGCCAGAAAATTTCAAGCAGCCTTTCATATGATACTTTTTTCGGGTCATAAACCACCTTTATTGCTTCCACGTGTCCGGTGCTGCCTGTGGAAACCTCCTCATACGACGGGTTTTTTGTGGACCCGCCGGTATAACCCGCCCTTACATCAATCACGCCTTTTTCAGCTTCAAACGGCCCTTCCATACACCAGAAACATCCTCCCGCAAAAATGGCTGTTTTATTCATAGTATTCACTCCCTTTGCCGAAATAAACGCGGCTGTCATAATTAATATCACTGTTATTGCCATAAGTTTTTTCATATATCTCTCCTATATATCACCTTTCTTGTGATATTATAGCAGGATAAAATCACAAAGTCAAGTTTTTGGAAGCTTAAGGTTTTGAAGTGGTAGACGCGGGTCTTTAGCCCGCGGCAGTTTGTTTGTATTTAATGTTTTCACCGGCAAAAAAGCAAAATTAGTCTTTTATATCCGTACTTAATGAACCGCAATATTTATAATCCTGCCATCTTTCTACCAACCCTTTTCGTACAAGATTTTCAAAAACATATTTGATGTGTTTGCACAATTCCTGTTCCGATCTGATAATATGATCATAATAATCAGGCTGCCACTTAAATTTATTATTAATCTTATTCTTAATTTGATATGCAGTTTTTTGCTTAAATGCTTTAACAAGGTTGGTCAGGCTGGACTCCGTACTCATTCCCTGAAGTATCATATGCATATGATCAGGCATAAAAACATAAGCCCAATTTTTTACATTATAAACAGAAATTTCAGTTTTTAGAATTTCAAGACATTTTGCTATAGGTTTTTCATCAACAAAGAAATCCTGTTTACCCATACAGCACAACGTAAAAGCTGCCGCAACGCCGCCCGTGTAGCACAAATCCGGCAGCCTGTGTTTCTTTTCTTTCATCTCTACCCCTCTTTGTTTTAAAATACAAACTTCAACTGCCGCGGGCTAAAGACCCGCGTCTACCAAAACTATATTATTTAATTATTAACGATTCTGCTGTTGCTTCTGCCGGTTTTTTAACATCCAGTAAATCCAATACCGTTGCGCCTATGTCCGCTAATACTCCTTTTGCCTTTAACTTCACCTTATCCGCGTCAGCGCCGACATAAATCAACTCCACCGGATACGTTGTATGGGCGGTTTTAACAGCGCCTGTTGCCGCGTCCGCCATTTCTTCCGCGTTGCCGTGGTCAGCAGTTATTAAAACCGTGTACCCTGCTTCAAGCGCCGCTTTTGTAACAAGGCCCGTGCATTCATCAACAACTTCAACGGCTTTTTTTGCCGCTTCGTAAACGCCGGTATGGCCTACCATATCGCAGTTGGCAAAATTGATTGTTACAAAATCATATTTGCCTGCCTTTAATTCTTCTATTGCCCTGTCTTTTACCAAATAAGCTTCCATTTCAGGGTGTTCCGCGAAAGCTGACGGGTCAAAACGGCCTTTTAACTCTATGCGGTCCTCGCCTTTATACGGTTCAAGCATCTTTCCGTTAAAAAATGATGTGACGTGCTTAAATTTCTGCGTTTCGGTTATACGCAGCTGTTTTAAACCTTTTTTTGAAACCTCTTCGCCTACCAGATTTGCCATGTCGCCGCCTTCATCAAGCGGGGGCAGTACATTAAACTTAAACGCGTCATAATACCTTGTCAGCCCGCAGTATGCTACGTCTAACTTCTTATCGCGCTTTCCCGCGTATACGTCATCCACAAACGCGTTGGTGAGCTGAATGGCGCGGTCCTGCCTGTAATTAAAATGAATAACCCCGTCGCCGTCCTTTATCCCCGGATAATCGCCTATTACTGTGGGCGGAATGTATTCATCCGTCATGTCTGTTCCGTCCGGAACCTTGTCGTTTTTATAACTTTGTTCAATTGCCTCGCGGGCGGTTTTTGCTTTTTTGCCTTCGCACTTTACCATGCAGTTGTAAGCTTTATCCGTTAAGTCCCATTTTTTGCCGCGATCCATGGCGTAATAACGCCCCATTAACGTCCCCACCGTGCCTTTATTATATTCTTTGAATTTAGCTTCAAGTTTTTCAAGATAGGTAAGCGAAGAACGCGGGTAAGTGTCGCGGCCGTCCGCGAAAAAGTGGACATAAACATTTTTAATGTTCTGCGCGGCGGCTTCTTTTATAATAGCGTAAAGGTGTTCCTGATGCGCGTGCACGCCTTCATCCTGAACAAGCCCCATCACATGCAGGGCGCCTGATTTCTTTGCCGCTTCAAAAACGCGCTTCATGTTCGGATTGCCGAAAACCGTGCCTGCTTCTATTGCTTCATTAATACGCACAACTTCCTGCTTTACAATCCTTGCCGCGCCCATGTTAAGGTGGCCCACTTCGGAACTTCCCATATAGCCCGCGGGAACTCCCACAGAAAGCCCGGAAGCTTCAAGAACCGTGTTTGGATATTTTTTCAACAGTTCGTCAGTATAGGGTTTTTTTGCGTTTTTAACGGCGTTATAAGGCGAATCAGGGCCAATACCCCAGCCGTCACGGATAATAAGAAGCACTTTTTTAGGCATATCATAACCTCCGGTTACACCGCGCAATGCGGATTAATTTTAAAGCAGGTCATATATTACAACAAAGAGCGGGTTATGTAAACAACGGGATAGAACTTGAGGGACGGATGCACGGAGGGACAGAGGGACGGAAGGTTTGGTAGACGCGGGTCTTTAGCCCGCGGCAGTTATCTTTTTCATAATACATCCGTCTTTTATGTTCTAAACCGTCCCTCCGTACATCTGTCCCTCCGTCCCTCATGTTTAAAAAAGGCCGCAACTTTTTTGCCTTTTTGGGTGTCTAATATTATGAAAGATAAAAAAGTCGTGACGCTTTAAAACGGAGTGTGCGGCCATGAAGGTAAAATTAGCCCGGATAAACATTCAGAAAAAGCCTTCAGAAATAAGCCTTAAGGAACTTTTAGAACTTGAAAATATAGACGAACCCTTCTTAGGCACGCTTTGCGACCTTGGCAAAGACGCCTTTTCAACGGATGTTATTCAGCTTTCTTCACGCTCCGCAAAAACCATTTATATAAGCGAGAATTAGGACCCGAAGGTCAGAAGGTCAGAGGATTGGATGGTCGGAAGAAAATCAAAATATATAACCGGAACAAAAACAAACTGATGGCAACAGGTTTTCCCGATCATCAGACCATCCGACCTTCGATTATTATCTTATCTTTTTGCGGAAATTCGCGATGAAATATTTCCAAAGGTGTCTGTCAGAATTGTGTCCTTATTATGGGATAAATATTCCACAAGTTCCCTGTGCGCCTGCTCTGTGACGGAGATGTAATCGCCTTCTATCCCGTGAAATAAGAAAACAAGCCACATGCCGTTTTGCGCGGCTTTTTTTACCATTTCTATCATTTCCCCGCCGTTACATTCCACCCCAAAACAAGGCACTTCATCCAGGTCAACAGATATGGGGTCGGCGTAAATACTCTGCACACCCCTTGCTGCAGAAAATTTTTCCTTTATCAGGGGTTTGTAGCTTATCTCCCTGTTTTTTCCAAGCGAACTCTGCCCGCACGGGTAGGCAAAAACATATTTGTCTGATTTATAATTAAATTCGTCTTTTACTATCCTTAAATTTTCATCTATCTCTTCACGCATCCTTGCCATGTCATAATCCTGCAGGGCAAAACCCTTTGGGACAAAATCAAATGATATGTCGCATGGGTGGTTTATTGTATGAATGCCGATTTCGTGGCCGGCAGCGGCAACGCCGCGCCACGCAGGATAGCGCGCGGGATTTTTAAGCGCTTCGCCGGATACAAAGAAAGTCCCCTTTATTCCAAATGCATTCAGCGCGGGCAGGGCGTGTTTAACCTGCGAATCCAGCCCGTCGTCATACGTTAAACTTACCATTGTCCTGTAATCAATAATCATCTTACCGGCTTTTTCATTATAACAGCCGCAATGCGCTGCATTATTTTTTTCGCCCCTTCAATGTTCCATTTCCAGTCAAAAGGCCTTACTTTACGCAGCAGGTATAAAGGCCTGAAAAGCAGTTTTTTATAAATATAATTCCTTAATTTTTTTAAGTCCTCTGCCGTAAGCGCCTGCGTCCTTATTACGGGTTCTTCTGCCAGCGGAAAATACTTAGACCAGTCTTTTGTCAGCAGAAAACCGTTTTCCTCATAATATTTGTAAATATCCGTGTTGGGGAAAGGCGTGGAAAAACACACCTGCGTGTAGAACGGGTCAATCTCTTTAATAAATTTTATTGTCTCTTTGACCGTTTCTTTTGTTTCACCGGGAAGGCCTATTATCACAAGCGCGTAAAACATTATGCCCAGCTCTTTGCACCATTTGGCGGCCTGGCGGATATCTTCAAGCGTCACGCCTTTTTTTGCAAGTTTAAGTATTTCTGCTGACCCTGTTTCAACGCCTATCGCAATTTCTTTCATACCCGCTTTTTTCATGGCTTTTAACATTTCATAATTAACAAGGTTTGCCCGTGTGCAGCAAACCCATTCCAGTGTGTTAAGCCCTTCTTCTTCCATCCTTTTGCACAGTTCTTCAATCCTTCCGCCCTTTATGGAAATGGTATCGTCAAAGAACAGGAATGATTTTATGCTGAAATTTGACTTTAAATATTTTATTTCCTGAATTACGCTTTCAACGTTTCTTTCCCTGCATTTTGATTTGCCATAAGCGCAGAAAGTGCATAAAAACGGGCAGCCGCGCGTGGTCTGAACAAGGGCAAAAGGCGCGGACATAACGCCGGTGTGGTACGGATTTAAGGAAGGCAAAAGTTCATAAGCCGGAAACGGCAGTTTATTTATATCGCTGATTTCCGCGGCTTTTTCATTTGTAAATACCCGCCCGCCGCAGTGAAATGAGATACCGGGCACTTTTTCAAGAAAGGCCAAACATCCTTTAGCCCTGTTTTCGGCGCTTAAAAGCCATTGGTCAGCGTGCATATCCTTTGTTTTCTTATACAGCAGCACCTCTTTACAAAGGGCGGTTATCACCGATTCGGGCTCTGAATCTATAAAAACATCCACAAAGTTTTTCTTAAAAATTGAATCCCTTATTTCAGGCACGTCAGCTATTATTTTATTTCTAAGCACAGTTAAAGAGCCAAGCCCGTGCGCTATCTTTAAAACTTGCAGGTCCTGTTCCTGCGTGTCAAAACCGCAGCGCGTAATTACAATATCAGGGGCGAATTTTATTATTTCTTCGGTTACCGTCTGAATTGCCAAATCAAACCCGTTAGCATCAATCAGCTTTACATCGTAATCAGATTCCTTATTTATCATTGACGCCATATATAATAAGGATAGCGGCGGATAAACCGATCCCATGTCCTTGTGTTCAAATCTCTCTTCCCTTACCACAGGGAAACCATCCACCCGCGGCGGGTTTATGAACATCACTTTAAGCTTTAAAATAAGGTTCTCCTATATTTGTTTTAGATTTTACAGATTGAATATAACACCCGGGGGGATTTTTGTAAATTCACAAATTACCATAGTTATAACTTTCGCATTTTATATAAAAACAAAATCTGATTAGCTTGGTTTTTCTCATATAAGCGGGTCTTTGTCCCGCGTATATTACCGGATAAAACTTTGTATTTATTCGCTCTTGAATTTTAACTTTATCACATATGACTCACTATTTATATTCATGTTAGAGTTATGGCAAAGAATCATATTGTTGTCTTTTGACCAGGATGGAAAACTTTCATTTATTTTTGAGCTTACCCCCAAAAACTGGACCACTTGAAACTGGAGTGATTAAGTGTTAAAACTACCAGTATCAGGAGGTTTGGACATGAAGAGAAGCAGGTTCACGGAAGCACAGATTTTTGGGATTTTAAAAGAGGCGGAAGCCGG
>JAKQNO010000117.1 GCA_029565735.1 bacterium
AGCCGCAAGCTGTTCCGGAAGCTTTGTGTAAACAAACTGTTTTTTCTCCACAATTGAAGTCATTTTGGAAAGCGCTTCTTCGTTGTCGGCAAGCACGTCATTCAGCGCGGAAATAAGTTTTTTAACTTCCGGGATGAATTCTATAAGCCCTTCCGGTACAAGCACAACGCCGAAATTCTTCCCTTTGGCCGCCCTTGCGGAAACAACTTTGGCTATGTCTTCAATCACTTTGGCAAGGGTCATGTTATTGGCAAGCACCTCTTCGCCGATAAGCGTGATGTTAGGCTGTGTTTTTAACGCGACTTCAAGGGTGATGTGCGAAGCGCTTCTTCCCATAAGGCGCACAAAGTGCCAGTATTTTCTTGCAGAATTTACGTCGCGGCAGATGTTTCCCACAAGTTCCGCGTATATTTTTGTGGCGGTGTCAAAACCAAATGAAGTCTCTATCTGCTTGTTTTTTAAGTCCCCGTCAATTGTCTTGGGCACGCCAATCACGTTTATGGGCGCGTTTTCTTTTTTGAAATATTCCGCAAGCAGCGCCGCGTTTGTGTTGCTGTCATCGCCGCCCACCACCACAAGCGCGTCTATTTTGTTCTTTAAAAGGCTGTTCTTTGTAGCTTCAAACTGTTCCGGCGTTTCTATTTTTGTCCTGCCCGACTGTATCATGTCAAACCCGCCGGTATTCCTGTAATCATCCATAAGCGATGAAGTGATTTCCATAAACTTATTTTCAATCAGCCCCGAAGGCCCGCCAAGGAAACCGATAAGCCTGTTGCTTTTATTTGCTTTCTTAAGCCCGTCAAAGAGGCCCGCAATAACATTATGGCCGCCGGGCGCCTGCCCGCCGGACAAAACAACGCCGATTTTAACCGCGCTTTTGCGCACGGTTTTATTAACGCCTTTGCCGAATGTAACAATAGGCCCGCCATAAACATGGTCAAAAAGTTCTTTTACGGTTTCTTTGTCGGAAATCGCCTCTGTGGCTTTTCCCAAAACAGCCTTAATCATCGCGGGCTTGCCCTTTAATATTTCAGGAAGCTCCGGTTTGTATTTCATCCTTTCAAGCTGAAGTTCCGACCTGTTTACTTTTGTTTTCGCGCCTTTTGCCATGCCAATATCCTCCTGAATATATAAAATACATGATTTTAAACAATAGGTGTATTATACAAAAATAAGGGTAAAAAACAAGGTTTTTAAGGGCTCTGCCGCGATTTTTGGGGGATTCGCTTCGAATCCCGCCGGTGCCTTGACAGGCAATGCACTTTTATCAATTACTATTCAGGATACCTTACGGCATCCTTAGCTTGTCGAAGTATGGCTGCCCCGAATAACGCTGATTATATTTATTTTATCTTCAATATTTCGCCTATGATCCTCTGTATGTCTGCGGCAAAAGCCTGCCTGGCCGGTTTTTTTATCCAGTTTGCCGTGTCAAGCAGGTCAAGATCAAACTTGTCCATCTTTTCCGCAATAACCGGCGGGAAAACCCCTGCCGCCTTTGATTCTGCGGCTTCAAATATCACTTCCCATTCCGGCTTAATGCTGTTTGCTATTTCCCGGATGTCAATTATATCCTTTACCTCATCCCTATCCCTGAAAGCCGTTATCTTGTTCGACAGGATATTCATCAGATTGTCTATTTTTGAGTATGGTGCATTTTTAATCTTTTCCGGATTGCCAAGGTAGAAAGGGATGTCATTTACAAACTCCACTTTTAAAACCCCTCCCGCAATGATCCTGGCGAACCTCTCGTCGTTCATCCTTATTTTAAACTCTATGCCGTCGCGTTTTGCGGCCTCAAACAGGCTTTTCAGGTATTCGTGGAATTTGGGGTCGTCGTTTATAAAGAAATCAAGGTCATCGGAATAACGGTGGTTAAAATAAAAACGCGATAAGGCGGTACCACCGGTGAGGTAAAAAGGCGTACCTGCCTTTTCAAAAGCGGCAAGTACCTTATCCTGCAGCGGGTATATTGTATTTTCGTATGACATATTCAATCCCCTGTACGCGGGTCTTATTACGCAGGGTAGCCTTCAACATGTCCCAGTCCCTGGCTATGCGTTTTAAGCCGACTATTTCTATAAGGTCATAGTACCCCATGCCTTCTATTGCGCGGCGCTCTGCCCAAAGGCGGTCAAACCCTCCGGGTTTTATCTCGGAATCCAGCATTTTAATGAATTCATCCTCTGTGATATTGTAGTCCCACAATACCTCTTTAATTGCCTTTTTGATTTTTTCAGTCATTGTTGTTCACCTGTATTGATTATAACAGATAAATCCCGCTAATAAAGACATTTTTACCCGTAATTTCCCTTATTTTGCTTGAATTTAACAATATCCTCATTGGGCACATCCTGTGAAATGGAATCAAACAGGCCATCCAAATACGCCTCGGAAAACACCCTCATCCCCTCGCTGTCGTCTCACCCCTCTGTATTTGTAAGACACCCTGCTGTTTGATAGTATAATTAATTAAAATATATTTGCCGGCTATTTTTGTAGTTTGCTGAGATTTTATAATAAGTTATTAAAATCTGGTAATATTTTATCAGGTATCAAGTCAAGACCTGACCCTGTTTTTTAAACGCAACGCTTCTTTTTTTGTTGCCTGCTTTTTAACTTTCCTTCAATCATTTTTAACTCTTTCTCCGCTTCAATAAAATCCTTTTCCACAACAGACTTCGCGTTTATCTTTTTTTTCCTGTATTTTTCAAATTCTTCATGTGCTTT
>JAKQNO010000121.1 GCA_029565735.1 bacterium
GTCTGTCACAACCTCGCGCGAGATTAAGCGCTCCCCGTCAGCTGACAGCGACCGCTCCCTGCAGACAAAATGCTTTTTATCTATCCATTCCCACGAACGCGGGCTGAAATTCTTTTTTACATAGTCCCCGTCTGTTACGTCAATTAAAACCCTTCCGCCCGGTTTTAAAACCCTTACAACTTCCTTTAACACCATAACATCGTCGTTTAAGGTTTCAAAATACCCGAAACTATTGCCCAAAAGCATCAATACATCAAAGGTATCATCGGAATAAGGTATTTTTCTGGCATCGCCTTCCTTAAACTTTATCGTAAGGTTCTTTGCTTTTGATACTGTCTTTGCGCGGGAAATAAGGTAGTGCGACCTGTCCATTCCCTGCACATTTTTAAAACCACGCGACGCAAGTTCTATCGTGTGGCGCCCCTGCCCGCAGCAAAGGTCAAGAATACATTCGTCCTTCTTAAGCTTTACCGCATCAGAGAAAAAGTCTATTTCCTGCTTTGTAATCTGATTATCTTCCACCACATCGCCGTCTGTCATTATGTAGTAAGAGTTAAAAATGTTCCTCCACCATTCCGGATGGACGTGCTGTTCAAGGTTCTTTACAGGCCCTTTTGTTATTACCCTGTTCTTACTGCCGTTCTTCCCGTTGCTTTTTTCAACAGGCTGCTGTACTTGCATAAATCTCCTTTTGGATTGTATAGGCATAGATATAGGTATAGATAGGCTACGCCCGTTTAGGTAAGTGATTGTTAAAAAAAGAAAGGTTGAAGTTTTCCCCGGCTATGGTTCGGGCTGGTTATAAGTTGTCCCGGTTAATAAATCCCGACCATACTATTCGGCTATACTTTTTTCATCTCCAAATTTTTAAGGCATAAACGCCCTGACAAATGCAATTTTAGAACAAATAACGGTTTTGTCAAGGGGGAATAATGAGAATTGATAACAGCTGATTTATTTACGTTTTTTTCAGAAATATTATTTTTTATCAATCCTTGTTCTATCCGCAATGCAGTTTAAATATAAAACACTTCTATTTAATGCCAATTCCGAGAGCCTGCCGCCATCCGTCAAAACAAATATGTAATTATCTTCGTAATTAACATCCATTATAGTAGTGCCTTTATATTGATTAATAAGAACCTGTTTGTCAGTGATAAAATCGAAATATTTCAATTTCTTGTTGTCTATAATGACAGTACCATCATCGGACAACCATTGATCAAATCTGTAATCATCCGAAGATATTTCTTTGAATAATTTCATTTCGTCAAAATAAATAAATATTGTCGTTCCGGCAGTAACATTTCTAACTGAAATATACTTTTCAGATGCGGAAATAATTGACGAAAAAAAACCTTTAAACTGGTAAAATATATTTTCTTTGCCGGTATTATCTATACTTAAAAGCATATGGTTAACGTCATCAGTATTGCTGATAAAATAATATTTCCCCCCGTTTTTTATAACTTTAACGCCGTAAGATCTTTCCGCTTTATTTTTTAGAGCTTTTTCGAACACTTTTTTCATTGTTTTTTTGTTGAAAGAGATTATTTTAAAAAAATCATTGCTGTCACCATATAATGTAAGATATTTATCATCCACAAACATTCCATCCACGGAAGTTAAATCACACCCTTCAAAAACAATTTTTTTACCCGTTTTCAGATTCATACCGGCTAAATATCGCTTGGATTTTTTCCTATTATGGGCAAAATAAAATAATTCACCATTTACAATTTCATATGCATTAATTTCATCTTCAATATTTAACATCTGTATTAAGCTATCCTCTAAAACAGATTTAATCTCATATTTTACCTTTTTTTCATTTTGAACTATATAAACTTCTTGCGAACATTTCTTTTCTATATAAATATTTTCATTAATGCATTCAGGCAAAAAATTCACGGTTTTCCTGATTTTCCCGGATTGTACGCCATTCTTAGCACTGTAAACAAGCAAACCATCTCCGGTTAATAGAATAATCGAATCAATTTTTTTTACATATTTCATTTTATACATATGATTATATAAAAAATCTTCGCCCATTTTTCCATTGAAAGTTATCGGAACAGTCCACAGGTTTTCAAATGTTGACGCATAACAACTACCAAGAAATAAAAGCATTATCAAAAGTAAAACACTTCTAATTTTCATTTATCTTTATCCCAAAATAAATCCACAAGCTTTTGCAGCTCTTGTTTTGCCTGTTGTTTTGTCAGGTTCATTTAGGCTTTGCGCCCTCCCGTTGCTATTTAGTAATTGTAATTATTATACGCTCTGCTTGTATTTGCGTCAATTTAAACCACATGACAATAATTATCAAAATATATTTTTCAACTCAAATCCGGGGCCTGACTGTGGGTTTGAATTGAAAAACCAAATCAAAGACGAGGCGTAATGTATTACGCCTCTACGATATACAGATTAGAACAACTGCCGCGGGCTGAAGACCCGCGTCTACCAAGTTCCTACAAAGACAAACCCAACTGCCGCGGGATGATGACCTGTGTCAGTTATGGCGTGCAGTCAGGGTCTTCCATGTCTATTAATCCATCGCAATCGTCGTCAATACCGTTGTCGCATATCTCCGTTTGCAGCAACGCTTCAGCATCGCAGACAAGCCCACCACCGTATTCATCGCACACAAAAATACCGGATTTCATGCATGCGCCTGTGCCTACAGAACATCCATGACCCTTTTCAGGAAAATCTTCATCAACAAGGCCGTCGCAGTCGTCATCAAGGCCGTTGCATTTCTCTTCCTGTGGTTCTAATGGTACAGCATTACAGATTAACCCGCTGCTGCCGTTGCACTGAAAGGTTCCGGCGTTTCTGCATGTACCCAACCCTGCAAAACAAATCTGGCCCTGTTCAGGGAAATCATTATCAATAACGCCATCGCAGTCATCGTCAATACCGTTGCACTGCTCCGGGCTGCAGATTCTTGTGGTTGTGGGGGTCGGAGTGGTTGTGCAGGTTGCTGTCACTGTGCATGTGGGTGTTGCGGAAGTTATGGGCGTAGCGGTGCACGTGACCGTGGCAGTATAATCGCATGTATGAGTGGACGTGGCAATAACCACGACAGTAACTTCCACAGCTGTGGGGCAGGTATTACACGGTTTCTGGCAGGAAACTGTCAGAAACAGTATCATATATAATAAAACAAAAACAGTTAATGTTCTTTTCATTTAATTCCTCCATTTTACAAAGGCCTGATGTCTGCCCTGACATAATTAAAAATTAAATCTTTTCAAGTTTATAACAACACCGGGCATTTAGCAAGCGGAAAACACCATAGATGAAAACTGCAATAATCCGAGGGTCGGAGGGACGGAGGGACAATGAAACAGATGTTTGGATGATTAGATGATTGGAAGGTCGGCAAAGACAATTACAAAAACTAAATCAAATACCGGACAGCGCGGGAGCGCTATCCCTACAAAAACTGAACCAACTACCGCGGGCTAAAGACCCGCGTCTACCAAGGCAAAAATACAATCTGTGCGATAACAAATACAAATCAAACAATTACTTTATCCCAAATACCGCTTTTACCTTCATATTATTCCCTTTTGGAAGGATGACATAATCATCTTCAAATTTTTCCCACGCTTTACCGTCAATTTCCACGCTTTTTATCTTCACCTCTTTTGCTTCAAGTATATTCACATAATGCTTTTGCCCTTCTGTTTGGGAACTTAAATTAAAATACAGTTCCGCGTCTTTTTTATGGACATACAGGCTAAGATACAGGTAATTAAACAGGGCCTGTTCCATTGTGTGATAAGCGGATTTGTACATTGTCCCTTTTACGCGCGACGACGGCGTGCCGTCCGCCAGAAGGGTTTCATAACACTCCCCGTATGTTTTATCCATGAAATATTTATCCCAGAACTCCGCGCTTTTTTTGAATATCTCAATGTACTTTTTATCCCCGGAGTGATAATACATGTTAAGCATAAGATTATTGCCCTCTTCCTGGGTCCACCAGTCTTTGGAATCGTCAATTGAAGCCGGGCGGGTGCTTATAAATTTAAAAAACCATCCGCCGTGTTTTTTATCCCACATATACTTTCTTTGGGCGGAATCTATTTTCCGCGCCGCCGTTAAATACTCCTTATTACCTGTAAGATAATACATACGCATCATAACCCAGCCGGTTTTTGTATTGTGGCCTCCCCAAAGTTCAACGTCTTTGCCGGTCCAGTCACCTGTATAGCTTTCGCCCACAAATCCTGTTTTTTTATCCACCATTTTTTCAACAATAACATCACATAACCGTATTAAATCCTTTAACAGGTTTTCATCCCCTGTTGCCAGATAATAGTAAATTAAATATGCCGTACATGTATCAAGCTGGGCGTTAAACGATTTGGCGGTTGTAATGTTCTGCCACTGATTATCAACCATCGAGTAATATCCGCCATACTTTTCATCCCATGCGTTTTCATTCATCAGCATATGCGTCTGCCCGGCAAGTTCCAGCGCTTTTTTGTCCCCCGTAACAATATAATAAAATACAGGCCCTAAATTCCCATACGTCTGGTCAAACATATTTTTAGCACCCATATCGCCGTCGCCGTAATCATCAGTAAAAGCGTACCAGCCGCCGTTTTCTTTATCCCACCCCATGTTACTAAGGTATTTCATGCCATGTTCCGCGAAACGCAGGTATTTTTCATCGCCTGAAAGCATATACGCGGCGGTAAAACCAAAGACAACCCTTGAATTCATCCTTGGCAGTTTGCTTCCCGCTTCAACCTGTCCTTCACAGGTTACGTCTGTATAAAAACCGCCGTTGTCTTCATCAATGGTTTTTTCCCAGAATGGAATTATGTCTTTAATTGCCTGCGCTTTCCAGTATTGCGGATCCATAACCCCAATTGCACTGACTGTGGCTTGTTGTTTTGCCACGCATCCCATGATTAAAAATAAAAAAAGCACGCTTAACACTAATATTTTTTTGTTCATATTATCTCCATAAGTTATTATTATTCCTACAAAACCGCGCCTTGAACCGTGACATTATAACAAATTCCGTGTTATTTTATCAGGTTCGCATCAGCCGCTAAAAATAGTTTTTAATTTGAAACGGACTTTTTGGCGGAAAAAACGGCAGGATAATCAACAGGACATTTCTATTTTGCGGGATTGACGTCTTGCTTACTTCTTGCCCCTATTTCTTCCGCTATCTTCAGCAGTTTTTTTCTTCCATCAAACATAACCCTAAAAACCGGCTTTTCCATAAGTTTCTTTGTAGCCGCACTTTTAAACACGCTTTCCGTGGTTGCTTTATATGATTTATTGGCCGACAGAAATACCATCTTCCATCGCATATCCCACTATAATAGATTTACCGGATTTGTATTCCTGTTTGGTCTTCATTATAATATCAAAGGGAACAAGGTATTTTTTAATAGCTGCCATTTCTGCAGGGCCAACCATTTCTGCCCTTTCAAAAATGTTTTTACCTTTAAAAGAGTCAGAAATAATTATAAGGTCAATATCGCTGTCCCGTTTTGCATCGCCCCTTGCCTGCGATCCAAAAATAATAATATCAGCTACTTCAACTCCATTAGCCTGAAGCTTTTCTGAAAGGTACTTCACTATCTCTATTACTTTATTTTTAACCATTTTAATATTCCTTTAGAATCCGCAAGAATTTTTTTTGTATTCACCCTGCTAAAATCCTTTATCATTCCCTTTAAATCTTCCGGATACCGTGTAGGTATACTTGCTTCATTCAGTTTCATAATAACAGAACTCTGCTCTTTGTCAGATTCAATTTCCAGAGCATTAAGAAAATAAAGCAAATTATGCGTTTTTGGCGGATTTTTCTTAAATCTTTTTACGAATATACCCTTTAACGCCTTCTCTATGCAAAGATGGCATAAAAAAACAGAATAAATATACCTTCCGCCTTTAAACATAATATCGGCAGATTTTATATCATATTCGGCTTGTTCAAACCACTCTTTTTCACTCTTAAAACCTTTTTCGTTCATTTTTTCCTCTTAATTTTTCATATTTCTATCATTATACCCTAAAAACTCAGCGGGTCTGGTGTAGGACAACACAATAACTTTTATTTTATTGCCCTACAGCAATGCCCTCTTGCCTTAAATTTATCAGAATAGGGCTGTTTACTTTAACAAGCTCCTGTTCTGATACAGGATAAACAGAAACAAGGACATTATATTTAAGATTTAAATCAGTGACTATATCAAGCATTCTGTTTATCTCCGCGGTTTTAAATATATCGCCTTTCAAAACTACGGCAATATCAATATCCGAACCTTCTGTCTGAGTACCTCTGGCATAAGACCCATAAAGGAGCACATTATGAAGTTTATCCCCATAAATTTCCGACAGGCTGCCTCTTAAACTGTTTGTTATTTCTGTTATTTGCGGGTTCATTTTTCCTCTTATTTTTTTATTTATTTAATTTTACACTTTAAACGGCTTATTTGCCATATTAATTTTATCCTGCCATGAAAAGGTAAACACCCTGTACAGGATCTGCATCAGGGCTTTATATTACTAATGTAATATTCTGCCTAAAACATTATATTACTAATATAATGTTTTAGTAGGGATTCAGGAAGGACAAAATATATATCCCATAAATGATATCGGTGGCTTAGATTGATTAGAGCAATTCGAGGGATAGTAAAGCTGTCCTTCAACTACAAAGACCGCGGGCTGAAGACCCGCGTCTACCGGTACAAAAAATCAATCCCATAAACTTTTATCCCATATCCAACAAATAAAACCTTTAAAACTTCGAGGACATTTCCCCTGCCCATTTTTCCACCTTTGCCCAGTCCCTGAAATCGCCTTCCGGTACGCCCTTTTTAAAGGCCGGCATAAGGGTTAATAAACTCATGGGAAATGGCAGCTTTTTAAAATCCACCTTACCCGGAAACAGCCCTTCGCTTACGGGTTTGACAACAGAACTGACCGGCTGCAGATAACCGGACGCTGTTTTTCTGTTTTCAGGCGTGTCTTTCTGCATTGTCAGGCAGACAAGAAAATAACCCACAGGAACCTTTGACAGCGCGCCTTTGTTTGCGGAAACAAATTTCACGACAGAGCTTTTTATTTTTCCCATAACAACGGCGCTTCCGATTATAACACCGTCATAGCCTTCAAGCGATTTAATTTTCTTCACAGGCTTAACATCCGCCTGCATTCCTTTTTCAGACAGTTTTTTGCCGATAAATTCGGCGGTTTCAGCCGTTGACCCCGAAAAAGAGCCGTAAGCAATAAGTATTTTTTTTGCCATGATGGTACCCTCCGGAAAAAAATTTAAATTAAAACAAATAGATCTTACGCTTGCGTACTGTGTGGAACGTGGATTTTATGGTATTTAATCTCCGCCTTGTACCCTAATCCCCTGATAATACGGAAATAGGTTTCAAGGGTTATATTCCTTTTGCCTCTTTCAATCCTTGACAGTTCTTCCTGCGGGATCTGCGTTATCTTAGCCAGGGCAGACTGCGAAATGCACTGCTCTTTTCTTTTCTTCTCTATTTCTTCCGCTATCTTCAGCAGTTCCTTTCTTTCATCTACCATAACCCTAAATACCGGTTTTTCCATCAATTTTTTTGTAGCCGCGCTTTTAAACACGCTTTCTGTAGTTGCTTTATCTTTACGTTTCATAATGTTCCTCCGTTTGTTAAATCTGCCTGTAATTGGTTTCAGCTGTTTCAATATCTTTCCTTTTAAGATCATCCCTTTTCTTAATCACAGCATGAAGAAGGACCATTCTGCCCCTTACACGCGGATGATACGCGTAAAGTATCCTTACAGGTATCTGCTTAAATTTCAGCTCAAAAATTTTATCTTCAATGTGCTTTGTTTCAGCAAGGTAGTTTTTAAGCTTGCCTTCCCTCTCCTGCAGCAGTTCCAGTGCCGCAAATATCCACGACTGCCATTCCGCTGTCTGTTCCAGTATGAACTTTTCCACCGGCTTGTTTCCGCCGGGACTTATATAATACTCCGCTATATACATTACCCCTTCCCCTCCAATTATCTCGTTATGTAAAATTTTACATAACGAGATGTGATTTGTCAAGTTTTTTCAGCGTTACAAATTGAAGCGTCAGGGTGATTAACAGGACATTTCTATTTTGCAGAATTACGGAAATGAAGTACGGTAAAACCTGACTTTAAAATCAAGAGCCGCGGGCTGAAGACCCGCGTCTACCATTGCAAATACACATTCCGGTTCCAATTCAAAATCAAAAACGAGGCGTAATATATTACGCCTCTACATTAGTAAACAATAATACAAAACAAATACTATTTCACCGCGCGTTTATCCACAAACCACACAGTTCCGGTTTCGGGGATTATTTTTGACGCGGGGTAGT
This sequence comes from bacterium, assembly GCA_029565735.1. GTDB lineage: Bacteria > Oederibacteriota > PGYV01 > PGYV01 > PGYV01 > PGYV01. The sequence continues at coordinate 8,382 of JAKQNO010000121.1, forward strand.
CTTTTTTATCCGCTCCGCGTTCTTCCAGCACAGACCTTATTATCTTCCCTTTGCCCGACCCTGACACGATAAATATCACGCTGCACGCGGAATTTAAAACAGGTATGGTCATTGTAATCCTTTCGCGGTTTCCCTCCGGCGCTTCAAGGCTTACCACCCATCTCTTTTTTTCGTTTACAACTTCATGCCCCGGAAACAATGACGCCGTGTGCCCGTCCGCGCCTATTCCAAGGAGCACAATGTCAAAAACAGGCATCCTTTTTTTGGCGTCAACGGCGCCCATGGACATAAAAAATTTTTCCATAATCCTTTCATACAAAACAGCCGCGTATTTTGCAGGTTCCACTTCCACAGGCACCCTGAAAATATTTTCCTGCGGTATGCTGACCTTTGAGAGCAAAGCCCTGTATGCCATATAATAGTTGCTTTCTTCGGATGTGTGGCCCGTGTACCTTTCATCGCCCCAGAATATAAACACCCTGGACCAGTCAATGCCGGCGTAAATTTCAGGATTTGAAAGTTTTTCATATACAAGCCTTGGCGAACTGCCGCCGGACAGCGATATAATGCACCTGCCTTTGGATTCAATGGATTCTTTTATAAGCCCGGCAATGTGCCGCGCGCTCTGAACGCTTAAGCTTTTCATATCCGGGAATTCGTGCACTGTTATTTCCATTTACCCTCCGCCGCGTAAAACATCAGTCACTCTTTTATTATCCACTTTCTGCCGTCTTTTTCAATAAGCATATCCGCTTCTTTGGGGCCCCAGGCACCCGCCTGATACATCTTTATAAGCGACTGTTTTTCGCCCATACCGCACGCTTCCCACTTCTGCAGCACGGGCTGCAGCAGCTGCCATGATAATTCCACCCCTTCTTTCGTCCAGAACAGGATGCGGTCTCCCCTCATGCAGTCCAGAATAAGCGTTTCGTAATCATCAGATGTCCGGCCGCCGAATAAATCATTGTAATTGAATTTCATTTCAAGCGGGGCTAAACACATTTTTGAACCCGGTATCTTTGCCTGAAACGTAAGGTTTACCCCCTGCTCCGGCTGTATTCCAAATATCAGGATATTGGGCGACATGGTATTGCCCTGATGTTCTTTGCAGAACATGCACGTTGGAATCTTTTTAAAGACCACGGCAATATGCGACGCTTTTCGTTTTAACCTTTTGCCCGCCCTTATGTAAAACGGTACGCCCTGCCAGCGTTTATTGTCCACAAACATTTTCAGGGCAAAAAATGTTTCCACGCAGGAATCCGGGCTTACCCCCTGTTCCTGCCTGTATCCTGTCATGTTATTTCCTGCGGCGTACTGCCCCATTACCACATTATCTTTAATGCCGCCTTCATCAAACGGGGCGATTGATTTTAAAAACTTTATTTTTTCGCCCCTGACACTGTCCGCGTCAAAACCCGCCGGATGTTCCATGCCTATAAGCGCGGCAAGCTGAAGCATGTGGTTCTGAAATACATCCCTTAAAGCGCCGTACTTTTCATAATATCCCGCCCTGTGTTCCACCCCTATATCTTCCGCAAATGTTATCTGAATATGGTCAACGTATTCACTGTTCCATACCGGCTCAAAAATCATGTTGGCAAACCGGAACACAAGGATATTCTGCACGGTCTCTTTGCCAAGGTAATGGTCAATGCGGTATATCTGGTTTTCAGAAAGATAATTAAGCAGTTCGCTGTTAAGCGCTTTGGCGCTTTGTATATCGCGGCCAAAAGGCTTTTCATACATGACCCTTATAAACGGATTTTCATCCGCGGTTTTCATTAAAAGGCCCGCTTCAGACAGGCACTTTGTGATTTTGCCGAACAAATCAGGCGGCGTTGCCATGTGCACTATCAGGTTACCGCCGGTATTAAATTTTGCCGCCAGTTCATTCGCGCGTTTTTTAAGGTTTAAAAGCGCGGCTTTATCCTCGTAACCGCCGGGGACGTAAAAACACCTTTGAATAAAATCTTTAAGGCGCGTTTCAATAACCGCCTTTTCCGACTTTCTTACCGAATCTTCGGCCATAATTCTGAAAGCATTGTCATCCATTTTTGTGCGCGCGTACCCCAGGACAAAAAATTCTTCAGGAAGCCTGCCCGCGGCGTAAAGGTTATACAGCGAAGGGATAAGTTTTCTGAAAGTTAAATCGCCTGACGCGCCGGGTATTATCACCCCGCACCTTACTCCCTTTTGAATTTCGCAGGAAGCATGCCCCTGCGGGTTGACGTGCACCTGTACTTTATCGCCCTTACTTTCCATCATTTCTCCCTGAATGTTTAACCGCGCCCGCGGAGGGGGAATCTGTCTTTACGTTTTTATCAATACCCGCGGTTTCGTGGCCGCCGAATTCACTCCTTAAAACGGCGTTTATCTTGTTTGCAAACACATCCTTCTGCCTTGAATTAAACCTTTTAAACAGCGAAGCCGCAATCACATCCGCCGCAACGCCGGAATCCACCGCTTGCTTTACAGCCCAGCGCGCTTCGCCTGAATCCTGCACGTAACCCTGTATGGATGACAGGTCTTTGTCTTTTTCAAAAGCATCTTCCAGAAGCCCCAGCATCCACGACCTTATGACGCTTCCATGGTTCCATGCGCCTGCAATTTGTTTTAAATCAAATTCCGCGGCGTAAGGCGACGCCTTTAAAATCTGAAACCCTTCGGCGTACGCTTCCATCATGCCGTATTCTATGGAGTTATGCACCATTTTTACAAAATGGCCCGCGCCCGCCGCGCCGCAGTATAAGTATCCCTTTTCCGGCGCAAGGGTAATTAACGCGGGCTCTATTATTTTAAACGCCTCTTTGGCGCCGCCCGCTGTTATTCCGTAGCCGTACTTTAAACCCCACACCCCGCCGGATACGCCCGCATCCGCGTATAAAATTCCGTATTTTTTCAGTTCTTCTGCGCGCGCAATATCGTCCTTATAATGCGAATTCGCGCCGTCAACAATCACGTCGCCCGCTTTTAACAGGGTCTTTAATTCATCTATGTGATTCCGCGACACTTCGCCTGCCGGCAGCATAAGCCACACCACACGCGGCGCGTCAAGCATAAGAACCGCTTCTTTAAGTGAATACGCGCCTGTTATACCTTTTTCTTTCTGGGCTTCTTTTGTTTTTTCCGGCGTGCGATTGTATGCAATAACATCATGGCCGCCGCGCGCAAGCCTTAGCGCCATGTTTAAACCCATTCTTCCAAGCCCTATTACGGCAAGTTTCATCACAGCCTCCGTTTAATCTAACCGTTTATAATTTCAAGCGCCTTTGCTGCTATATTTTCCGCGGTCATCCCGTAATGTTCCATTAACGCGCCGCCCGGCGCGGACATGCCGAATTTTTCTATGCCTATCACAATTCCGCGGTCGCCGGCAAGCCCCTTAAAAAATGCCGGATGCGAAGCTTCCACAACTATCCTTTTATTAAGATGCGCCGGTATCACTGATTCGCGGTACGCTTCGGGCTGCCTTAAAAATATTTCATACGACGGCAGCGATACAACCCTTGCGCTTATGTGTTTTGCCCTTAACAGCTCCGCTGCTTTTAACGCAGGGTGCACTTCGGAACCCGTGGCTATTATCAGCACATCAGGTTTCTGCCCGCCCTGTTCAAGCACATAGCCGCCCTTTTGCGCGTTTTCAAAAACCTTATATTTTTCATTATCCAAAACCGGCAAATCCTGCCGCGTGAATACAAGCGCAAAAGGCCTTTTTTCAGAAACAGCGGTGTACCACGCGGCCACGGTTTCATTGGCGTCCGCCGGCCTTATTACAGTAAGCCCCGGTATCATGCGAAGCGAAGGCAGTTGCTCCACCGGCTGGTGCGTGGGCCCGTCTTCGCCAAGGCCTATGCTGTCGTGCGTGAACACAAATATTGAATGCGCCTTCATAAGCGCGGCAAGCCGGACAGCCGGCCTCATGTAATCGGAGAATATCAGGAATGTCGCGGCATAAGGGATTATTCCGCCGTGCAGCGCCATGCCGTTTACAATGGCTGCCATTGCGTGCTCACGTACTCCAAAATGTATATTGCGGCTGCACATTCCGGAAATTCCAAAACTGCCCTGCCCTTTTAATTCTGTTTTAGTGGACGGCGCCAGGTCAGCCGACCCGCCCATAAATTCCGTCATATATTTTTCTATAACGTTCATTACTTTCCCGGACGCCGCGCGCGTGGATATTTTTTCGCCCGCCGCAAAGAACTGCAGGTTTTTTATAAGGTCTTTATTTACGCTGCCGGTTAAATATTTATCCAGCAGCCATTTTTCTTTGGGGAAAGCCGATTTATAAACTTCAACCCTTTCTTCCCATTCCCGCTGCGCTTCCGCGCC
>JAKQNO010000122.1 GCA_029565735.1 bacterium
GAATTCATCCCGGAAGTTAAAAAACTTATTTCCGCGCTGAATGACGTGCTTGCCGACAACGAAGAAGCGCTTTCCAAAATGACTTCAATTGTGGAGAAAAAACAGTTTGTTTACACAAAGCTTCCGGAACAGCTTGCGGCTTTGATGAAATCGCTGCCTGACGGAATTGAATCGCAGCTTATGCTTGACCGTGATCCGCATGGAAACGTTGCGGTATCGCAGATAGAAACAGAAAAACTTTTAATAGATATGGTCGCAAGGAAGTTAAAGGAATTGAAGGAAAAAAGCGAATACAAAGGCAAGTTCGCGGCGCTTACCCACTTCTTCGGGTACGAAGGACGCTGCGGCGCGCCTTCCAATTTTGACACCAATTACTGCTACGCGCTTGGCTATAATGCGGTGCTTCTTGCGTTAAACGGAATGACCGGATACCTTTCATCCGTAAGGTGCCTTACAAAGAAATCATCGCAGTGGATTTGCGGCGGAATTCCGCTTACCATGATGATGAATATAGAAAGAAGAAAAGGTAAAGAAAAACCTGTTATTCAGAAAGCGCTGGTTGAATTAAACGGCGCTCCGTTTAAGTACCTTGTAAAAAACAGGGACAACTGGGCAATGACGGAAAGCTATCTTTTCCCGGGTCCTATACAGTATTTTGGGCCGTCTGCTGTTATGGATATGACAACAAAGACCCTTGCTTTGGAGCAGGGGAAGAAGTAAGACATAAGCAATTAAGCATAAAGCAGTTAAGCAGAAGCGAAAGATTTAAACATAGCGGATTAAGCTATGGGCAATTAATCATAAGCGAAAGATTTAAACATAGCGGGTTAAGCTATGGGAAACTTGCGCTTATTTTTCCGCTATAGCTTAATTGCTTAAAACGCTTATGCTTATGCTTCCGCTATAGCTTAATTGCTTTATGCTTAAAGTTTTGTAAATTCACATAGTTATTAACTTAGTATTAAAGGGGAGACAAATGGCTGCAAAAAAAGCAAAGAAAGCCGTAAAAAAGGGTGTTAAGGCAAGGCAGGAAAAGAAAAAGTCAAATTTAGGGACGTATATTCTTTTCGCGGTTATTGTCCTTATTGCGTTGTTCTTAAGGACAAAATCCGCTGACTGGACAAACGACAGGCAGTTTCACCCTGATGAACGCTGGATAGTTTCCAACGCGGTGCCGTCTTTGTCATATCCGGGCAAACCTATCGGCTTGCAGTACGGCTCCCTTCCTTTATATATACTTGCCGCAAGAAAAGATGTTATTAACTTTTTCAACAGCAAAGGGCTTATAAAAGACATGAACAAAGCATTAATCGGCGGCGCCAGGAAAATGTCCGGCCTTGTTGACACAGGAACCCTTATTTTTATATTCTTCACCGCCCTTATTTTGTTCGGCCCGAAAATAGCCCTGCTTTCTTCGGTGCTGCTGGCTTTTACCGTATTGCATATTCACGCCGGGCATTTTTTTACTGTTGATACTTTTGTCACCTTTTTTGTAGCCGGGACAATATACTTTTCGGCGCGTATATTTAAGAAAGGCACGCTTGTAAATTACATACTGGCCGCGGTATTTTACGGCGCCGCGCTTGCTTCCAAAACCGCGGCAATGCCCGTTGGCCTTGTTATTTTTACCGCGCATCTGCTTTACTTCTTCTCGCTTAAGGCAAAAACCAGGGCCGAATCCGAAAGAAGAAAAGAAGCCTGGATAAATATGTCATGGGCGGTTCTTATAACAGCTGTCGCGTTTTTTATATTCATGCCTTACGCGGTTCTTGACTGGCAGAAATTTACAGGCGACCAGAATTACCAGAAAAATATACTTGTTACCGGGGAAGGGGATGTTCCGTATAACAGGCAGTACAGGAACACAACACCATACCTTTACCAGATAGATAACCTTGTAAAATATACCATGGGAATACCATACGGAACCGCGGCTTTAATAGCGCTGCTTTTTTATGTTTTTATGTTCTTCAGAAATCTTATTAAGTACGGGGAAATAAAGGACAAAGAAACACTTCTGATACTTACGTGGGTCGTGCCGTTCTTCCTTATTATAGGCATGTCTTTTGCCAAATTTAACAGGTATCTAATACCAATGACTCCGTTTTTGGCCATACTAACGGCCAAATTCCTGTATGACCTGTACGAGAAAACCAAATTCAAAAAGTCCGCGCTTGTTTTAAGGTATGTTGTCGTGGCGGGCGCTGTTTTTTACGGCCTTGCTTTTATGAATATTTACAGCCAGAAGCATACATGGGTGCAGGCGTCAGAATGGTTTTACCGGAATGTGCCGGCAATGGACAACACCGTAAATCCGCCAAAGCAGACAACGGTATTAAACGAAATGTGGGGCGATGACCTTCCCACATACGCGGCAAACGGCCATCCCGGAATGTACCGCGGGCTGCACTGGGCGCTTCAGGAACCCGATACTACATGGAAATATGAAGAACTGTCGTCAAAACTTTCGCAGTCAGATTATGTTGTAATGGCGGACAGAAGGGCAAAAGGCACTTACTTAAGGCTGCCGCAGAAATATCCCATCAACTATTTTTATTATTCCACAATGCTTTCAAACCCGGAAAAACTTGGGTTTAAGCTGGCGTACGAAAAAGCGGTTTACCCGTCGCTTTTTGGCATTGACATAAAGGATGACAAGTCTGATGAATCATTCCAGCTTTACGACCATCCGCATGTGCATATATTTAAAAATGAGGCATATTTTTCAAAAGAACAGTTAAGGGAACTTATAATACAGGGCGAAAGCGAAGTGAAGGCGAAGTTTGGAACGCAGCAGAATTTCAAAGCTGAAAAGGGCGCTTTTAACGCGAATATAGGAAAAATCCGCGATGCCATCGCGCCTGTAATGCCTTATCTTTCCGTGTTTATGTGGTACGTGCTTATACAGGTGCTTGCGCTTATCATATGGCCTATGCATTCGAAAGTGTTCGGCGCTTTAAAGGATAAAGGGTACGGCCTTGCAAAAATATCCGGGCTTTTTGTCTTTACCTGGCTGAACTGGATACTGGTTTCGTTAAAGGTGTGGAATTTCTACCAGATAAACCTGTGGATACTGCTTTTTGCCGCGGCCGCTGTTTCCGTATGGTATACGCTGAAAAACAGAAAAGAGACGGCTGATTTTTATTCCGCCAACAGGCAGCACATAATTCTTACCGAAACGCTTTTTCTTGGCGCTTATATTCTTTTTGTGATTGTAAAACTCTGGACACCCGACATTCACAATGTGCCGGGCCACGGCTACAACGGCGGCGGCGAACCCATGGGCATGGCTTATCTGTCCGCCATTTTCAACGGCGTCACCTTTCCGCCTATGGACCCCTGGCTTTCCGGATACACCCTGAATTATTACTACTGGGGGCAGCTGATGCTGGCTACCGCTTCCAAACTGCTTGGAATTTTTCCAAGGGTGACATACAACCTTTCACTTTCAATACTTTTCGCCCTTTCTTTCATAGCGGCTTTCTCGCTTGCTTACAGCATGACGGGCAAACGCCGTTTTGGAATTCTTGGCGGCGTCCTTCTTGCGTGCGCCGGAAACTTCCATACCCTTGAATTTATTTTTAA
>JAKQNO010000140.1 GCA_029565735.1 bacterium
GATACTTCGTCTTCTTTAATTTCTTCAAGGGAATAGCCAAGATGGCCGCCCGCCCTTGGGCCTTCCACAACCACGGCGTCAGGCACCCTGTTATATTTTGACGTCCATGTTTTGCATATTATTTCCGTGACCCTTGCGGATGACACTATAGGCGCTATTTTTACGCCGGAGCCTTCCACAAGCTTTGGAAGGTTTAAAGGTAATCCCGCACCTGAAAATATAATATCAACCTTTTCATTTACCGCGGCCTGCACAAGCGCGGGGTAGCTTGAAAGCGCTACCATTATATTAACCGCGATAATTCCCTTTGTAAGTGATTTTGCCTCCCTTACGAATCCCGTAAATTCCCTTATGTCAAGAGCGTCTGCTTTTTCTATATTTTTGCGGTCTTTAAGGTTATCGCTTTTAATGGCCGCGGATATTGTACCCACGCCTCCGGCGTTGGCAACAGCTGACGCAAGTTTTGCAAGCGATATCTTTATGCCCATTCCGCCCTGTATTATGGGGACAGCGATTTTTAAATTGCCGATTGTAAGTTCGGGTAATTTTTTCATTTAAGCACGCTCGCTTTCGGGAATAGTTTCCCTTAAAATTGGCAAGGTCAGCGGGATTTACCTGAACTTTTTGGCATTTAAGATTACCTTAAAAGGAAAAAAGATTTTTTGGATTTATATCTTTTTAGGCTTTAAGTGTGGCGCAAATTCAGTATGTTAAGCAATGTTCACCTGCACATACAAGTATATCACATAAAAGGCAAAAAACCTAATCCGGCAGAGAATAAATTAAAGGCGCGTTACGCCATTACAGCGGTGTTTAAAACCCTTACCTCTTTGGCGTATTCTTTCATGATTGACGCGAAGGTTTCCAGCATTGAATCCGGGTACGGCGGTATATTGGCGCACATATCAGACAGGGTGTTTTTGTTTTCAAACTGCTGGACGGAAAACCGCGCCGCCCCGTTTATCATTTTTCCTATTTCCTCAAAATCCTCTTTTTCAACAATTCCCGGCACTGCAGTTGTCCTGAATTCGTATTCAACGCCGGATACCATAATAAGCGCGATTGAACTTTTTATCTTTCCAAAATCCACTTCCCTGCCCGCGGCCATTTTGTACTTAGACCGCGATGACTTTATGTCCATGGCGATGTAGTCCACAAGGCCTTCGTCAACAAGCTCTTTTATTATTTCCGGCCTGTAGCCGTTGGTGTCAAGTTTTACCTTTAATTTCATGTCCTTTATCATCGCGCAGAAATCAACAATGCCCGGGTTAAGCGTGGGCTCGCCGCCTGTTATGGCAACCGCGTCCACAAAACCCGCCCTGTCTTTTATCTGTTCAATGACGTCGCCCATAAGCAGCCTGTTTTCGTTGGTTTCAACAAGCGAAGCATTGTGGCAGAAAGGGCACCGAAAGTTGCACGGCGACGTGTAGACGATGGAGGTGACGTGCCCGGGGTAGTCTATCAGGGACACGCCCGTAAAACCGTTAATTCTCATTTATATTATTAAATCTCCGTTTAATTTAAAACTTCGGCTGTTTCTTTTGCGTGTTCGGCTACAAATGTTTCCCTTTCGGTGTACTCTTCCTGTTTGCCGTTGTTCCACTGTTTTACCGGCCTGAAATAACCCACTATCCTGCTGTACACTTCGCATTCCGTGCCTTTAACCTGCTGAAGCCTTGTTTCAAGTTCTTCAATCTTTGCCGCAATCTCTTTTTTTTCCATTAATGCCTCCCCGGATATATTATTATATTGAAATTATTTTACGTGCTGTTCCAGCAGTTCCTTTAATTCGCTGATTTCAGACACAATTTTCTGCTGCTCTTCTTCCTTGCATTTGGGGCAGTTGAAAAATTCGCCCGCAAGGTAGCCGTGCGTCGGGCACACGCTGAAAGTGGGCGTTAAGCTGTAATAAGGCATGTGGAAATTTTCCGCCACTTTTTTTACAAG
>JAKQNO010000148.1 GCA_029565735.1 bacterium
AATTTTCTGCTGCTCTTCTTCCTTGCATTTGGGGCAGTTGAAAAATTCGCCCGCAAGGTAGCCGTGCGTCGGGCACACGCTGAAAGTGGGCGTTAAGCTGTAATAAGGCATGTGGAAATTTTCCGCCACTTTTTTTACAAGCTGCTTTGTGGCTTCTATTGAATTTAACCTTTCGCCAAGGAAGATATGGAAAACCGTTCCGCCCGTGTACCTTGTCTGCAGCGGGTCCTGGTGCGACAGCGCCTTGAATAAATCCTTTGTATAGAAAACAGGCAGCTGCGTGGAATTGGTGTAATACGGCTCTTTGTTTCCCATTGATTTTATTTCAGGGAATTTTTCTTTGTCTATTTTGGCAAGGCGGTATGAAGTGCCTTCGCCCGGCGTTGCTTCAAGGTTGTAAAAATTGCCTGTTGTTTCCTGGTATTCTTTCATGACATCCCTCATGAATTCCAGCGTTTCAATGGCAAACATCTGGCCTTCGGGTGAGGCAATATCCTTGCCCATAAAATTCAGCGCTGCTTCGTTCATCCCTATAAGGCCGATGGTGGAAAAATGGTTTGTCCAGAATTTTCCGGTCCTTTCCTTTATTCCGCTTAAGTAATGCTTGCTGTAAGGGTAAAGCCCCTGCTCCGTTAATTTTTCAAGCATCTTTCTTTTTATTTCAAGGCTGTCTTTTGCCACTTCCATTAAATACTTAAGCTCTTTAAAGTATGTTTCTTTGTTGCCCTTGTTTTTAAAGCCAAGCCTTGGCATGTTTATTGTGACAACGCCGATGGAGCCGGTTAAAGGATTGCTTCCAAAAAGGCCGCCGCCGCGTTTTCTTAATTCGCGGTTGTCAAGGCGCAGCCTGCAGCACATGCTGCGCGCGTCGTCCGGGCTCATGTCAGAATTAACGAAATTCGCGAAATACGGAATGCCGTATTTGGCCGTCATTTCCCAGACAGGGTCAAGCTGTTTGTTGTCCCAGTCAAAATTTGAAGTTATGTTATATGTGGGTATGGGGAAGGTGAAGATTCTGCCCTTGGCGTCGCCTTCAAGCATGACTTCGGCAAAAGCCCTGTTTATCATGTACATTTCTTCCTGATAATCGCCGTACGTGGAATCGTGTATTTCGCCGGCTATTACAACAGCTTCGTCTTTCATGTTGCCGGGCACCACTAAGTCCATTGTTATGTTTGTAAAGGGCGTCTGGAAACCGACCCTTGTGGGTATGTTCATGTTAAAGATAAACCTTCTTATCGCCCTTTTAACGCTTTCATACGACAGGTTTTCGTGCCTGATAAACGGCGCCAAAAGCGTGTCAAAATTCGCGAAAGCCTGCGCGCCCGCGGCTTCGCCCTGCAATGTGTAGAAGAAATTTACTATCTGACCAAGCGCGGATTCAAAGTGCGAAGCAGGCGCTGATTCTATCTTGCCTTCCACTCCGCCGAAGCCCCTTATTAAAAGGTCCTTTAAGTCCCAGCCGCAGCAGTAAACCGAAAGCAGGCCAAGGTCGTGCAGGTGCAAAGCGCCGCCTGAATGCGCTTCTTTTATTTCCGGCGTGTAAATTTTATTAAGCCAGTACGTGTTTGTTATTATGGAAGACACATGATTATTAAGCCCCTGCAGGGAGTAGCTCATGTTGGAGTTTTCTTTGATTCTCCAGTCAAGCTTGCGTAGGTAATCATCTATCATCATGGTTGAATCGTTAAGGATGTTCTTTAAGTCCCTCATCTTGTTGTGCTGGTCGCGGTAAAGGATGTAGGACTTGGCTATCTGTATGAAGCCGTTGTTGATAAGGGTCTGTTCCACAAGGTCCTGCACATTTTCAACGGTGGGTACTTTGCCGTCTTTATAGACAACGTTAAGTATGGATGCAACCTGTTCGCAGATCTTTTCGGCTTTCTCGCGGTCGTAGTTGTTGTTGGCCTTAAACGCCTTGAATATGGCCTCTGTTATTTTAGCCTGGTCAAAAGGCGCCAGGTCCCCGTTCCTTTTCAGGATGAACTGGATTTTACTCATTTATCAATCCCCTTTATTTTTTTAGCCTTACTAAAACCCGGCTATTATATTTGCTGCTGTAATTAATGTCAAGTTAAAAAGTCAATATGTTGATTTCCCTTGCATCCTTGTGCACAATATATTGTAGATTTGTTTTGGTGTCAATAATAAATTTTATAAAAAAACATATATGTTGTGTATGGTATGGCCAAAATACCCCTTTTTTCCCATATATTGTGGTTTTTTTTCCTGTTTTTTGTGGAAAAACCCTGTTTTTATTGCTGTATTTTATACGTACATGCGCAAAAACCAATAAATACACGTGTTTTATGTTTTTTGTTAAAGTATCACTTTAACCACAATTTTTTGTTGTTTTTTACCTGATTTTTGGTTTTTCAGACCCGTAAAACAACCGCGGTTTCCATTTGATAATTTGAGTAAATGAGTGGATAAAGGCAGAAGGTCGGAAGGTCAGAGGGTCGGAAGGTCGGAAGCAAACATTGAGGGACAGATGCACGGATGCACTGAGGGACGGAAGTAAATATTGAGGGACAGATGCACGGATGCACGGAGGGACGGAAGTAAACATTGAGGGACAGATGCACGGATGCACAGAGGGACGGAAGAAAAACAAATATATAAAAAACCCTCTGTCCCTCCGACCCTCCGTCCCTCCGTCCCTCCGACCCTCCGTCCCTCCGTCCCTCCGTCCCTCCGACCTTCCGACCTTCCGACCTTCCGACCCTCCGACCCTCCGTCCCTCCGACCCTCCGACCCTCCGACCCTCCGACCTTCCGACCCTCCGACCCTCCGTCCCTCTGTCCCTCTGTCCCTCCGTCCCTCCGTCCCTCATATTTATCCCCTATACAAAACCCCCTGCCTGTGTCAATATATCTTTGGGAAAAATATTATTGCAGGAGGGTTATTATGACTGCAGAAGACGCAAAAAAACAGTATTACGAACTGCTGGATAAGATAATCAAAAGAGACGGGGTAAAGGAGCTTGCAGCCTACCTTGAACGCCACGGCTTTTTTAAGGCGCCGGCTTCCACAAAGTTCCACCTTTGCAGCGAAGGCGGCCTTTTAATCCACTCCGTTGGCGTGGCAAAGACCGCGCTTAAAATTAAGCCCGTTTTGCTTCCCTCTTACCCGGATGAATCCGTCATCTTATGCTGCCTTTTCCACGACGCCCACAAGGTAACCGACGGCTTTGGCCAGGTTACATATAATAAGAACAACGGCGCCACAAAGGACCAGCAGCCCTATTTCTGGAACAAGAACCAGATGGCTTTTTCCGGCGCGCATAAAAGCCTGCTTTTGATAAACAAATTTGTGGATTTGACAAGGGAGGAAATGCAGGCCATTGCCTATCACGACGGGCCTTATGTGCCGTCTTTTGAGGATATTAAAGGAAACGTATACCCTTTAACGCACCTGATACACTTTGCGGATTTGTGGTCCACATGGGTGGATGAAAGGGGCCTTGGGGCCGGATTTGACGCGCAGAAATTTCTGGATGATAAAGAGACGCTGTTTTAAAAAAACAGCACTATAAGCTATAGGCAATTAAGCATAAGCGTAACGATTTCAAAAAAACATTAGGGACGTTTTAAGCCTTTTCCTTAGTAGACGCGGGTCTTTCCCGGCCGTCGCATCAATAAAACTGCTATGGCGGAGGCGGTACTTTTACGCTTATGCTTAATTGCCTATAGCTTAAACCGCTGCCTGTTTTATCCTAGAAACTTGCCGATATTCTGCCGCCTATTGACAGACCCCCAAGGTAAGTGTATCCGGGGTAGCCTGTCATTCCCACGTGGACTTTGTTGTTTAAAAGGTTGGTGCCGTATACAGTGACAGAAAAACGGTCAAGTATATTTTCCGCGACAACAGTCAGGTCAACCATCTGTTCCTGCCATCCGCTCCAGTACAAATCCCTTTCATCGGCGCTTTTCCCATGGTACATGTCAACAAAACCGTTTACGTTTAAATTGGCGGAAATATCGCGCGTTACGTACCAGTCAGCGCCGATATTATATACGTGTTTCGGTTCTCCCACGGGAATGCCTCCGTTTATTTCTGTTTCGGCATACATATAATTTCCGTATAAGGAAAGGTCCCTGCTTAAATTGCCGCGCGCGCTTAATTCTATTCCATTACTTATCGCCACGCCTTTGTTATAGTGGCCCGCGTTCATATGGACATGCGTGACAGGGTCCTCTGTGCCGTCATCGTACCAGGTCAGATAATCCATTATGTAATAATTAAACCCTGTAAAGCCCACATTTATTAACTTATTGTTAAACATAAGCTGCACGTCGTGTTCCTGAATTTTTTCTGATTTCTGCGCGTGGCCGAAATACCTGCCGAATTTTTTCTGCGCCGGAGGCCTGCCGTAACCGGTGTTATAGGCGTATTTGGCAGAAATTTCATCAGTTGCCTGTAAAATTACAGCAGCCCTTGGCATTATGTTTCCGCCTATTTCACGCAGGTCATTGTATTCATAGCTTAATCCGCCGACAAGCGAAAGCCTGTCTGTCACATCTATATTGTCCTCAAGGTATACGCCTATAGTATTGTCTATCGCGGGCTTAAGGGTGATTACGTATAAATAGCCGATATTTCCCGAATCAGACATGTCAGGCAGGTATTCAATGCGCGTGTCAGGCCCTATGTTTATCCTTGAAAACTTGACCCCTGTCACAATTCTGTGTATGTCCGCGACAGAGGCGCTTAGCATTGATTCCGCCGAAAAACCCATTTCCGCCATTGTTTCAATGTCAGCCGCGACCCAGGTTACCCCTTTTACGTAGGAAACAGGCAATCCCCTTTCGTATTCCAGGCCATGGGCGTTTACTTTTGTCGCAAGCGAAATATTATCCCCGAAATTATCCGACCTTTCAGCTTCCAGATACATATGCTTCATGGCCGCGTCTGTCATTTTATATTCATAATTTGTATTCCAAAGGTATTTCTGCGCCATATACGAAACGCGCCCTTTTAAAGTGTAATTTCCCAAAGAAAGTTTGCTGTAAAGTTCAAAACTTGGGGAATAATCCAGAATCCTTGCACCCATATTTTCCGTAAGCGGCGGATTTACAAAACCGCTCTGGATAATGTCTTTTTCATTGCCCCACTGATAAACAGTATTGCCTTCGTTTTGGGCGGCGCCAAAAGAATACCCGCCGCTTTCGGTATATGTTAAAGAAAACAAATAACTTCCTGCCTCGATTTTTCGGCCTGCCAGTATATTTCCCGTTGCCTGGTTATTGCCTGCTGAATAATCAGCCGAAACCTTTACGCCTTCAATATCAGATCCGTTTTTTGTTATGATGTTGATAATGCCAAACGTTGCGTCTGACCCCCACAATGTGGAAGCCGGCCCTTTTACAACCTCTATTTTTTCAACCATGCTCAGATTCGGCATATCAATAAAATTATATGTCCCGTCCTGCATTATGTTGGTAATGGGAGTGCCGTCCACAAGGAACAAAAATTTGTCATTCTGGTCGGACGTGAACCCGCGCGACCCCAAAAGGGAAGTTTCGCGGACAGATATGCGCATGCCGGGAACACGTTTTAATATTTCCGCAAGGCTGCGCGCGCCGGAAAGTTTTATTTCCTCCCTTGTGACAACGTATACGATAGCCGGAGCCTTGTTAATGCTTTCCTTTGCCTTTGACGCGGTGACAACTTCGGGTATTTTCATAAACCATATTTCTTCGGAAATACCCTCGGCCTCAGCCTGCGCATACTGCTGAAAGCCTTCGCCGAAAACAACGCCGTAAAAAACCGCCAAAACCGCCGCCAGAATCAGGACTTTTTTCATAATTGCCCCCTTTTCACCTTTTTATATATTTTATTCAACAGGAATTAAAACCTGAAAAACGCTGCCTTTGTCCTTTCCTTCCGAATCAGCCCAGATAATTCCGCCGTGCGCCTCCACGATACTTTTTGCGATGTTTAAACCTATTCCAAGGCCCTGATGTTTCCGCGTGTTAATGTCCTCTATCTGATAAAACCTCTCAAAAATCTTTTGAACGTACTGTTTTTCCATGCCTATACCGCTGTCCCTGACCGAAATTTTACAGCAGTTTTTCCCTTTCAGTCCGTCTTTAAACGCGTAATCCGGAGCCCCGGCTTTTTCCGCCAAAACCGACGCGGCGGAAACTGTAATAACGCCGCCGGGCGGTGAAAATTTTACCGCGTTGTTTATAAGGTTTATAAACACCTGGCTTATCCTGTATTCATCCGCCTGCACCTGTATTGACGGCGATTCATATTCCGCGGCAGTTTTTATCTTCATTGCCTCAAGCATGGGCCCCATTTCCCTTACGCATTTATCAATGACAGGGATAATATCGCTTTTTGCCTTGTTGACCGCGAATGTCCCTTTTTCCATCTTTGTCATGTCAACAAGGTCATTTATAAGCTTTAATAACCTCTCTGAATTTCTGTTTATGGATTCCAGATATTCTTTCTGCGTGCCGGTTATGGGCCCTGTGGCGCCCCTTAAAAGAAAGGCAAGATACCCCTTTATGGAAGTAAGCGGCGTCCTTAATTCATGCGATACCATTGATAAAAAACTGCTCTTTACCCTGTTTAATTCCTCAAGTTTTTTGTTGTTCTCTTCCAGGTCAATTGTATATTGTTCAACCTTAAAAAGGGCGTTTTTCAGCCTGTTTTCCGCGTCTTTTAACCTTTTAATATTCGTCGCGGCGCAGGCATAGCCGTTCATTTCATTATTTTTTGTCTTAAGAAAAGAAGCCCCGAAAAGCACGGGTATTTTTCCGTTCTTTGACGAACATTCTGTTTCAAGGGTTTCCTGGCTTTCCGCGGATTTCTGTATGTCTTTAAGGATAAAATATCCTGACACCAAAGTGCCTTTTAATTCATCTTCCTTTAAACCGGTCAATTCTTCCGCCGCTTCGTTGGCCATTGTAATTACGCCTTCCTTGTCAGCAACAAATACCGCTTCCATCATTGAAGAAAATATGCTTTCCATATAATCCTTGGTGACAAGTGTGCTTGAAAGCTGTTTTGTCATATGGTTAAAGGCCGCTCCTAAAACGCCTATTTCATCGTTTGTATCCTCTTCCACCTTATATTTAAAATCTCCATCAGCAACTCTTACTGTACCTTCCATAAGCCTCTGTATCGGCAACGCAACCAGCTTATTGACAAAATACTTGCTGAAAAGCAGCGCCGCTACAGTTACAACAGAAGTTACAAGGACAGCCAGAACAAGTATCATGGCAACCGCTTTTCTTCCGGGTTCCTCAGAGACAAGTATCTGCAGAATGCCAAGCGATTCTTTTTTTTCTGCCGGAATGCCGAACATTGTTTCTTCGCTCTGCTCCTGCGCTTTTTCCCTTAAAATTTCCCTCTGAAAAGAACGCGCGTTTTTTGCGCCTTTGTCGCCGTTTTCATAAATAATCTGCCCGTAATTGTCCTTAAGCGAGCAGAAGACAACGTCTTCATTTTTTAAAACGTCATTTACCCTTTTTTCCACCTCTTCGTAATTTTTTACAAAAAGGGAAAATTCTATGTTGGAAGCAAGCTCGTTTATTATAAGTTTGGCCCTCTCATTAAGCGTTTCATTTATGTGGTTTAATTCCATAAAGACAAAGCTTGCGGCCATAAGCGAACTTAAAACAACTATGGTGGTTACAAAATAAATATTAAGCTTTCGGTCAAGTTTCATCTTCCGAACACCTCTGCGGCTTTGTCAACTGCTCCCGCTGAAAAATCAATTCCGGCCTTTTGAGCAACGCTTACGTTCAGCGAATACACAATCCTTCCGGATTCCGCCGGTTTCCCGTTTACGCCGTTATAAAATTTTTCAAAGGCAAGGCGCGCGGCGTCAGCGCCCACATCATAGTAATTAAAATCAAAGGAAAGGACAGCCCCCGCTTTTGTATAAAAAGACGAAAGCCCTATGACGCCGAAACCGTTATTGACGCTTTCATTAAAAAGGTGCTGCACGGAACCCGGATAATACAGGGCTGAATCCGTGACCATCATAAAAAGGTTAATCCTGTTTTTTATCCGGTTTAACGCCTTTGGAAAATCTTCGCCGTTTTGTGTTTTTACGTCCAGAAGGGGGATGGACTTTTCTTCGCACGCTTTTTTAAGGTTTAAAAACTGTTTTTCCGAAGCGCCGGTATATATTACCCCCATTGTGCCGTGATTGGGGATTATCTCTTTTATTTTTTCCGCCTTATAACTTTCAGGAATATTAAATTCTATCCCTGCCGTATTACTGTCATTTATCTCTTTTTCGGAAAAAACCATGCAGTGGATTATTTTTCTGTTTCCCTGAATCCCTTTTGCAAATTTAAGGGCTTTTGTCCCCACGGCAAGAAGTATCAGCGGGTCGGATGAATTTATTGCCGACGCAATTTCATTTTCATTCCCGCCTTTGATTGTCCCGGACATGACCGATATTTTTGTGTTTTTTCCCACGGTGTCTTTAAATCCGTTATACGCAAGCATGTACTGCTGCGCGTCTGATGAGATTATGGCGAATATTTTTTCTGTATCCGCGGCAAAGGTTTTGACAGATAGGATAAACAGAATAAAGGCGGCTGTAAGCGCTTTTGCCCTTGTTTTCATCATTCTTTCTCCTGAATACAGCGTCAATGGCACAATTCAAGCGGCATCTATATTTTATTTTACCTCTTTATCCGCTGTATTTATACCATATAATCGGGCATTTATCAAAAAAACAGGGGGCGGGGGTATTATCTAACCCATAGATTATTATCCCATATCCCATAGATTAAGGCAGCAGCCCGGAAGGCCGGAGGGTCGGAGGGTCGGAAGGTCGGAAGGTCGGAAGGTCGGTTTAGACCTGGTTGGAGCGGGCCTTTTAATACCAAGCCTATAATAAAATTGCTCTGGATTATGTTATGCTTATTTCATCGCTATAGCTTAAATGCTTAAGACGCTTATGCTTAATTGCCTATAGCTTAAACCGCTATGTTTAAATGTTTCGCTTATGCTTAA
>JAKQNO010000158.1 GCA_029565735.1 bacterium
ATAATATTGACGCTTTATCCCTTTACTGTTAAAATAACTAAAATTTTGAATCCCGGAGGACAATTGTGAGCAAATACAGTACAAAACTTGTAACAGTTCTTATATTTTCATTTTTTATTTCAACAATGGCAGGCGCGGCGACAAAGCTTTCCAAAGCGGAACTTAAAGCCCGCGGGCTTCTGTGCAGTTTTGAAAAAACCCAGTCAGATACGGCTTTGGGTGATTTTTTATGGGAAACATACGGATATGTTAAGCTTGAACAGTTTAAAAAACACGCGACAAAGGGCAAGTTCAGCGCAAAAGCCACTTTTTCCGTGCCCGCTGATTTTCTGACGGAACGCGAACTTAAAAAAACAGCTTCCTGGATTTCCCCGATGGTTATAAGCATTGATACCCTGACCAAACTGAAAGTTACGGACTGGTCGCAGTATAAAAAAATGGGCGTTGATATTTTTAACAACGAAGAAAAAAATTACGATTTTTACGTAAAAATTAACGACGCATCAGGAAGGGAATACCTTGCTTTAAGGCCTGTAAAAAAAGGCAAAAACAAACTTGAGCTGATTGTTGAAGACATTACAGGCAAAAGGATTGATGTTTCAAATATTGTTTCAGTGACGCTGTACCTTGACACAAAAGCGGAAGCGCAGGATGTTGTCCTTTATATTGATAACTTAAGGCTTATGCCTTAAACAGTATGACAGCCCACGTTAAAACAATAAGCGACCTTTTAAGGGTAAAACAATGGATTAAAAACCTGCTGCTTTTCGCCGCCCTGTTGTTCACGGGCAATATTTTAAACCTCCCGCTTCTTTTAAAGGTGATTACGGCTTTTTTCCTGTTCTGCTTCGCGGCAAGTTCCCTTTATATCGTTAACGACCTCAAAGACGCAAAGGAAGACCGCCTGCACTCCCAGAAAAAAAACAGGCCCATTGCTTCAGGCGCGGTGGGAAAAGAATTTGCCGTTACGCTTGCCGTTTTTCTTGCCCTTATTTCCCTTTCATCAGCTTATTTTTTAAACTTCTTTTTTTTTGCCGTGCTTCTTTCATATATGGTAATGACATCCCTGTATACCGTATATTTAAAACACCTTGTAATACTTGACGTGCTTACGGTTGCCGCCGGATTCGTATTAAGGCCGGTCGCAGGCGCGGTGGTTATAGACGCGGCCATTTCACCGTGGCTTCTTGTGTGCACCACGCTGCTGGCGCTGTTTGTCATACTTTCAAAAAGAAAGCACGAACTGGTTACGCTTACGGACGCGTCCAAACACAGAAAAACGCTTGCCGAATACTCTCCGGAGCTGCTTGACCAAATGATTTCCATAGTGACCTCTTCAACCCTTATAGCTTACTGCCTTTATACTTTTTCATCGTCAACGGGTTCAAACCACCCATATATGATGTTTACAATCCCTTTTGTCCTTTACGGCATTTTCAGGTATCTTTACCTTCTTCATAAAAAGAACCTTGGTGGCGCGCCTGAACTTATATTTTTAAAAGACATTCCAATGATTATTGACATCTCGCTCTGGGTTATTTCCTCTGCGGCCATTATCACCTTCTTAAAATGATACTTGCCGTTTCTTTTAACACAACCGAAGACATCTCCGCGGCGGTCCCTGTTTTTGAACACGGGGCGGTGCTGCGTACAGATCAGATTACCTCTTACCCCGGCGGAAAAGCTTTAAATGCAGCGCGCGCGCTGTCAATTCTTGGATCAAAAGTTTTCTTGACCGGAATCTGCGGAAGCGAAAGCCTGCAGAGGCTTGAAAATTTTTGCGCCCAATACGGTATAAAAGCCTCCATGGAAACAGCGCAGGGTTCAAACAGGATTTGCCTTATAATAAATGAATCCGAAAAGCATTCCGAAACAGTGATTAACAGCGAATCTTCTTTTCCGGCTCCCGGCAAACCCGCGGCGCTTGTTTTAAAAAAAATCCAGGCTCAGTCAAAAAAATCATCCTTTGTCCTTTTCTCCGGAAGCCTGCCGTCGGGCCTGCCTGCCGACTTTTACGCGAAAGCGATAGAAAAAATAAGCGACAGAAAAAAAGTGATGATAGACGCTTCCGGCCGTTATCTCTTTCACGCAATAAAAGCCGGCCCCGGAATCGTAAAGATAAATTTAAAGGAACTTGAAGATGCATTCTCGGTAAATTTAAAAAGCATGGCGAAACTTGAAAAATTCGCCGCGCTTTTGTCTTCCAAATACAAAATATGGCTTTTCATCGTCACGCTTGGGGAAAGCGGCGCCATGATATACAGCAGCGGAAAACACACCTATCATCCGCCCTGCGCGGTTAAAAATATCGTTTCCCCTGTGGGTTCCGGCGACGCTTTCGCGGCAGGCCTTTTATACGGCCTTTCAAACAATATGGGAATCGCGCAGTCCGCAAAATGGGCAAACGCAGCCGCAGCAGCCAACCTTTCGTCTAAAGGCGCGTGCTTTTTTACAAAAGAAGACGTATTAAACTATTTATAAAAGCTTAAACCTGATATAAAAAAAAGCCTTCCCTTTACAGGGAAGGCTTTTTAATTTTAAAACTGTCTGATTACTGCCTTTTGCTGACTTTTATTGCCACATAATTTTCAACGCCGCGGTTCACGGTATATGCCACGGCTTTTTCTTTTATGAATGTCGCTTCAACGCTTATTATATACGCGCCCAAAGTCAGTTTTTTAAAGGTAAAATAACCGGAGCTGTCCGTCTTAACTTCTGTAATGCTGTTGTTATGCTTGCTTATCGCCTTGACCTTTACATTGGCAACCGCCTGCCCGCCCATTGTCACTTTGCCCCTTAAATCTTCGCTGAAAAGCGAAGGCGTTGCAGTGGCTTTTGGCGTGGGCTTTCTGGTGGGTTTTTTTGTGGGGACCGCCGTAAATGTGTTTGTAGGCGTGAATGTGGCGGTATCCGTGGGCGTATGGGTGAAAGTGGGCGTTACCGTTGCCTTGGGAGTGCTTGTGCTTGTGGACGTGGGAGTGTGCGTTGCAGTCGGCCTTATCTTTCTGATTTCCAGGTAATACGGCCATCCGTCAACATCTGTTTCACTTACCACTTCGTTTACTTCCGGATCTATTACAGCTATTTTACCCGTCGCACTGCCTTTATCATATCCCGCTATGTATATTTTATTGCCTGATGATGTTTTGGCGTATGCCGCGTCATATACAACATAATCCAGCCCCATTGAAGCCGGCTTTTCAAATCTTTTGGTTTCAAATACATCCACGCCGTTCATCACGGATACATAAATCATGCCGTTGTGATACGATACGCCCCTTGGGGTATCTGAAGTAATCACTTCATTTACCACCTTGTCATTCCTTACATCAATAACGGAAATACTTGCAAGCCCCTCGTTTGAAACATAAAGGTTCGGGTATTTTAATTCCATACCCCATGGGTCAGCCCCGGTTTCAATAATTTTTTTAAGCTTATTTGACGCTGTATCTATAACCGCCACGCCCGCGTTTCCGCCAAGAGCGACATAAACTTTCTGATCATCGTCTGTTATCGCCACAACTCTGGGAGATCCCGGCACCTGTATCGGGTCAGATACAGATTCCATTTTCTGAAGGTCAATAACTGAAACATTCCTTGATTTGCTGTTTGCCACGTAAGCAAATTTTCCGTCATTCGTTATTTCAAAAGTCAGCGGCATATATCCCACATTGACAAAATTATCGTCTATCATATGGTTTTTTGTCAAAATCCTGTAAAGCGAATTATTTTCCGAACTTAAAAAATACAGGTACCTGTTGTCAGGAGAAAGTTTAAGGTCTTTTACCGAATAAGGCGCTTTTATCTCGCCAACCACTTTGTTTATTGCCGTGTCAAAAACCGATATTTTCTTGAACTGGCTGTTGGAAATGTAAAGATAAGGCGCGGCAAAAGAAGCGCCCGAAAACATACAGGCCATAAAAGCAAGAAGAACTTTTTTCATGTTATTACCTCCCGAAAAATTTGTTATTTACACCATACCAATTATTAAACCTCATGACAAGGATAAATTTCAGCCCTATAAAATAAGACGTTTTATAAAAGGTTTTTTATTACATCATTCCCTGTATTTATTTGTAATGGGCATCCTTCTGTCCCTGCCGAAGGATTTAGGCGTGATTTTAACGCCCGGCGCCGCCTGCCTTCTTTTATATTCCGCCAGGTCTATCATCCTTAATACTTTTCTTAAAATATCATTGTCATATTTATTTTTAAGTTCGCAGAAAGTCATGTCATTTTCAACATAATCTTTTATAATGCTGTCCAGAAGCGGATAAGGGGGAAGCGTATCCTGGTCTTTTTGGTTGTATTTCAGCTCCGCGGTGGGCGCTTTTTTTATTATATTTCCGGGAATGACTTCCCTGTTGTTTTTTTTGTTTATATGCCTGCATAAGTCATATACTATTGTTTTGGGCACGTCTTTTATAACCGCGAATCCGCCCGCCATATCGCCGTATAAAGTGGCGTAACCAGTGCTCATTTCGCTTTTATTTCCTGTGGTAAGCACAAGGGCGTTGAATTTATTTGACATCGCCATTACTATATTTCCCCTGATTCTGGCCTGAAGGTTCTCTTCCGTTATATCAGGCTTCATGCCCGCAAACAGCCCTTGAAGTTTTTTGTTATAAAAATCAGCAATATCCTGAATTCCCAGCACCTGAAGTTTTATGCCAAGGCTTTTGGCCATTGCTTTTGCGTCAGTTAAGGATTCTTCAGAGGAATACTTTGTAGGCAAAAATATAAGCGTTACATTTTCTTTCCCCGCGGCTTCCGCGGCTATAAGCGATACAATAGCGGAATCAATTCCGCCGCTTAACGCCACAATTACCTTTTTAAATCCGTTTTTTCTTATATAATCCCTTGTTCCTGTCACAAGCGCGGTGTAAATTTCTTCTTCCCTGGAAAGCCTTTTTTTTACGGCCGTATCGTTTTCCTTTTGGGCGCTATTTTTTTCCGCGTAAAAATATGCCATATCTTCCTTAAACTGCGCGGCCTGCATCACAAGTTTCCCTGTTTTATCAATTACAAGGCTGTGGCCGTCAAAAACAAGTTCATCCTGTCCTCCGCATAAATTGGCGTATATTATTCCCGCTTTATAATGTTTTGCCATTTTTGAAAAAACACGCGCCCTTTCCATTCCCTTTCCCATATGGTAAGGCGATGCGCTTATATTTATAATCCAGTCCGCCCTGCCCTTTGCTTTTTCCAGAACCGGATTTTTATACCATATGTCTTCACAGACAGATACGGCAAAAAATATTCCGCGGATTTTAAAAATATAATTTTTATTTCCGTGTCCAAAGTACCTTTTTTCATCAAAGACCCCGTAATTTGGAAGGAGGGTTTTTCTGTAAATTCCGGATATTTTTCCGTCCGATACAACCGCGGCGGAATTGTAATTTACTCCATTTTCGCGTTCCACAAACCCCAATACCGCGGTGATACCCTTAATTCTTGCGGCTGTGCTTTTTAAAAATTTTATATTGTCATCAATAAACTTTTTCTTTAACAGAAGGTCCTCCGGCGGGTAACCGGTAATTGTAAGTTCCGGAAAAATAATTATTTCAGCGCCGTTGTCCGCGGCTTCCTGCGCCTTTAAAAGCACAGCCGCGCTGTTTTCCCTTATGTCGCCCACAACCGTATTAAGCTGGCATACGCATATTTTCACCTTACTTTTGTTCATTAATTATCCTTTTTATCTCTCTCTTTAATATCTTGCCCGTGCCGTTTCTTGGTATTTCTTTCCAGAATTCAAATTTATGCGGAATTTTGAACGCGGCAAGGTGGGGCTTACAGAATTTTTTAAGTTCCGCTTCATTTGCGGACGCGCCTTCCTTAAGCAGTATGACGCCTATAGGTATTTCACCGTGAACATGGTCTTTTTTTGGGACAACCGCCGCGTCCGCGACAGCAGGATGGCGGTAAAGCACTTCTTCCACTTCCCTTGGGTAAAGGTTCATTCCGTTTACAAGTATCAGGTCTTTTTTGCGGTCCATAATAAAAAGATAGCCGTCGCTGTCCAGCCTTCCTATGTCGCCTGTAAACAGCCAGCCGTCTTTTAACACTTCTGCTGTTTCTGACGGCCTGTTAAAATAACCTTTCATTATATTCGGCCCTTTTATCACTATCTCTCCTGCTGAACCCTGCGGTAAATTCCTGCCTTCCTCATCAACTATACGGACTTCAACATCCGGTATAGGTTTGCCCACAGAACCGGCTTTTCTTGTCTTGTCAAAAGGATTCACCGACACAACAGGGGACGCTTCCGAAAGGCCGTAACCTTCCATAAGGGGCACCCTTAGTTTCATTTCAAAATTTTTCAGCACTTCTCCCGCAAGGGGCGCGGCGCCGGAAATACACAGCCTTATGGGATTAAGCCATAAAAGCCAGCGCGGTATTTTTTTACCTGATAAAACGTTATACACCTGAGGTATAGCGACAAAAATGGAAATTCTGTCTTTCATTATCGCCTTTAAAATATTGCTGAACGGCTGTATTGACTTGATTATGGTCAGCCTGCAGTTGACATAAAGGGGTATCAGCACGCATACAGTAAAGGAGAAAGCGTGAAACATTGGTAAAAATATTATAAACCTGTCGCTTGGCTTGATATTAATCGCCTTTATTGACTGTTCCACATTGGATACAAGATTTTTATGCGTCAGCATCGCGCCTTTGGGGTGGCCTGTGGTTCCGGATGTGTAAATAATGGCTGCCGTGTCGGTGTCCGAAGGCACTGCCGGAGTTATGGTTTCGTTTGAAAGAATATCTTTGCAAAGGATACTTTTAACATCCTTTAATTCGTCAGTTGAAATAATATTTTTCAGGGAATTTGCCCTTGAGATGCTGAAATCCTTCATGACCTGATTAAAATCCGAAGATGTTACAAGCGCAACGGCGTTGGAATCATTCAGTATGTAAATAATTTCCTCCTGCCGCAGAAATGTGTTAAGCGGTATAATTTCCGCGCCCAGATACTGGGCGGCAAAATAAAAATAAATAAATTCCGGGGAATTATTAAGCAGCAGCGCCACCCTGTCTCCCTTTTTCACGCCAAGTTTTAAAAGGCCGGAAGCAAGTTCCAGGACTTTTTTTCTTGTCTCTCCAAAGGTCACGGGCTTCTTTTTATTTTCAATTAAAAAAACCTTTTTGCCGTTATTAGCGGCGGCTTTTTCAAGCAGGTCAATAAGGTTCAAATTTTATTACCTCCGGCAGATGGATTTTTCAAAAAGACTTTTTATTAAAATCAGACTTTTTCAAACGGATCATAAAGTTTTTTGTATTCTTCAAGTATGGACCTGTCTGTCATACCCGCTATATAGTCGCATATCACCCTTTTAAGCGAATCTTCACCCAGCCTTTTTCTGACATCAGGCGGTAATATGGAATTTATGACGTCTTTTTTGCGTTTATCCTTAACCGCGCCCTTTTTTTCGTATATTTCAAAAAGGTCTTTTATTATTTTTTCGGCCTTATATTCCATCCTTATTATCTTGTAATGCTTGTAAAAATTTTTATAAAGGAAATCCTTAAGGTCCCTGTGCATATCCTTCATCACCGGGTCAAACACAACAAGATTTTCCCTGTGCTTTCTTACCTTGTCAACCGAATCAACCGCGTTTTTTTCAAGGTTTTCAATTGTGTTTTTCAAAAGCGCGGTAATCTGGACATTTATAAGCGCCCTTGTAATGTTGTATTTTTTCATTTCCAGCGGCAATTCTTCAAATTTCTTCATATCTATCTTTTTTTCAATTTCTTTCCATACTTTCAGCGCCTTTAGCGATTCAACTGATAAAATAGCCGATGTGATTCCGTCGTCAAAATCGTGGGAGTTGTACGCGATTTCATCGGCAAAATTTACCACCTGAGCTTCCAGCGTGGGAGCAAGTTTTGGTTCGTATTCCTTTGTGTGCGGGTTGTCGTAATCCGAAGAATGCTTTATTATCCCTTCTTTTGTCTCCCAGCACAGGTTAAGCCCGACAAAGTCCGGATATTTCTGTTCAAGCTTGTCAAGCACCCTTAAACTCTGTATATTGTGCTCAAATCCGCCTTCTTCTTCCATAAGCCTGTTTAATACTTCTTCGCCGGAATGGCCGAAAGGCGTATGTCCTATGTCATGAGCCAGCGCAATTGCTTCGGTTAATTCTTCATTTAATTTAAGGGCGCGCGCTACCGAACGCGCTATCTGAACAACTTCGGCGGTATGGGTCATCCTTGTGCGGTAATAATCGCCTTCAAGGTTTACAAATACCTGCGTCTTGTATTCAAGCCTTCTGTACGCTGTGGAGTGGATAATTCTGTCGCGGTCGCGCTGGTATACGGAGCGGAAAGGGTCTTCCTGTTCTTTGTAACGCCTTCCCCTTGTGTCTTTGCTTTTCATGGCGTAAGGGGCAAGATATTTATCCTCCTGCGCTTCAAGTTCCTGCCTTGTCAGAAGGCCCGGCTTATAAGCGCTCATATATTCTCCCCGCTTGTCATGCTTGTATTGGGCACAATGTATTCCATAAAATAATTTCCCATTTTTCTGTTAAATTCGCTTTTGGCAAACACGCGGTCCACCTTGGCAAGCAGCGCCGACATTATTTTATCCTTGGTTTCAAGGTCTGTTCCTGTTTCCGCTTCTATTATGCGTTCGTCAAAGATATCCTGCAGCGCCTTAAAGAACATAAGGGTCTTTTTTTCTTCCCCGCCGGAAAGGGCGTTGACATTGGAAAGTATCCTCGCCACTTCAACAGAACCGTCATTCCTGATTTTTCCGTCTTTATCGACAGAGGCCTTTTTAAGCACATCGGGATTCTTTTTTGCGGCTTTTTCAAGGGATCTTACAAAAATCGCTTCAACTTTTTTAGCGGCCATGTACGCTGTCATCAGTTCCATTAATACTTTCTGCGTCTCTTCAAACAACCTTAACAGAACAAGTTTTTCGCTGTGCGCTATGATAACGGCGCCCTGCTTACGGGTGTCTGTCCTGACTTTTTCTTTCTGCAGCTGCTCCGCCATTGTTGATTTCTGCGCGGTTTCAAGTTTTTTTAACAGGTCAGCTTTTTTCTTTTCGCGTTCTTCCTCTATTTCCTTTTTCATCTCTTCTTTCAGGGATTTTTTTATCTCTTCTTCCTGAAGCCTGGCGTTTTTGGCCTCTATGCCCTCTATCATTTCAAGTTTCTTTATAATTTCTTCCTGCTTTTTATTCCTTTCAAATTCAAGGTCACGCCTGATTCTGGCTTCAAGCTCCGCTTCTATTTTCTTCCTCATTTCTTTTTCGCGCAGAGCCACGTCAGCTTCAACCTTTTCCACATCTTTCATTATGTCTTCGTACTTGACCCTCATTTCAGCTTCAACCTGTTTTCTTATATCAGGCTCTATTTCCGCCCTTATGCGGTCAGCCATGTCTACCCTTAATTC
The DNA here is from genome assembly GCA_029565735.1 of bacterium. Taxonomy (GTDB): domain Bacteria; phylum Oederibacteriota; class PGYV01; order PGYV01; family PGYV01; genus PGYV01. The sequence goes on from JAKQNO010000158.1 coordinate 9,403, forward strand.
AAGCTCTATTTTTGACCGCAGTTCATTCTCTATTTTCGCGCGCATCTCTTCTTCTATAAGCCTGCGCAGTTCCGTTACATCCGCTTCCGTGGCTTTAGAGGAACCGCTGTTTTGGCGCGCGGGTTCTTCTTTTTGCGGTTCAGGCGCCGGTGATTTTTCCCTGCGCTCCTCTTCAAATTCCCTTAAAAGCGCCTCTTCTTCCTCTGTAAGTACAGCGGAATTTTCCGCCTGAATTTCATTCTTATTTTCCATTTTCACTGTCCTTCAGCCTTTAAAAGCCGGGAAATTAAAAAAATATCCTCATAACAGCCGCCGTATGAAACCACAAAGCGCCGGCATTGGAATCCTGTTATAGTTTAATTTAACACAAGAAAAGGCGGGTGTCAATGAAGCCCTAAGGCAGGATAAAACAGTGTTAAAACAGGCAAAAAACCGTTTTTGTATGCTGTGACTTTACCATATAATATGGAAGGAAGGGTTGTAAAAAACAGCTTAAATTTTGACAAAACCGGCATATTTGGCGGAAAGCTCTTTTTTTCCGTGTTTTTTGAACATTACCGTGATTTTATAGTCATCGCCATATGGCTCTATTTTGGTAATAATGCCGTCCCCCATTTTTATATGGCTGACCTTGTCCCCGGGTTCAAGCTTTATCCCCTGCGGTTCTTCGTCAATGCCTTCATAATCAGCACTGCCCGCGCCCATATCGCGCGTTGCGCCGGATAATTTTTCATCAAGCTGCTTAACCGGAGGGCGGCCTTTGTGGTGCAGGTATTCTTCCGGAATTTCGTTTATAAACCTTGATATGGCGCCAAGCGTCCTTGCGCCGAACTGCCTTCTGGATATCGCGGAGAGCAGGTACAGCCTTTTTCTTGCGCGGGTGATGCCCACGTAAGCAAGCCTGCGTTCTTCTTCTATGCCGCCTTCTTCTTCAATGCAGTTCTTGTGCGGAAATATTTTTTCATCCATGCCGGCGATGAATACATTGTCAAATTCAAGCCCCTTGGCGCTGTGAATGGTCATAAGCGTAACCGCGTCCGCGTCTTCGTCAAGCTTGTCAACGTCGGAAATTAAGGCGACCTGCGCAAGAAAATCTTCAAGCGTCGCGTCCTTTTTTTCTTCCTCAAATTCCGCCACGGCGGATACAAGTTCTTTTACGTTTTCTATCCTTTCCTTGGACTTGGAGCTCTGGTCGTTTTCCCAGAACGATATATAGCCGGTACCGGTTAAAATTTCAGACATCAGGTCCCTAAGCTTCATATTCTTCCTGTTTTCAGCCAGCCCCGTCAGAAGGGCGTGCAGCCATAAACACGACTGCCTTACCGAAGGTTTTAAATTTTCAACCTCTTCCGCCCTGCCCAGCGCCTCAAGAAGGGTGATATCGCTGTTAAAGGCAAACTGCTCCACCTTTTCAACCGTGGTGTCGCTGATTCCGCGCGGCGGCACATTGACTATCCTTTTAAAACTTATCACGTCGCGCGGATTCGCGATAAGTCGCATATATGAAAGCATATCCTTTATTTCCATCCTTCCGTAAAAACTGAAACCGCCCACAAGCTTATACGGGAGTCCGGCGCGCCTTAACCTGTCTTCAATGGAACGCGACTGAGCGTTTGTGCGGTAAAATATGGCTATGTCCTTTAAATCCGCGCCGTGCAGCCTCATTAATTTGTCTATTTCATTTAAAATTGCTTCGCCTTCCATGACCTCGTCATCCACGTAATAAAAGACAATTTTCTCGCCCTTGTCGTTTTCCGTCCACATTTCCTTGTCTTTTCTGCCTTCGTTGTTCTGAATAACTTTATGCGCGGCCTTTAAAATTGTCTGCGTGGAACGGTAATTGCGCTCCAGCCTTATGACTTTGGCATTGGGATAATCCTCTTCAAAATTTAAAATATTGGTAATGTCCGCGCCGCGGAAACGGTAAATTGACTGGTCGTCATCGCCCACCACGCATATATTTTTGTATTTTGAAGCCATCATTGTTATAAGCATGTACTGGGCGTGGTTTATGTCCTGATATTCATCTATCATTATGTATTTAAACTGCTCCCTGAATTTTTCCAGGACTTCAGGATGGCTGTTAAAAAGGTCCAGGGGTTTCCAGATAAGGTCGTCAAAATCCATTGAATTGTTGCGTTTAAGCCTTTTCTCATATATGGCGTAAATCCTTGCCACAAGGCCTTTTTCATACTCTTTACCGTATTCTTTCATGTATTCTTCGGGAGTTATAAGCGAATTTTTCGCGTCCTGAATATAGCGCAGGCAGTCATAAACCTTCATTTCCTTGTCAGACACTTTTGCATCGTGCATGCACTCTTTTAAAAGGCGCTCCCTGTCTTCCTGGTCGTAAATGGTGAAATTATTTTCATATCCCAGAAGGTTCGCGTACATCCTTAAAACCCTTACGCCAAAGGAGTGAAAAGTGCTCATCCATACCTTGTCCACTTTTTTGCCGGCGACTTTTCTGGCCCTTGTTTTCATTTCCTGCGCGGCCTTGTTGGTAAACGTGACGCACAGTATATTTTCAGGGGAGATGTTATGTTCCGATAAAAGCCACGCAAGCCTGTATGTGATTACGCGCGTCTTGCCGCTGCCGGCGCCCGCCAGAATCAATAGCGGGCCGTCTTTGTGCATGACCGCCTGCACCTGTTCTTCATTTAAAAGTTCGCGAAGTTCCAATTATTTCTCCTGTATGATTTCATATGTGATTTTCCAAATATCAACGCAACATTTTACCACGCAAGAGATAAATGGCAAGGTATATGTAGATTTTTTTTGGCGGAATAACATTATATTATCGGCAAATACTCTTCAGTTTAATTTTTATTTTCACGGTATTAATATACCTATTCACTTTATCATTATATCTACCTTCGCGCCCAAACCGCCGGCTATTTTTTCAAGCGTTTCTATAGTTATATTGCGCCTGCCTTTTTCAATATTTGAAATTTCCTGCTGCGGTATGTTGGTGCGCCTTGATAATTCCCGCTGGGATATTTTCTTTTTTGCCCTTAAAGACGCAAGTTTTTCCGATACCGCTGCAATATTCGAATCACCGCCATAAACTACCACGCCTTCCTGCAGGGCTGTCACTGCCATAACTGAACTGCCGCTTCTGTACTCTTTGCCCGTCATAGTCAGAATGTCAAAAGGCGCGTCAAAAACCCTTATTGCATCTTTTTCCGCCTTGCTTATCATCCTTCCGCGTTCTATCAGGTTTTTTCCCTTAAATGCGTCAGAAACTACAACAATATCTATGTCGCTTTTGCTGTCAGCAGTCCCCTTTGCCTGCGAACCAAAAATGGTAATATTGGAGACGGGTATACCGTCAGCTTTAAGTTTTTCCGCTATATATTTAGCTGTCTTTTTCAGATTAAGCTTTCCGCCCATTTTAAAGCACCTTTGCTTTTATCAAGCATTTCTTTCGTCCTTTTTCTTGTGAAAACCTTTGCCATCTTCGCCAGGCTGTCAGGATATCTTGTCGGTATGCTCATGCTGTTAAGGTCTGTCAGAAAATCATCCATTTCTTTTTCCGGCTTTAACTCAAGTTTTTCAACAAAATAAAGCAGATTATGCGTTCTTGCCGGCAGTTCCCCTTTTTTCTTTACGTAAATACCCTTTAGTGTTTTTTCAAGAGCAAGATGGCAGAAAAACACGCAATGTATATACTGTTTTTTCAGAAAAAGCGTTTCCGCCGATTTAATGTCATAAGCCGCCTGTTTAAACCACTCCGCCGCCGCTTTAGTTTCCATTTAACCCCTCTATTTGTTGTTGCAAAATATATATAACATAAAATTTTATGTCAGTCAAGATTTAATTATTCAGGTTTATAAAAGGTTCAAACCTTAATTTGCCAGTTTAATGGCGGCGGAGATTCCTGCCAGGTCGTGGGTGTTTAAGACGCGCTTGCCGCTGTCGGCTTTTCTTGCAAGCCTTCCCAAAAACGTACCGCAGCCGATTTCCACGAATGTATTTATGCAGTTTTTCATCATATTGTGTATTACAAGGTCATTTCTTGAAGGCATGTAAAGATAATCAAATAAAGACGCCTTTATTTCGCCCGCGTTGTCGTACATATCCCCTTTTACCTGGCTGTACATTTTAAAAACGGGCTTATCCACTTTTATGGCTTCATTTTTAACCGCTTCGCCGAATTCGGCTTTTAACCTGTCCGCGGCTTCCTTAAATATATAAAGGCCGGACAGCTCTTCATAAGGCAGGTCAATTACTGAAGCCCCGGCTTTTTTAAATACCTCTATCAGTTTTTCCTTTAATTTTGATTCAACCGCCACAGTGGCGCTGTCAGCCGAATTATATGAAGTAATGCAGCATTTTACGCTTTTGTTTATTTCACCGCATACCTGCGTAGTTTTACCGGTCTCAAGGGTATTTACAAGCAGCTGGGAAAACTTCACGCCGCCAAGCGCTTCTTTGCACAGTATATTCTTCCTGTAAATAAACGCAAGCGCGTCTTCAAATTCAAAAGTGCCGGCGCACGCGTGCGCGGCAAGTTCTCCGGAACGGAAACCCATTATCTGTTCCGGCACCGTTTTCTTTTCCTTTAACACTTCAAACATCCCCGCCTGATACGCAGCGTTAAAAACAACCCCGTTTTCCTCGGCCTGCAGCTCTTCCTGAGGCCCTATAAAAGCCAGTTTGTTTATTTTAATGTCCGGAAGTTTTTTTTCAACCCGGTCAAAGAACTGCCTCATGGCCCACATATTATCGTAGATTTTCCTGCCGGCGCCCACATATTGATATCCAGCCGCGGTGAACAGGTATCCTATTGCGGCCATTATGCCTTATATCCTTTTTTCTTTTTTATTACAAGCATACCGTAGTTGCCAAAAGGGATATTTATTTTTTCCAGCAGGTCATCCACCCACTGCACGTAATGCGCGAACCTAAGCGGCAGGTATACCGAATGTTTTACAGTTATCTCTATGTTTTCTATCTCGTTAAGCAGGGTTTTTTCGCATAGTTTTCGCAGTTCTTTTGCCGTAAAGAATTCCGCGTCAGTGTACAGCCCCTCCCTGTTAAGCTGCCTTAACAGGTTGGTGACCCCTGTCCTGTTTAAAAATCCTATCCCTATTTTCCCGCGCGATACCCTGAACGCCTCCAGAAGCGCCTTTGATTTGTCATCAACATATTCAAATGTTGACATAAAAATTACGGAATCAAAAGTGCAGTCCTGAAACGGAAGTTTTTCCGCGTATCCGCTTATTGCCTGTTTGTCCGTTATGCCTTCCTTGCGCCTTGCCAGTTTATTAAGTTCCTCAACCGGTTCAATGCCGCATGGATCAAGGCCAAGTTCCTGCATATACCTTAAATACCTTCCGGTGCCGGAACCCACCTGCAGCACCTTTTCACCGGTCTTTAAATGCAGGCACGTTATCATAAGTTCCTTCAATTTTTCGTCAAAATAAAGCCCTTCGGGCGTCATTATCCATCTTTCATACTGCTCTGTAAGATCACGCGTTACAGCCACTTTTGGTTTTCTCCTTTATTGTTCAAAATCTTTCCTGTAAAGTTCCGAATATTCCGGGCCGCCGGGATTTAAATCGCTTTTATACAGCACCACGCATCCCGCCTGTGATGTGCCGTTTATTTTAATTTTGCCCTGAATTTTTGTGATATCCGCCGTCTTCCTGCTTCTTGCCACTGTAATGTGCGGTATATATTCCTGCTTTTCACCGGGATATGCCATACACCGCAGCTCTTTTTCCAGAATTTTAAAAATTGCGGTTATGGGCGCCGCGCCTTCACCGCAGTCAAGCCATACAACTGAGGCTTTTTCCGGCGAAGGAAAAGCTGATATGCCCGAAGGTTTTATCACAAACGGCTTTATGCCTGCGCAGCTTTTATCCATGATTTCTTTTATCCGGTCCAGCTTTCTTTCCGGTGTATTGCCGATAAATTTCAGCGTGACATGAAGGTTGTCCGGTTTGACTGCTTTAATACCTTCAGCCTGTTTTAACACCCCTTCAAAAGCGCCTATTTCTTCCCTTAATTCCTGCTGCAGCGGGATGCCGATAAAAACCCGCACTAAAACCGGCTTTACTTTTTCTACTTTCCCTTTGCCCAATTTATCACGTCCTTCATCCCTTCTTCAAAAGGAATTTCAGGCTTCCATTTAAGAAGCTTGGCGGCTTTTGAAATATCGGCCTGCATGTGGCGCTGGTCGCCGGGCCTTGCTTCATAATATGCAACCGGGTATTTTTTCGGGTCATAGCCGAACGCCCTGATGATGTTTTTTACAAGTTCATTCACGGACACCCTGATGCCGGAGCCAAGGTTAAAGACCTCGCCGTAGGATTTCGGGTTGTCAATCGCGCCTATCCACGCCCTGCAAACGTCCTTTATATGCACGTAATCGCGCGACTGTTTCCCGTCGCCGAAAATTTTCACTTTTTCATTTCTTAATACATTGCCTATAAAAATGGAAACAACGCCCTGATACGGATTTGTCAATGACTGCCTGCGGCCATAAACATTAAACATGCGGAAAGCTGTGGCGTTAAATTTAAACGGCAGGTCTTTTCTTAAACCGGTGGCCAGTACATACCTTTCGCCGGAATATTTTGTAATTCCGTAATAGGCAATGGGCCTTGTGGGCATTGTCTCTTTAACGGGTATAGCGTCAGGCACTCCGTATGATGTCATTGAAGAAGCGTATAAAAAACGGTTCGTTTTGTGTTTTATCGCGGCGCTTATCATGTTTACAGTGCCTAAAGTGTTTGTCAGAAGGTCCGCTGACGGGTCATCAAAGGATTTTATGGTGGACGCGCAGCCGGCTATGTGAATGACGGCGTATATTTTATCCTTAAAACACTTTTCTATGTCAGCCGGTTTTTTTACGTCGCCCTTTATGAATTTTGCCTTTGGATTTAAGTACTTCTTATCCCCTGTGGACAGATTGTCAAAAACAGTCACGCTGTAACCGCTTTTAATCAGTTCATCCGCCATATTGGAACCGATAAACCCCGCGCCTCCGGTGACTAAAATTCTCTTATTTGCCATATGTCCTCCTATATGTACATTATTAAGCCCTAACTTTTTAACCCATAGCCCATAAATAAACCTAAAAAGTTCTTTGGTCTATTCCTATTTATGGCTTATAATCTTCACTCTTTGGCATATTCCTATTTATGGCTTATTGGCTATCCTCTTTAATCTGTCTTTTAAATAATCCCCAGCCTTAGTTTCCATACAATAACCGCGGCTTCCATCATAACGCCGTGCGACATTTTGGAGCTTCCCGAATGCCGGTCAACGAATATTATGGGCGTTTCCTTAATTTTAAAACCCTTTTTCCACGCCTTGTAATGCATCTCTATCTGAAAGGCGTAGCCGTCAGAATGAATTTTATCAAGGTTAATTGATTCAAGGACATTTCTTTTAAAACATTTAAAGCCGCTTGTGCAGTCGGTTAAAGGAAGGCCGGTTATGGTACGCGCGTAAAAACCGGCAAATTTTGAAAGCATAAGCCTTCTTATGGGCCAGTTTACCACGCTTATGCCGTTTATGTAGCGGGAGCCAATTACAAGGTCGTTTTCTTTAATTTCTTCAAGGAAGTTTTTAAGATACTGCGGGTCGTGCGAAAAATCCGCGTCCATTTCAAATATGTAATCATAACCGTGTTTTAAGGCGTACTTAAAACCTTCAACATAAGCCGTGCCAAGCCCAAGCTTGCCGCTTCTTGAAATAAGTTTTATAGCCCTGTCTTTTTTTGCAATCGCCGCCACAGCCGCGCCTGTTTTATCCGGAGAAGCGTCGTCCACGACAAGAATATGAACGCCTTTAACCGCTTTTTTTACAAGAGGTATAAGCTTTAAAATGTTCTCTTTTTCGTTATATGTCGGTATGACAATAATCGTCTTCATATTTACCGTCCTTTGGCTTTGTCTGTTATCATATTAATGCAAACATGGTGTTTTATAAAGGATTATTTCCGCGCCTTTTTATTGATTCATGTTTCCGGATTACAAAAACTCCGGCTGTAAAAATAAGGCTTATCACTATTAAAAGATAATCCCAAAAAGAGCCGTAAATAAATGTGATATCGCTTGTTCCGGGCTGAACCTTAACCGCCATCATATTATAGTTTACATTTAAAATATCAGCTTTTTTGCCGTTTACATAAGCGCGCCATTTTTTATAGTCCGAAACATTTAAGACAAACAGCCCCTGCCTGTCGGTTATCACCTTTGCTTTAATCCTGTTGGGCGTTTTCTCCGTAACCGCGCTCTGCGCCGGCGCGCCGCCTTTATAAGTAATGCCGGTATCGCGCGATGTAAGCGCCATTCCGTCCACAAAAACGCCCTCTTTCATCATGTTGAATGCCTTTTCTTCGCTGCCTGCGTTGACAACATTATCCGTGAAATATCCAAGCGGCAGCGCAAGCGAATCCGCAAAAACCCTGTTGGTGTAGTCGTCGCCTATTTTTGTTATGCCGGGGCCTGTAATTTCATCGCGCGCGATATAGTAACTGATATTAAGACCCCTGTTCACGTTTATCCTGTTGAACATTCCGGATGTCTGCATAGCATAAAATTTTAAGGGAAGCATCCCGTGAAAACCTTTGGCGGATTCAACGCCATAATACATCCCCCTGTTGGCGCCCCAGTAATAATTAAAATCCGCCAGCCTTCCTTTATTGCCGTCATGTTTTATTACAGTGTTTACTATGTCATTTTTCGGGAAATACCCGTCAAAATTAAACGGGGTTATGAAATTTTTCTGTATTCTGGCAGAATCTGCCGCGCATAACGCCGCCGCTGTTAATGCTATTATAAAGGCGCTTTTTAACCTTTTTTTCAGTATAAGAAACAGCAGGACACAGAAAACCGAAATGATTAAAAGCCCGGATATGGCGTCAGCCTGCGTCAGCGTTACGGCTTTATTTAAGACCTCGGCGGATATTTCAGCCGCCCTTGTCTGCCTGAAAATGCCGCTTATAAAAACCGCGCCATTTACGGCAAAGACAATATACATAAGTGCAAGAACGCCGCATAAAGCAAAAGCGGCGTAAAAAAACTTTTTAAACTGCTCTTCTTTTTTTTCGTAAATAATATTCAGCAGGTTGTTAAGGCCTATGGCTGACAGCGCGCAGAAGGCAACGGTAAACACATACATAAACCTTGAAGGGTTTCTGAACTGGTTAAAGACAGGGACATGCCATAATATTTTATACAGTGGAGTGTAGCCGCCCATTGAAAGCAGCAGGAATAAAACAGACGCCGCGCCAAGAAAGAACGGCAGTTTACCCGCCCTGCCCTTCATAAAAGCAAACGGCAGAAATAAAAAGGGCATAATGCCGAAATAATACGTGGTAAGGTTCATGGACCAAAAACCGTAATAGTTTTGGCTGTGAAGGCCGAATAAAGACGGCATAAGAAGCTGCAGTATTTCCTTGGGGTGCAGCGACCACGAAATAAAATCATTATAGGAAAATTCCCCGCGCCACGAATAATTTTTATACTCAAAAGAAGGCAGAAACTGCGGCAGAGACACAATAACAGCCGCGGCAAGGGAGGCTGCCGCAAATAGCGCGCCTGAAATTCCGGCTTTTTTTTCTTTTTCTTCAAATATCAGGTAATATATTACGTACAGCACGGCAAATATTGCCGTGTATGCCATTATCTGCATGCCTGTGGCTGTTATCTGAAGCCCCATAATAACCCCTGAAAATAAGAACATTGAAAGCTTTTTTTCAGCAAGCCCGCGCCTTAAAAAATACAGGACAAACGGTATCAGGGCGCCGGCTTTTATATTATTGATATGGCCCGCAAAAGCGTATGAAACATTATACCCCGCGAACATAACGCAGATGCCTCCAAAAAACGACGCCGCGCGCGTAAGGCCGCATGCTTTTAAAAACAGGTATGTTCCGGCAAAAGCCGCAGCAAGGTGGATAATGACATCAGGGGCGTATGTGTTCTGCAGGGGAAAAGGCAGCAACATAAACAGCAGGTCTGTCGGGTAATAGAAAATCATGCTGGAAGACGCAATGCCGGGCGCGCCAAAAAATAAATCAGGCATCCATAACGGCAGCTGGCCGAATGTAAAAACAGCTTTTTGCGCGAACATCTTAAAAGGAAGGTAAACGCTTAAAAAATCATGTCCAAAAAGAATACTGCCCTGTTTAAAAACAGGCGCAAAAAGGTAAATAATTGCGGCTAAAGGGACAAATGCAGCAGCCAGTATTTTAATTTTTTTAAATCCCATCCCTGAACCACTTTATAGTCCCGGGAAGGCCCTCTTCAAACTTAACCTTTGGCTCCCACCCAAGAATTTTTTTTGCCTTGGAAATATCCGGTTTTCTTCTTGTTGGATCGTCTTTTGGAAGGGGTTTGTGCACGATTTTTGACTTTGTACCGGTTAATTTCTTTACAAGCCGCGCCGCTTCCAGCATTGTAAATTCGCCCGGATTGCCTATATTTATTACTTCCCCTTTTATCCCGTCTTTAAACATTGCGGCAATAAGCCCGGCCACCTGGTCTGACACATAGCAGAAACTGCGCGTCTGCTTGCCGTCGCCGTAAATTGTAAGCGGCCTGTTGTTTAGCGCCTGGTCAATGAAGTTGGAAATAACACGGCCGTCGTCTTTCTGCAGCCTTGGCCCGTAAGTGTTAAAGATTCTTATTATTCTCGCGTCTAAGTTATGCTTTCTTACGTATTCCATTACAAGCGCTTCGGCAAACCTCTTCGCCTCGTCATAACAGCTTCTTATCCCGACAGGATTTACGTTTCCCCAGTAAGTTTCTTTCTGCGGGTGCTCCAGCGGGTCGCCGTAAGTTTCAGACGTGGATGTTATAAGGAACCTTGCCTTTTTTACCCTTGCAAATTCCAGGACGTTGTAGGTGCCAAGCGAATTTGACATTAATGTTTCTATTGATTTTGTCTGATAGTACGGGGGCGAAGCGTATGAAGCAAGGTGAAACACATAGTGCACGGGCAGTTTTAAATTTAAAGTTTTTCTTGTGTCGTGCTTTATGAATTTAAAGTTTTTATTTTTAATTATGTTTTTCAGATTCTGCATCTTGCCTGTCCCAAGATTATCAACACAGATGACTTTATACCCTTTTTCAATCAGCGCTTCACAAAGGTGCGAGCCTATGAACCCCGCCCCTCCTGTCACCACTATATTTTTCATATCTTCTCCTGTTTCATTATTTTTGCCGGGCCGCCTAGCTGCCAAGCATCTAAGCTGCTGTTTTCTTCACCGCTATTCCCTTTAAATAAAACGTTTCAGGAATGTTCTTTTTATACGGGTGGTCTGATGCCTGTTCAAAAACCCCCGCAGGCTCTATTTCACATTTTGCGTCTTCAGCCGCCGTATAGGCATTTTCCATAAGTTCCTGACCGCGCACGCTGTGTGAACAGGAAAAAGACATCATAATTCCGCCCCTGTTTAAAAGTTTCAGCGCGCTGACATGCAGTTCCTTATGGCCGGACATTGCGCCTTCTTTTTCTGACTTTGTCTTTGAAAAAGGCGGCGGATCAAGTATTATAACGTCATACTTTTCCTTTTTTAATACCTGTTTCCTTAAAAATTCAAATACATCCTCTTTTATGAATTCATAATTATCAAAGTTATTCAGTTTCATGTTGGCTTCTGCCGTTTTTAAGCCTTTTTCAGAAATGTCAACCCCTGTCACGCTGCCCGCCCCAAAATGCTTCGCGTAAACAGAAAAAGCGCCGGTATAACAAAAACAGTCCAACACGCGCGCCCCTTCCTTTATATAATCCTTCAGCTTGCCCCTTGCGTCCCTCTGGTCAAGGTAAAATCCGGTCTTTGTCCCTGATTTTACGTTAACTTCAAATTTAAGCCCGTTTTCGGTAATTATAACCGGCTTAACTTCAGCGCCTTTTGGCCAAAGCACGCCTTCTGACTGTTCAAGCCCCTCTTTTTTACGCGAAGGAGAAATGCTTTTTTCATACACTATGGAAGGTTTGACCTCGCGTATTAACGCTTCTGTCAGCACGGGCTTTAATTTTTCCGCGCCAAGGGTGTTTACCTGCACCACTAAAAGCCCGTTATATAAATCCGCTATAAAACCCGGAATACCGTCAGCTTCGGAAAAAAACACGCGCTTTGCGTCTGTGTTTGTCATCTTTTCGCGCAGCTTTACCGCCCTGTTAATTTTGTTGCACAAAAAAGATTTTAAATCTTTTACCGGGGCGTATTCCTCTTTTTTTGGCGCTATATCAATCATGCGCACGGTAATTTCCGACTGCCTGTTAAGATAGCCAAGGCCCACGCGTTTTCTGGAACCCGCGCGCACCATAACTATATCGCCGTCCTGCGCTTCATCCGGAATTTTTTCAATCTCGGACTTAAATACCCACGGATGTCCCGTTAATATCCTTTGTTCTTCAAATTTCTTAAGTATTACTTCCTGCAGTTTTTTCATCTTTTCCTTTTATATATTTTTTTGTTTTTTCTTCCGACCTTCCGACCCTCTGTCCCTCCGCCCTACTCCACCGTTACTGACTTTGCCAGGTTTCTTGGCTTGTCCACATCAATGCCTTTTTTTACTCCTATGTAATAAGCAAGAAGCTGCATGGGAATTGCCGCCAGAAGCGGATAATAGTCCTCGTCAATATCCGGTATGTAAATCACGTCTTCCGCGAACTTTTTCATCTCTTTGTTTGACTTGTTCGTAACGGCTATTATTGTGCCTGAACGCGCCTTAATCTCCTGAATATTGGATATAAGTTTTTCATACACCTTCCCCTGCGGGGCGATAAATACATTCGGTACCTTGTCATCCACAAGTGCTATGGGGCCGTGCTTCATCTCGCCTGCGGCGTAACCTTCGGCGTGAATGTAGGAAATTTCCTTAAGTTTAAGCGCGCCTTCAAGCGCCATGGGATAATTTATGTTGCGGCCATAATAAAGAAAATCGCGGTTCTTTTTATATTTGCCCGCTATTTTTGCTATTTTTTCCCTGTCTTTTAATATTAACCTGATAAGGCCTGGCACTTTTCTTAAATTGCGGATGCCGCGCCTAACGTCTTTTGCTTTTAATACACCTTTTATTTTTCCCATATGCAGTGCAAACAAATAAAGCACGGCAAGCTGGCTTATAAAAGTCTTTGTCGCGGCAACGCCGATTTCCGGCCCCGCGTGTGTATAAATAACGCCGTCCAGCATGCGGCTTAAAGTGGAACCCACGACGTTTACTATTGCCAGCGAATATCCCGCTTTTGTTTTAAGGTTTTTAAACGCCTCTATCGTGTCAATGGTCTCGCCTGACTGCGACACTGCAACCAAAAGCGTCTTTTTATCAACGACCGGATTTGCATACCGTATTTCCGACGCCACTTCCACTTCCACAGATACGCCGGAATATTTTTCCACAAGGTATTTAGCCGCGTAGGCAGCGTGATAGGACGTGCCGCACGCTACTATCTTTATTCTTTCAATTTTCGCAAGTTTTTTATCATCAACGCTTTCAAATTCAATTCTGCCTTTTAGTTCATCAAACCTTCCAAGGATTGTGTCTTCAAAAGACTGCGGTTCTTCGTTTATTTCCTTAAGCATAAAATGCGGATAACCCGCTTTTTCCGCCTGTTTCGCCGTCCACTTTATGTCCCTTACAGCCCTTTGAACATTTTTCCCGCCATTTGTGACGCTTACTTTTTCTTTTGTCACAACTGCCACATCGCCGTCTTCAAGAAACAGCGCTTTATCTGTAAACTTTAAAAAAGACGGCACATCCGATGCTATGTAATTTTCGCCTTTTCCTATCCCCAACACAAGGGGAGAACCCTGCCGCGCCGCGATTATTTTACCCGGCTCTTTGGAATAAAGTATTACCATGGCATACATTCCGCGTATTCTTTTTAACGCATCTGCCACGGCTTTTTCAATTCCCATAGATATCTTTTCTTCTATAAGATGGGCAAAGACTTCTGTGTCGGTTTCCGATGAAAATTTATGCCCTTTTTTCTTTAATTCTTCCCTTATCTCATAATAATTTTCTATTATCCCGTTGTGAATAAGGGTAATCATGCCCGTGCAGTCAGTGTGCGGATGCGCGTTTTCATCGGACGGTTTTCCGTGCGTGGCCCAGCGCGTATGGCCAATGCCTGTTGTACCGGGTATACTGCCGCCTTTTAATTTTTTAACAAGATTTTCAAGTTTGCCCGCGCTTCTGACCCGCTTAATTTTACCGCTGTCTGCCACGGCAATTCCCGCGGAATCATAACCGCGGTATTCAAGCTTTTTAAGCCCGTAAATTATACGCTCTGCAGCTTCATTATTTCCCGTATATCCTATTATCCCGCACATGTGAAACTCCTTTTAAAAATTAAGCAGTTAAGCATTAGGCAATTAAGCTATAGCGTAAAACATATCACTTTAACGAATTAAGCATTTAAGCTATAGCGTAAAAATAGCGCCTTAGCGATTTCAGCTATAAGCATAAGCGAAACAAAGATACTGTGGTTTACGTTTATGCTATAGCTTAATTGCTTTATGTTTAAACCGCTATGTTTTCAGTTTTCGCTATAGCTTAATTGTCCCGCCTGCTTACGCTCGTAAACTCGCTTCAGCGCCGGGATTTCCGCTTCGCTGGCTCGCTCCAACCTATAGCTTAACCCGCTATGTTTTCAGTTTTCGCTATAGCTTAATTGCCTATAGCTTAACTATCTATGTTTTGAATATTATATATTACATCAGACAGTTTCGCAAAGTTAATTATGGATACATCCTCCGCGCGGGCGTTTTCCGCAATTCCCGCCTGCCTTAAGGCCTTTTTTGCCTGTTCTTCGTTAAAACCAAACACCCTTTTTATATTATTGCTTAACATCTTTCGCCTCTGTTCAAACCCGCCGCGTGTAAGCTTAAAAAATTCAGTTTCATTTTTTACTGTAAAAGGCGTTTTCTTTTCAAAGTTCATCCTTATAAAGGCCGAATCCACGTCAGGCACCGGAAAAAACGCCTTTCTTCCTATAGTAAAAAGATATTCGCAGTCGGCATGGTACTGGCAGAAAACAGAAAGCGAACCGTATGTCTTTGACCCTTCCGGCGCGCATATGCGCTCCGCCACTTCTTTCTGTACCGTAAGATAAATATCTTTTATATGTCTTTTGTGGTTTATGACCATTTCTATTATCGGCGTGGTTATATAATATGGAATATTTCCTATCACCCTTAACTTGCCTTCCTTCGGAAAAAACTTTGTAACGTCTGTTTCAAGAATGTCCGCGTTTATTATTTCCAGCCACTGCGAACCGGCCGTGGCTGTTTTTAATTTTTCAATGGCTTCTTTGTCCAGTTCTACCGCGAATATTTTCTTCACAAGCGGAAGTATTTTTTTTGTAAGGTTGCCCGAGCCGGGGCCTATTTCAAGGAATGTTTCAGAAGGATCAGGGGCGATTGCGGTTATCATGCGGTCAATTTTAACGGTATCATGCAGGAAATTCTGGCCCAGCCCTTTTTTATACCTGAATTTTTTATCCGCCATGTTATCCTTTGTTTTTTATAATAAATTCATATAAAAATTAATTTGATTTTGGACACTTTTTCAAATTTTCAGTTATTATTGCTATTTTTTCTTCACTATTTTTGTCATCACAAAATTTATCTAACAAAGTAAAAATTCCAAGAAGCAAAACATTAATAACTATAATGTGGTTACACGATTTTCTTTCAAATTCAGATTTATCTTCCGGGTTAACACTTAAAACATCCATTGTATGTAATACATTTCCATGAACATTATTGCAATAAATTTCATATGCGTTTTCCAAGAAAAAGTTTTCCTCTTTCCCCAATTCTTTTTGAACCTTATTAATAAAATTAACTTTATTTTTAAGTGTTGTTTTATCCCAATCTTTTTTTAAATAACTATATACTTCATCTATTTTCTTTCTCTTTTCATTTTCGTCTTTAAGACCCTTTATCACAACTAAAATATTGTCAATATCTTTATCTTTATACAAATATTTAAGTATTTCAATTTTAGAAAATTCAATAAAAATATTGCTTTCTTTAAAATTAGCCGTTTTAGTTTTTATCAAATCATGCAAGTACATAAGTGATAAGCATTCAATAACAATATTGTTTTGGTTTTCTTTAAAGTGTTCAAAAAGTGAATACGTTCTATTATCAGTAGTTCTATATGAAAACTTTTCGTAATTAACATCTAATAAACTGTCAATCAAAGATAAAGAAACATATTTTTCAACAAGATATCTACAAATAAAATTTCCATAAAACGCAGCATAAACTTTATCAAGTTCATACTGTTGAATAAATATATCTACAAGTATTTTACATGATTTTAAAACAGAAAGTAAAAAATTATATTTCATAAGTTGCAAAGTATCAAAATTTTTAGACCTGATATCTATTTCTTTACTTGTTATTATGCTATTTATCAAAGAATTAGAAGAATCTAATACACTTAATTGTGTATATTTATTTTCATTCATAGTATCTACGACCCAGATTAGTCTTCATCTTTTCATTTATCAATTCAATCTCTTGTGAATTTAATTCAAGCATTTGATAAAAAAGATTATCAATTTCCACTTCAAGTTCAAC
>JAKQNO010000003.1 GCA_029565735.1 bacterium
AACAAAAGATTTAATTGCCTGAATGTCAAGTTTATCGTCGCCGTACTCCGGCGTGTACTGGTCTCTTGTAAGGTTTGAAAGCGTTATAGTCACAAGCTGCCAAGTGCCGTTGGCCGAAAGCATGTTTCCCCTGTTGCTGAACCTTTCGCCGTCGCCGCCGTTGGCGCCTGATTCCGTAAGCTGGATAAAATATCCGGTATTGGCGGGAGCCTTAATCCTGAAAGTAAGCGCCGTGGCGCCGGTAAAGTTTCTGTATCCAAGGCCGCCGTCATAAGGCGAATCAATTGAAATTAAAGCCCAGCCTGTGCCTGTTGTATCCACTCTCATTGACCGCGCGCCTTCGTATTTGTCTGCGGTTGAGTTTGTAAGGGTTGCAGTGGAGCCGCCGCCCGATTCAGAAGTATCCGGATTTGAAAGCGCTCCGGTCTCAAAGTCATCAAACATTCCGGCAGCAACGGTGGGTGTCGGCGTAAACGTGGGTATTGAAGGGTCCCACGTGTATGTGTGTGTAGGCGTCGGGTAATTGCCGTTTGGATTTGGCATGTTGCCGGTTAAGACAAGAAGATACTGCATCTTTAAAAGGTCGCAGAAATAATCAGTTCCCCACATAACGCCGGTTTCTGTAAGTTCGCCCGGCCCGTTGCCCGCGTCCATTGTAACAAGCCTGTCATAAAGGGCGTTTAACCAGGCCTGATCCTCGCCTGCCATTGCCGCAACCGCGACAGCGCCCACAGGCCCCGGAAGGTTCATTACGTCTTCATCGCACAAATCAGGGGTCCTGTCTTCGCGGCAGTAAGAATGTTCTGTCCCGTTAAGCTGATAATGGGATTTAATAAGCGAAGGGTCTCCGTTATACTTGGTTTTAAAATACTGCGATACCCTGAAAGAGTTGTCCTGGGCAAGCTGATGATTTAAAGTTCCGTATAACACATAATCATAGCCCTGCCTCCACGCGTGGCGTATTGCGTCCCACCACCAGGTGCCGGATTCCATTGCCCACGTGCCGGGGCTCCAGGAAGTACCGTCATAATTACACCAGTTGGGCTGTAACCCCGTATAGATACCAAGCGCGCTGTCATAAGTCATAGCGGAATTATAGTAATATTTTACTATTGTGTTATACGTCCTGCTTGCAACGCTGTACCACCTTGTAACGCCGGTATAATCGCCTATCATTCTGTAAGTGTATGGCGCAAAGTAAGACGGATTTCCGCCGTCCCATCCGTCGCCCGGCCTTATGTCATTTGCCGCGGTGATTTCATACTGAAGCACTTTTGCCGCAAGCGCTATTGCTTCATTGCGGTAATTAATAGCACCGCCGCTTCCCCACTGCTTGTCCGCCATCATAAGCGCCTGCACCACATCCTGGTCAGCGTCAATTGCGGCGCCGCCGCTGTCACAGTAAGGTATCTGCCAGTTCATAAGGCCGTTGCCGTCAAGATGGTTCTGATAATAATTCCACATACCGTCAAAATACTGTTTTGTGTTATTTGTGGATGATGACATATAAACGCATACAACCATGCCGTAAGCAATACCTTCTGAAACGGTATCATTTTCAGGGCATCCTTTATGAATTGTATTTCCCGTTTCTGTCCTCTGCACGCGCCACTCGCCCGCGGCGCAGTTTGTCTGCGTCAGATATTTCGCGCGCCACTTGTCAAACCACGCCTGAACATGCGTGTTCATCTGCGCCTGGGTATAATTATTGGGTTTTAATCCATAAGGATATGTCTGTCCCTGCGGAAATGGTAAATTGCAGGTATCAGCAAATGCGGAGGTATGTATTATAATAAGAAATAGCGTTCCAATAATAATCCGCAGTTTTAGCAAGTTTTTAGTCATAACAACCTCTTTTATTTAATCGGTTAACCTTGTAATTATACCTATACTTAAAAGATTAGACAAGCGGTTTTTATGGAAGTTTCGGGGGAAAAAGCAGAGGGACGGATGCACAGAGGGTTGGAGGGTCGGAAGTAAAAACCAAAAGACAAACATCGAAATTCGATATTCGAAAATTCGAGTAAAACCACAGGGGTTGGGTGTGTTTTTTCAGCGCGTGCCGCGTAAGCATAGTATGTAAACGGCAGGGGCTGTGTAATGCGGCGCCGGCATACATGTATGTGCCAAGAGATAACGACTGCCAATGAATTAACACAGTGCTGATTGCAAACTTAATCGGATACAAGCACACCAGTTTGCGGCGCGCGCTGAAAAAATATACCCAAGCCCTGTATGGCCGATGGCCGGATGCACGGAAGGTCGGAAGATAAAAGGACAGCGGTTTAAGCTATAGGCAGTTAAGCAAAAGCGAAAGACAAAAATTTTTATGCTATCGCTTATGCTTAATTGCCTATCTGCTTATTGCTTAAAACTTTTCAGCTTAAAACCATTTCCCATTCGCTTACTTTGTTGTCGCCAAAAAACAGGCACCCTTTATTCATATAGCTTCCGTCCTGCCTGAATTCAAAGGTTTCAAAGCCCGTATATTTGTTATCCGTTGATATGTACGTGGAAACAATATATGTGCCTGCTATTAAAAACTTTCCCTTAAAATTCCCGCTGGTTGGGTTCTTTGACTCCCATTCGGTTTCATGCCTGCCTTTTTTAACCGGCTTTACGTGGTAAATATTTTTAAGTTCAAGCATTTTATTCGCTTTTACCGGAAGCCTCATCGTGGTCTCTATCGTAATTTTCCCCTTTTTGAACAGCACCTCTGTTTCCCCGGTTGCCTTTATCTTTCTGCCCTTCTCATCAATATACGTGCCTTTCGCGCTCCAAAGCCTCTGTTCTTCAAGAAAAATTCCCGCCATTTTTACCCTCCTTATTATATTCTTCCGGTTGATGTAACTATCTCTTTAATCCTTCCGTTTATCTTCAGATCCTGCATTTCTTCCAGCGAAAGCGGCATGACAATGGACCAGTTTTTGTCAGCCACGCTTCCGGGTATGTTTATCCTTGTGTCGTGTATATCCCATTTGTCAAAAGTATCGCCCAGCGAAAGCCAGTCCACTATAAGCTGAATGGAGAATACGGATACCGTTTCATTGGCTTTTACAAGCGCGGCTTTTACAAGCTCTTTATCAGTACAGCCGTCATTACATCCCGCGAACTGCAGAAACTTCTTTTTTTCAAACGCAGCTTCCCTGAACATGTCATAAAACATCCACGCCTTGTCGCGCGTGGAAGAAAGCGCTTCAAGCACATCTTCGGGAGTTTCAAGTTCTGCCTTAAACCTTATTCTTGCCGCACTTTTTGAAGCCGGCTGAAAAAGCGCTTTTTTTACCGCCGCCGGTTCAAAATTATTTTCCCCGCACAGTTTATCAACCAGAAGCGCGTCCACTGTGCCGCACTCTTCTTTCCACCACAAAAGAAACGGGCTTGTATCGTGGCTGGAAATTATGGCGGATGAATTTACCCTGTACTGTTCCGGTTTTTTGTAGTCATAAGTGTTTCCCCAGTCGCGGGTCCAGCGCTGCACATCCATGCCCGGTATGCCGTATTCCAAAAGCGTCTCATACGAACACACCGGCACAACTCCCAGGTCTTCGGCGCACGGAAGCATATCGCAGCTGTTAATCATTGCGTCAAGTATCTTCTGCCCCGCTTCCTTCCACTTGTCCTCTTCCGGCGGGTCAAAAACACCGTTTAATCCGTACGTGTTATCGGGCTCGTTTGTACTTATGGTCCAAAGCCTGAAAAGCCCCACAAAGTGGTCAATGCGGAACATGTCATAGAAATTTTCCGAATATTTCACTTTTTCCTTCAGGTAATCAAAACCGTGTTTTTCAATTCGCTCCCAATTATACGGCGGCATTCCCCATTTCTGGCCCTTGGCAAAGTACATGTCAGGCGGCGCGCCGGAGCTTAAATTCAATTTGAAATAATTCTGGTTCGCCCACACATCAGCGCTGTCGCGCGATACAAGAAAAGGTATGTCGCCCTGTATAAACACGCCTTTGTCGTTGCAGTACTTTTTTGCTTCCTTAAACTGCAGGTAAAGTTCATACTGAAGCCATCTGTAAAATTCAAAAGCCGCGCTTTCCTTTTCGCAGAAAAGTTTTACCGCGTCTTCTTCCCTTAACCTGTACTGTTCTTCCCATTCGGTCCAGCTTTTCTGTTCATACTTATCCTTTAACGCTTTATATGCCGCGTAATCGTCCAGCCAGAATTTATTTTCACCGGTGAATTTTTTATAGTTTTTATCTTCCGTGTCAAAATCAGAAAATATATTAAATAATACCTTTAACTTTTCGCCCTTAACTTTATAATTGACCCTTTTGCTTCCGGCCGGGAATTTTTTCTTCAACTTTGCAGTTTCCGCTTCGTGTTTTTTATTGCCTTTGATGTCATCAATCCTAAGATACATAGGGTCAAGCGCGAAAGTGCTCTGGCAGTCATAAGGCGTAAAATTAAAACCCGAATCATTCATTGGCAATAACTGAATTATGCTTAAACCTGTTTTTTCGCACCAGTCAGCCAGCAGTTTTATGTCCGGTATTTCGCCTATTCCCGTGCTGTTTTTGGAGTATAAGGAGAATAAGGGCGCCAGTACGCCGGCCCTTCTTTTTGCGCCGAAGCGTTCCCATTTATCGGCTGTTTTGGATTTTAAGAATATTCCGTACGCGTCTTCCGGGTATAAAGGCATAAAACCTCCATCAGTGATATGTCATACGGTGATATTATACAGAGCATGCGGGAATTTGTATATTATTAATTACTGCGGCAGGTATTAAAAAAACTCTGAATTATCCCATTATTATTGCTATTAAATTGTCCCATTTATTGTGAAGCGCGTCCATGTCGGACAGCCTGAAAAAATCCCTGTTATAAAGATGATAAAGGCGGGCTTTTGTCTTTTCCCTTAAATTATTTTCGTGGGCCGCCTGTTTCTGCCTTATTACCGCAATTATCGCTTCCGCGGTAATACCCTGTATTTTTCTGCCGCTGCCGTCTGTTAAAGTCATATAAACACCTTCTCCCGTTTACGGCTTTTTACTTCCTATCTATATGTTTTATCCTGTCCATCGCGTCAGCTATGTATTCAAGGCCGTATTTCCACTTTTTTTCATGTACATTCAGCCCGTCAAGCTTTTCTTCAATGTCTTCCGCCCGCCTTTCGCTTAAGGTTTTCGGGTGGTTTTTCTCTTTTCTTATTTCCGCCTGCGTTTTGTAGAACAGC
Organism: bacterium; assembly: GCA_029565735.1. Taxonomy (GTDB): domain Bacteria; phylum Oederibacteriota; class PGYV01; order PGYV01; family PGYV01; genus PGYV01. The sequence goes on from JAKQNO010000003.1 coordinate 5,183, forward strand.
ATCTTCGTCACCCCCTTTTGGGTGATTCCGCTTCCTGCATATAAATTATACCTCTTATAAATGGCAATAGCAAACCCGATGCCGCTTGTTTTTAAAAGGGAAAATCGCCGCCTGAAGATTTTTTTTCATTTTTCACGGGCTCTATTTTCCATTCGCCCGGCCTGTAAGCTTTTACCGGATCACCGGCCGCTCCCTGTTTCTTAAGCCCGTCCACAAAAATGGCTTTATGCGGCACTGCCGGGCATACATATTCGCACGCACCGCACCCTATGCAGATATCAGGGATAATTTCAGGGGCCGCGATGCCGTTATTCAGCACCGAATACACCGCCTTTGTGGGGCAATGTTCCGTGCATACCGTACATGGTTTGTGATCACTCCACGAAATGCAGTTTTCTTTTATCAGATTCACCCTGCCAAGCTGAACTGATTTTTTTTCTTTTATTGAAATATGTTCAAGGGCGCCTGCAGGGCAGACTTTCGCGCATTCATTACAGCTGTAAAGGCAGTAAGACGCGGAATAGTTCATAACGGGCTGCATAAGTTTTAACGCGCCAAATTGCAACATATCTGCGTTTATTACTTTCTGCGGGCAGGCGGAAACGCAGGCATGGCAAGCGGTGCAGTGCCTGTTAAAATGATGCATATCCCCGGCGCCGGGAGGCAATACTGCCAGGTTCTTTTTAACCGGCACGGATGATTTAAAGGCAAAAAGGTTTTTCGCGTAAAAAGTAAATCCCGCGGCAGCTGCCGTAAAAACAGCCAGTTTTTTAACTGTCTTTCTTCTGGAATTATCAGCTTTCGCGGGCGTTTCTTTTTCATATTTTATCGCGCCGTCTTTGCATGTGTTAATGCAGTTAAAACACCCGACGCACCTTTCAAAATCAACTTTTAACTCTTTTTGGCCGATGCATCCGGCTTTGCACACGCTTTCGCACCTGTTGCAGTGGGTGCATTTATTTTCATTAATTTTTATCTTATAAACCGATTTTTTCGCGATAAGCGAAAGCACCGCCCCTGTCGGGCACAGCGTATTGCAGAAAAACCTGCCTTTAAAAAACGCCGCTGCCGCGATAAACAAAACAAAAAAAACAGAATACCAAAAAACACCTGCAGATACAGCAGAACGAGATAAGAACGAAGCCGCGCTTCTTGACGCGGCGCTGTAAGGCTCCAGAACCGACATTACGGACACAAAACCCGCCGCATATGCAAGAACTGCGGCCGCCAGTATTATAAGGTGAAAGCCCCAGTAACTTTTTGAATATCTAAATTTATTTTTTGGATTAAATTTATACCTTAAAAATATAAAAAAATCCTGATAGATTCCAAGCGGGCAGACGGCAGAGCAGTATACCCTTCCAAAAAACAAAGCCGCGATAACCGTGACAAACACCGCGGCAAAAGAGGCGGCAGTAATTCCGCCTATGCTTTTTAAAAGCGCTGGCATAAACTGGCTTTTAGGGACAAACTGCAAAAGCGCGCCGTATTCGTGCACGGCGCCGGAAAAAAACACGGCAAAAAGCGCCGCGTAAAGAAGCGATACCGCTATTCTTATTTTTTTCAAAGGGTTATCCTTCTTATGTTTAGTGACTCAAGGTTCATCGTGCCGATTCCCTTTGCGTCAGCCAGCCTGATATATTCAATACCGGACGGGTCAACACCCGCCATCTTCGCGCCGGCGGCGTCGGACGCCACCATGTCTTTTGACATTAAAAGGCTTTTCATTAAAACCACATCATCTTTTGATACTCCC
>JAKQNO010000038.1 GCA_029565735.1 bacterium
TAACCTGCCAATATTTTATCTGTTTCTACAGTTACGGGCGGTGAAACCTTATCTATAACAAAATATCCTTTTCCTTCACCCGTATTTCCAAGGTAATCTATACCTTTAACAAGGACTTCCGCCGTGCCTGACACAGTTCCGGGTACGCGTTCATCCACATCAAAAGAAGCCATGTATTCGTTTACAGGAGCGTACATAGTCCACGACAAGGATTTCATAGAATCTGTGATAGTTACAGGAACACCATTTTGCAATAATTCAGCCGTTATGGTTGTGCCTGTTGCCTGGCTGCCATGAATTTGGACATTGGAAAGTTTATACTTTTGTCCCGCCATATCTATCGTCTTGCCATTCCACCAGTTAACAGGCGGGAATGTTAATTGTTCCCCTGGAGCAGTGGTTTGAAGAATAAGATTTCTTTTTACATCAGAAACATTAACATTAAGTATTTTTTTATTAAATAATTTATCACCGAATGACCAAGTGGTATTCTTAGTTGCAAAAGTATGCATTTGTTTTTCATTAAACGTATTACCTGCCGTATCAACAACCGTTATCCACATCTTTGAAATCGGAGGTGCTTCAGTATAATCTGTATATACACCAGCTCTATTAATCTTATACCCTTTATCATATATTAATTGCCCATTTTCAATTACATTTGACAGCCATATCGTTTTATTTGATATCAAATCTTTATTAATCACTCCGCCATTTGGAAGTAATTCAGGATTATCTAATGTTCCTAATATCAACTTATACCCATCCTCCAGCATTCCTGCCGTAGTTGTCGGGGACAGCGCTTCCACAAACACATTTGCCGTGCCGTTCATATACTCTTTTTCCTGTGCTGTAAAAGTAAGCCACACAGGCGCGGGTGCGGGATTAATAAACGGCAGGTTCACCCATCCGTTCAAAGCCCCGTTAAGCGGTTTTGACGGCCTTGCGTATATTGACACAACACTGCCAAGCCCTGCAGGGTTAGGCATTGCGGAAACTTCAAACAACGGCGGATTGGCGTTTGGTATAAGCTGAACCGTAGAGAATGACGTCATTTCCGCGGTTATTACTTTAGTATCAGTATCTATCATTGACGGAACAAGTTTTAATTCTTCAACCCCGCTGTCTGTTAAGTGCAGTTTATAAAGGCTAAGCGAAGATTCAGGGAAATCGCCAAGCTGACGTTTATCATACAGCATTGTTAAAATGGCGGGCTTTGGTATGTTGTTCTTTGCGTCCATTTTAAAATCATCCTGACGCAGCCTGCCTGCTTCCGCAACACCCCTGTCCGATGCTTTAAAGTCATAAATCAACGCGGCAGGCACAGCCCCGCTTTCAAGCGCCGGAACTTCTTCGCGTTTTAACGGGGTTATTGTAATTGTCTTGTCTTTTCTTAACGAATCTTTTGGGAAAGATAAAAACACCTGTTCATAAGCGTCTGCCGCAAATCCGCCGTTTGGCGTTATCACATGGCCAACTTCCCCGCCTGTCTGCGCTTTATATGCGCTGCCATCCTTATTTATAACCGTCAGCAGTACATCATAAGCGCCAATTTTATCTTTTACAGGTATATACCCAAGCACGCCGGCCCTTGGCGTTAAATTTTCATACGACAAATGCCAAGAATCAGAATCATTACGCTTTTTGTAAGCTATCGTATAGTATTTGGCGGTTGTGGTATTAATATCCCCCGTTACTTTTATATACGTTTTGCTTTCATACGGTTCATAAGACGGGTCTCTTAAAACCGCATTAACCTTGTCAATTTCATATTCGTCATAGGTCATACCCGTGCCAAACGATTCCGCGTCACCGAATGTCAGGCCGGTATCCCCTGCCGCATTCCCGTCAATTTCTTTTTTAAGTACTATATCTTCATGAAGAACGTCAGTATCAGGATAATACGGCCCTTTTACCGTCCATACCGAAGAGTGAGGAACTTTGCCAGGGCCCAAATACAGGTTATAACCCATAAAATCATTTACTTTTTTATTCTCATCATATGAAGGAAATGGTTTTACAAAAAGCTTCCCATAGTTATCATCTAAATCACTAAATATGTTAATACTCATACCCGTGTTACTATTATGTTCATATAAAGCAACATTATCCATAACTCTTGAGAGTTCTGACATTTCCCATGTTGAAGTAACAGCTTTTGTTTGAATTTCCGTTTGAAAATTCAACTTTCCATCAGCAAAGGTTATATTTTTAATATCAACACTGGCAAATTCATTTAAAACAACTGCTGCAGTAACAGTCGTCGGTACAGCTTTGTCACCCTTATAATCTGCAAACTCTATATATCCATCTCTGGTTTCATTTCGCCCATATTCAATTCCGTCATAATTTATTGTTTTATTCTCCGTCAACGAATTGTACATATGACACTCATAGGGCAAAGTAACCGTGCTGCCATATCCCAGTCCTATGCTGTATGTATTTCCGGCTTTAAGACAGTAAGTCTTTATATCATCCGTTTCAAAAACTTTTAAATCCGAACCCTGAAAATCCACATTTGCGCTACTTGTTACACAAAGCGAATCAAAAGGAGTATAACTAATTGTATCCATTCCGGATCTTGTTTGACCTATAACCTGGGTCAACATTGAAGGTTTATCGGCACCATAAACCACAAAAGTATTTATGCTGTTTCCGGTTGCGTTACCTTTAAAAATTCTTAACTTATAGGGAGCGCCATTCTCATAAAGATTTACATATCTGCCGCCGCTACCCGTTCTGGAACTTATTGTTGTTCCGGCCTTATCAATTATCACGGCAAATGAGTTATAATAATACTTATCAAACTCCGCTCCAAAATAAACCCTTTCGTATCCATCCGCGTTATAGTCCGTTAAAGGTATAGCCGTTTCACTTACATACTTATAATTACCATATTCCGCCGGAGCTTCAAGATAAACAGACTTTTTGTATCTTTCAAAAATCTCATTAATTATAATGTTTATAACAAAATTCATACCCACATTGGATGTCGATTTTTTCATCGTAAGTCTGTACTCCACATCGGGTAAACACACATATGTGAATTGTGACATGTTTTTCTTATCCCAGACACCTGTATTCACATTGTACTCTTCAAGCGTTATATTAACCCAAGCTTGCGCAAAAACATCCATCGACAATGCAATCATTGTCTTTTGCCCGAACGAGAAACGTTCCACATATTCATTCGTAGTATTTATATTTATCGTTTTAACATTAGTTGTATTCAAAATTAAATCTTCTTTAACCTGAGCGGTATAATTTACCGATACAGAATTGTTCAGCCTGTTGGTAATAGTCCCCAGCTGTATCCCGTTTGTTATATCCATGCCATTTTTCGAGCACATTTCACAAGCATTTTCAGTTTCAAGGAAATATTTACCATTTTTATATATATTTCCACCCCAGCCGGTTATCAATCCCGTAAATAACAAAGTACTGCCGTTTACTTCCGGCATCAAATCCAATGTTGTCCCGGGATACCTATAAAAAGGCGATGATAAAGTTCCGTGTTCAGGCTTATTATTCCAATCAGATGAATTACGAGGTATTAAATTTATGTCAAAAGGCTGCACGCTTTCTCTGTGAGCAAATGATACTGCATTCAAATATCTCGTACCTTCTAATATAGGTAACATAACAGGATTATTTTGTATTTGCTTATATCTAAACGTAATACTTGTTGTAGAGGGTTGCCCGCAATTCCACGGTTTACTTGACCATGCATAAATGCGAACTTTATCCCCTCTGTTTAACTGTATGTTGGTCCATCCCTTATCTCTGTTCCAAGAATCTTTTTTTATATCATTTACCCACAGTTCCCAATTATGATTCTCATCATAACACCCTTCTACATTTGTCGTGTATCTTGAAGTTTGATTGTACGGAATGTAAAAAGTTCTGCTGTCACTGGTTCCACCTCCTTCGGTAGTTATATTTAAATGTTCTTCAACTTCATATTCGTCAAACCATTGTTCCGTCGCGTACCCTGTTATCGTAACTCCAAACGGAACAGGAACGTCATACTTACCGTGCCCTGACGCTTTAAAATCAAAATACGGCCTTGGAACCGCGTTTACTTCTATCTCGGCAGTGTATGTAACAGGTGCGGCAAGAATTACAGGAATTCTTAGATTTTTCAAAATAGTAGTGTTTTTAATTAAATACAACTGCGCGATGTATTCGCCATCAACTAAAGCGTTGCCGCTATTTCCTTTACCATCCCATTTAAATACATGATTAATTCCCGATTTTTTATTAGCATCGTTAAACGTAAAGTTTTTTACCGCATTCGTATTCTGATTCGTTATCCTTAACGAACCGTCAGTTACATCTTTATTAAAACTAAAACTTATATCCGTGCTGTCTGTTCCGTTGTTTATTACAACACCCGGAACAACTTCAAACTTTGCGGCAAAACCTATATTTACAGTCCTAACCTCAGACTCAACCGTATTACCCGCATTGTCTTTTGCAATAACCTTAAAACTTACCGTGTCGCACTGAATTTCTGCGGCCTTAAACGTCTTAAACACACCATCATTTACAGGTGTGTCGCTTTTTCTTACGCTTTCCCACTCCCCGTTGTCCTGTTTCATCAGCAATTCGTAATACGCAAGTTTTACAGGAATGGTCTGCCCTTCTGAATCCGCCACAAACGCGCTTCCTTTTACGTCAAATTCTTCTGTAAGAGTTGAACCGGCATCGGGTGCTGTAATTTCAGCCTGTACCATATCCACAGCCACTTTTCTTATCTTACCTTCCGCGTATCTGTCAGCCGCAGTTACTGTAACGCCATAATAACCGTCAGCCGCGCCATTTGCGGGCCAGTATGCGTTATATTTTACGCCTTCTCCCGGCTCGCCATACAGCGATTCCACAACATTGCCCGTTTCATCCGTAATAGTAAACACAACATCGCCCGGTGATTCAAGGTTCACGTTTGCGGTTATTGTTACCCCATAAGAGAACGGATTCGGCTGTGCCTTTAAATTATAAATACCTTTTGGATTGTCAATGGTAATGCCGCTTACTACCGCCTTATCCATTGCCTTTACAGTACCGTCCATATCTTCGCTTAATATAAACAGCGCAAGGTCATAAACCCCGTTATATACGGACGTTATGTCCCAGTCAGCAAGCTCGCCGTCTATTATCTGCCTGTTCATGGCAGTTTTTGTAACAGCCGTGCCCGCGCTTAATAAAGGCAGGTCTATCATTGTAAATCCTTCTGTTATTTCTGCGTCTGTATCCTCTGATACAAATCCCGCCGCCCTGTAACCAACCATATAACCCTTATAAACTTCCCCGCCTGTGGCTGTACCTGCTATTAAAACGTTTTCCCCGTCATCCGCCGCGTTTAAACCAAGCCCGTCCTGCGCGGCTTTTCCCGCTATCTGCGTTATAGACGGCACTATACGCCCTTTTACTATCATGCAGGTGCCGGTTGTGCTGTTTCCAAATACATCCATTACCGTTATATACGCCTTATAAACCCCGTCTTCCACAAATCCCGTTGACCCGTCTTCCCTTTGCCCTATTCCGTCCCATGTTATACCGTCAATGGGCGCATCCAGTATTCTGCGATAAGAAGCGGTATCTTCCGTACTTTCCGCAAAATTATAGAACCAGTATTTGTTTCCCCTGTATTCGTCTATATCCCCGTATTTGCCCGCGTATTTAAGTTCTATTGCTTCTTTTTTATCTATGCCGTTATATAAATTTCTGACAACCCTGTCACCCTTAAAGGTCTTAATATCCACATTCGCGTAAACGTATTTTGAAGTGGCGGCCATAGGCTTAAAGTAAATGGCGGTTGTTGTTCTGCCTTTTGATTCCTCTTCCGGATTGAATATAAACGGCGACGCGTAAGGCGGTGTGCGCAATATCGGCGCCTTGTCTGCCGGAAGTACAAAATACTTGCCCGAAGCGTGCGCCACGCGCGTCATTACGGTGTATGTTCCTATCGGGTGCTGTGTGCCTATTAACAGCTCCCTTGCAGTTTTTGTCACATAAGAACCGTCGCCATACTTAACCGCATCCGCTTCCCTGTAAATGCCAAGATTCTCTTCTATTATATCCCTTGCCTTTTCTTTCTGGGCCGCATAATCAGCATCATTGGGATTAAGCCCGAATATAGCGTCAAAATTCGGTATATCAAGGTCAGAATCCGTGTATTTTATGGTTATCACAAGTTCAGACCCCGCGTTTATCCTGCTTTCATCCAGCGCAGGAAAAAGTCCGTATTTCGGGGTAAACATCCCATATAAACCGTTCATAAGCGGAAGTTTGGGTCCTGTATTTTCGGAGTACACGTTTACGTATTCTGTCTGCTTAACAGCGCTTTCCGGCACCAATAACTGAAACTTATAATATGGGTCAGCAACAATAGTCGCGGCTGTGTTAGAGACATCAATAGGCGTGCCGATGGTAAACAAGGCATTATCAAGTTCTTTTCTGTCATATTTTAAATTATCATCTGTTATTGTGGTTCTTATCCTGTAAGGCCCGTATAATCTATTGCTCCATACATCCCATGCTGTCATTATCTGAAAAAGCGCCCCCTGCACAGGGGAATTGGACATTGTAATGCCATTATTTAAAAAACATGTATCCCAACTAAATCCCTGGCTTGTCGTCAAATTATAATGCGACCCGCAATATTCAAGGCGCCATTCCTTAAACCTAAGCGCGTCTGCTCCGCCCATTACCGTTATAAAAGATTTTCCTGTGTACATGCTTTTTAACTTAAACCTGAACCTTCCGTTGTCAGGAACCCTGCCGTCTTTTACGTTTGCGGTATAGGTATTGCCGTCTTCATCCGCAAGCATAAGGTCAGGATTTGTTGTGTCGTCCGGGTAATATATCTTTAATGTTTTGCCGGCCGCCGCAGTTGCGGTAAATATGTCAGACATCGGCTCTTTGCCCGGGTCAACACCTATAAAATTAAGAATGCCTCCGCCCTGCGATACCACTTTATCTCCCGCGCCGAACAGCCCGTTGTCATAAGTGCGCCATATAAACGAACTTACAGGAACCGCCCTGCTACCTTCCTGCGGGAACGAAGTGCCGACAAGATAGGAAATAAAAGACGTTTCAACCCTGTGCCCGCCCGCGTTTACTGTCCATACATTTATTGTGTTTTTTCCCGCGTGCGGCAGCGGAACATCAAGCGCCCAGTCCGCCTTGCCCCTTTTGCCGTCTTCCGTGGTTACCAGTGTTGTATCCAGTTTTAAAACTGTTGTTACAATAGGCCCGTTGTCAGCCTGAGCGTATATCTGTAAAAACTGCGGAAGATAATCGCTTGCCCACCCTTCCACGTGTACAAATGCTTTATTGGTTGTAACACCCACTATCCAGCCGTTATAGCTTTCAGCTGGTTTATCAGCCGTAGACAGGTATGGATAAAACACGCCAACTTCACCGGGTTCATCTATTTCAGATAATACCCTTGCAGGGTCTGCCTGCGCGCCTTTACCAAAAGACAAGCTGCTTAATACTTCATTAAACACTTCACCCATAAAAGGCACTGCGTCAAAACTTATAGGCAGATCTATCGGCAGTTTTGGCATCCCGCTTAAATCTATTTCACTGAAAGCAGCTTTACCTTTTGCTTCCAGGTCTTTTACTATCCCCGTGCTTATTCCAAGCTGGCTGTCCAAAGTTCCTATTAAATTACCCTCTGTGGAATTAAGTACGCTTATTACTATAGGCCCTATGCTTGTAATGCTATTTACTATTGGTTCAGGAATATTTTTTAAAATATTAAGCACTTCAGATATAACAGTCAAAGAAGCACTTTTAACTGTCAAATTGGCGCCCTTCTTGCCTGCAACCCCGCTTATTTTTACTTTATCAATATTGGCAAGCGCTTTTTCCACATCCGCTGTCCTGTTTGCCACATCTTTAAGCCAGCTGCTGTCTTCGCCTACGTCCTCTTTACTTTTGTAACTTTCAGTAAACTCCGCAACTTTTGAAGCAACTTCCCACCAGTCAACTACGTTTATATTAAACCCTTCAAATGGCATATCCGCCGCGTCACACCCATATACCTTTTTATATACCTGCCTTGGATTTAACGAATCACCAAATCCCGGAAATTTATCACCGCCCGGAAGCCCTTTTACAAGTTCTTCCATTGCCGCAGTGTTATTTTCAAGAAAATTTTCTACAGCCGAAAAAGCAAGCGCCTTTACCGCGCTTTCACCCCAGCTTCTTGCGTAACCCATTGCGCCGTTGGCAAGGTATGCTGCGTAAACAGGGTTTCCAATTGCCATCTGAACCGCAGATACAAGCGCTATCCCAATACTTGCCTTATTTGCCACATCCTGCGCCTGCATAATCATATTTACGGCGTCCATATCCACTCCGCCAAGCTGCGCGCCTACAAGGCTTATTGACGCTATGCTTGACATACTGTTTGCGTTAGCCGTGTCAGACATATAATCCAACAGCGCATTGGCACCCATACCATGTCCGGATGCTTTTAAATTCCCACCATGCGCATTAGGTTTATCTGCGTTAACTTTTAAATTGTTTTGTATATCATCAAATAAACTACCTACCATATCACACGGAGCTCCAATACCCGCAAGCTGTCCTGCAATACCGGAAATATCTACGCCCGTATCTATCTGTGGAATTATTATTTGCGGCCCTTTTATTCCCCTAAATGGGTTGTCAATTGAACCAAGCTTTGTCTGCAGAGCCCCCGCCGCGAAAGCCCATCCATTTTTTATTCCCTGTCCAACATCCGGCAATAACACAACACCAAATAAAGACCCGTCAAATCCCCACCGCGCCCCGTTTAAATCAGGCCGCGGTATGTTTATATCCAACCCCTGTATATTCATATCTATATTTAAATCAAGCCCGGGAAAACTGCCTTTAACTTCTTCCCCTGTCTGCACAACTTCCACTTCTTTATTCTTATACGCTGTTCCGTTATCTTCTTCTGATGCTTCTTCGTAATATACAAGGCTAAATACATTCGTCTCATCCGATCCAAGAACGCTATCTTCATAACCAGTATAAGATGAATCGGTTGTTTGTTTTATCGCGGCAGACACAGGCAATTGATCGTTTTTCTTGAAATTATATCTGTCCGTAACATCAACCGCGATAACTACAGGTATCGTACCTGTTCCGGACTTATTGCCAAGCAATGCCTTTAATTGAACAGAAGAAATTTTCGCCTCTGTAACATAGCTGTATCCATCTAACTGTTTTATCTCTTTAATAATTATTTGCTGGCTGTTTTCTTTTGATTTTTCAGGTTTCAAAGTTATTATTTCCGTTCCCGTTTCCGCATCTGCCCCTAAAGCCTTTATGGTTGTAAGTTTGTCTGTAAAATATAATCTTAAAGTAGCAGATTCGTTAAAATTCACATCTTTTGCTTTATTTATAACTATTTCTCTTTCCACACCATTGTTGCCGTCTTTACTTAATCTACATTTACCCCATTGTAAAAGGTACTTGGTTGAATCTTTTTGGGTTATTTCTATCTTATTCATTAAAACCGGTGCCCAGTGGTAAAATCTTTTTAGTATATTTTCCGGGCTGAATTCCTGGGTGCTCATGTACATCGCAGCCCACGCGCTCATACCACACTTCGAACCGGATTTTAAGCCCACAGGAACCGCTACATCCGCTTCGTCACACATCGTTTCCCTAAGATAAGTTCTTGTCTCGCCTAAAACATTCAACCCGCTTTGAATTATGACATTTTTTGCATTTTGTCCTTCCGCATAACTGAAAATATTTGTTAAAACATTTGGTATTATGGCATTGTCTGTTGATCGTTTTTTTGTAAAATCCTCTTTACCAAATAACACAGAATCAAACCAAAATGCTTTTATATAGTTTTTCTCGTACTCAATACCAGCCTCATTGGTTTTTACAGTTACAGTAATACCTGCGTATGCACGATCAATTGCTTTTTTCAAATCACTTGAAACTCCTGAATAATCCTTGTACTGTATAAAATGCTTTTGCTTGTCAGAATAACCGTTTACCAAGACATCAAATTCAGAGTTACTGCCGGACTCTCTCAACAAAAGCGTATATGCTGCAATCCCGATAGCCTGAAATCCATTGTCATATTTTTTATCTTTAAAATCCGCCGATCCAACAGCCGCATACATTACCCCTTTAATATAATCGTGAATATTGACACTTTTGATTTCAGGAACAGGTGTTTCTGTCGCAACCGGTGTCGCCACAGGCGTCATATCATCAACTGGTTCGGTAGGCTGTTCTGTAGGTTCAGATTTTAAATCTTTTACTATTACAGTATCAAAATGTGCAAAAGGATTCGGAGTTCCGCCCGGAGTGGGCGTAGGCATTGCAGTCGTCCCGCTGCGATATAAAACATAGTCATCCGGTATGATTAAAAATTCTCTTTTAACTAATGCCGTTGAATATCCATTAACATCCGTGACATTAACAGCAAAAGCATGCTTCCCCGGAGGTAATTTCAAATCATCAAGTTTTTGATAATAGTAAAATCTATCATGTCCCGGAGTCGAACTCACAGGTTCAATTTTATTCTGGTCCCCTGATAATGATGTAGTACAATAACTAATTGGGTCTAAATTTGGAATACCGCCCAAATTAAAGGTCCCATAATTTCCACCATCAGGCATTGGCGTTGGATTGGGCGGAAATGATATACGGTTTTCTTCTTTGTCACTACCAAACTTATTTACATAAAATCCGACCCTGTTCAAATCCAGTCCGGAATTGCTACCCAGACTTGAATCAATAAGAACTTTAAAGGGATAGGGTTTAAGTAATTCTTCTTTAGTAAAACGATGTAAATCAGGCGGATTTTCTATTGTTATTAAAGGTAAACCGTCAGGGCTATGTTTTAAATATCTTAACGGGTTGTCTTTTCCCTCGTTGACACCAAGATGTAAGTGCTCCGGATACGTAGTACCACTGGGACTTGACCCGGAATTCCCCGACGGAGCAAAAGGCTTCTGCAATTCCACAGATGATTGCGTTTCTGTTCGATTTGTAGCGTCTGACATTAGGAATTTATTATTGATTTTTATATATCTACCACTATCTTCTTCAGTGCAAAATACTTTTACGGCAAAATTGCCATTCCATCGAATTATAACAATCCGTTTTTTAATATTATTGGTATTACTTGGTAATATCAATTCCGCCTCTGTTAATTCCCACTCTCTATTATCAACAGAAGAACAATTACCATCAGAACACGAGTATGCAGGCAAAGTATTTGAGTTACCATTAAACGTATGCAAATAGTGCCAAGTTCTATCACTATTATTTGCATTAATTACTATATTCCAACCACTAAGATTCTTGTATTCAATATTTGTTATAACACCATTCTCAACAGGCAACAAAGGCGTGTTTGCCGGCATACTGTAATCAATTCCTCTATGAAACCAAGTACCTACAACTCTCGGCCCGAAATCTGATGATATCATGTGTGTCCAAGGCGTATTAAAACACCCATTACAGTCATCTTTCGAATAAGTATTAACACTTATTAGCAAAATAAAAACAATACAAAGAATATTCTTTAATAACAACTTTATATCACACATATTATTTTACCTTTTTTCATTTAAATCAATTTTTTTAGTTTTGCTTTTGAAGTACAAGTTAATTATGCCGTTATCCGAGATGCTATCAATCGCCCACTTTTCATCTACATCCCAACTTTTTCCATTTTCCAGATCAAAAAAAACAACGGAACTTTTTTTACCACGATATTCAATTCCAAGATATCTGCCGTTTGGCGAAATTTGATATCTGTTTATTATCTTATCCGCTCTATCATCACTATTATCCGGATAACAAAGAATTTCTTTACCTGAAGAATCATATACATAAATAGCAGCGTTTGATTCATATTCATCATTATCTCCTACTAAAAATACTATAAAACCATTATTCGCAACTTCTAATTTCCTGCCTTTATCACTTCCTAAAACTCTATTTGCTCCAATTTCTTTTTTCCATTTCTTTTCTCCATTTTCATCTAAACGTTCAACTTCCAATACATTATCATCTTCTATATTGTAAGAAAGTTTATGCTTCGCGATTACCGCACCGCTTCCATCTTTAAAAACATCTCCGGTAACATTTTCGATAACATTAACTTCTTCAACTGCACCATTTTCACTTTTCAACTTTCTTTTCCCTAAAGAAATATGACCCAACTTAATACTTTTAATTTTATTACCTTTTTTGTCTTCAAAATAGATTTCTCTTACATCATCTTTCCCCGCAATTCCCACTCTGTTATGTTTTTTTTCTTTATCTACAATTACACTTTTTGCAGTTTGAGTAACATGTTCCTGACTCTTATACTCCTCATTCGCAGTCTGTGTTACGCCGTTTTTACCCTGTGCATAAACAAATACCGCAAACAAAATAACCGCAGAAGTCATTAAAGTTTTCTTCATAAACCCTCCTATTTTTTAATATTTATTAATCAAATACGAGACACAATATATTGTGTCTCTACATTATCAGAACAAACCAAAATCCGCGGGCTGCCATCTCCGCCAAAGCATTTTTTTTGCTGCGGCGGCCGGGAAAGACCCGCGTCTACCACGGCACGAACAATATAGCAAATCAAACATCCTATTTTTTTGTCTTTACCCATTCAAACTTCACATCCTCATTAACCTTCACGTTGTTCATTATTATATTGGTCTTTGTCTTCCCCTGGGGGGATGACATTTCCACTTCTGATTCCACGGGCATTTCAAAACTGCGCGCGGGTGCTTCTTTTACTCCTGGTTTTCTTGTTTCTATCCTTTTATTACGTTTAACCTTCATAAACCCAAGCTTTTCCCCTGCTTCGTTATAAAATTCCTGTTCTTCTGTTATCCCGGAATCAAGATTAACCTTTTCCACCCTTTTGGCTATCATATGCCTTTTTATATTCTCTTTTTCATCCCTTAACTTTTGCAGATACTTCTTCTTTATCTTTCTGTCCTTACCGTTCTTTGCCGGGGTTTCTTCCGCTATCATGATATTCCTGTCAAATCCCTCTTTCATCAGCGCCATTTTCTTATTTTCATATTCCACAACCGCTTTATTTCCAAAAAACTCTTTTTTCACCCTTACCTTATAATCAGCGGTTTCAGCTTCTTTTACCCTTAAATCTTTAAAATGTTTGGCGTCAGATGCTTTATTGCCGTCTTTGTCCGCAAACATTGTATTAAGCGAAGACCCGCCAAAACTTCCCAGCCCCGCGTACTGCGACATAATAGCGTCTTTTTCTTCCGGGCTTAGCGTGAATGTTTTTGTTGTCCCATTGGCCATTAAGTAAGTAACCGAACCCGCCGCAGTATCCACCAAAAACTGCATCTGCAAAGCTCCTGTGCCGGTTATCATAACTTTACTGTCGCCGTTTTCATTGGTCTGCATAATATAATCATAAGTAAGTGTTTTCTTGTCCCCGTTAAATTCGGTTTCAGAAGACACAGACGCGGCAAATGTCTGCACGCTGTCCTGATACCCCTGCTGTGCCGCCGCCACATCCGCAATAGTCAAATCTTCCGCGTATAAAAAAACGGAAAATATAAAAAAAGACATGAATAGTACCAAAAGTTTTTTCATATTTTTTACTCCCAAATTATTTTGTGCGAACTACGGTTTACAAACAGCCCCTCCGCCGTGTACCCTCCGCATAATTTCAATTATTCTAAACCATTATCGTATATTGTCAACGGTAAAAAATATTTAACCCATAAACTTTTATCCCATATCCCATAGATAAAAACAGAGGGACGGAAAGTTTGGCAGACGCGGGTCTTTAGCCCGCGGAAGTTTGTGTTATTCATCTAGTTTTGGTAGGCGCACCTTTTTAATACCGAGCCTATTATGGAATTGCTCGGTATTATGTGCGGCAGTTGGTTTTATAGATTGTATTTAAATCAAAAGAACACGCGCCTTAAAAGGCGCGGCTACCAGAACAAAATCAAAGGCGAGGCGCAACATGTTGCGCCTCTACGATAAAAAATTAAATTCAAAATCCGCGGGCTGAAGACCCGCGTCTACCAAGGCAATTACAGAAGCAACAACAAAATTCTACCTTGCCTGAACTACTGTTGCTTTCTGAAGTTCCGCGTAAATCGCGCCGATGGGTATTTTGCTTTCCACTTTCACAGGCACTTTATTCGCGTCATTTGTCATCCAGATTACAACATCGCCCGCCTGTTTAAAAATACCTTCAAATTTTAAAAAGGGCTGGACCACAACACAGTCAAAAGTCCCGGCGTCAACAGTCACAGTTTCATATCTTAATTTTTTTACGACAATCTGATAAGACTTGCCGTCATCCGCGCATACGTCAATATAAACCTCGTCATTTTTCCCGGGCGAAAGGTCAAACGTGCGGTAATAATAAAGTTCCGACAGGACGTCCTGGGTAAAAGGGACTATTTTATAAGTCTCGCCTGTATGTTTTGTGGCAATTGATTTTTCGTGGTCAAATTCTATGGCAGTGTTTGCCCTGTATGTGCCTTCTTCAAGCTTTTTGCTGTACTTCCACGAGAACAATCCTACAACATCTATATACGATTCTATCCTGTCGCGGACACGGAAAAAACTTTCAAAGAACGGCGCTGTCTGAGCAAGCGCGCCAAGTTTGTAAACCTTTCTGCCGTGTATTTCCACCATATTTTCAATTTCCAAAACGCCTATGCCCGCGGTGACATTAAAATATTTTACCGCGTAAGAAAGTTTCTCACCGACGCCAAAAGCCCTTGTGTTGGAAGATACCCTGTATTCAAAACCGCTTTTTGACTTTACATTTGCGGGTATTGACTTTTTAGTTTCCGGCAGGCCTGCGTCTTTAACAGCAGGAATTAAAAGTTTTTTCCCTTCAAAAATTAAGTCCGGATTATTAACAGCGTTGGTATCAGCAATTGAAGGATACAGCGCGCCTTTGCCATAATAATTCCTGGATATTTTCCATAAAGAGTCGCCTTTTTGTATTAAATATTCGCTTAATTTACTTTCTTCAGCGGGCGCTGCTGTTACAACAGTAGGCGAAGGCACGGGCGTTTCTTCAACCTGGTCCCTTATAATTTGTTCTTCATCTGTGGCTTTTACAACTGATATTTTCTTAACAACAGACGCGCAGGAAACCATAAAAAAGCACGCCGCAGCGGTTAAGAGTATAATTCCGGTTTTTTTCATCTTCCCCTTCTTATAACTCAAGCAGGCTTTTAATTGCAGCCTTTATTTTATCCATATCCGGCGTTTCCCCGTCCGGATTCAATTCCATTATAACACTTTTATTGCCCAAAGCGCCCCATCTTACGGCGCTGATGTGGCGTATTTCCTTTGGCGGAAAAAAACTAAACGTTTTAACTTTCTGCGCCGCGGCTATATGCATTGGGCCTGTGCTGCAGCTTACCACCAGCGATGACATCCCTATTAAAGCTGCAAAATCCCTTACCGCCAGGGATTCATCAAGAACCTTTATCCTTTTATCCGCGGCAGAACCCGCTGCCGCTTTTGCCATAATCTCTTTTTCTGACGCCGCGCCTGTTATTAACACATCCGCCCCTGTTTCAGCGGCAGTCACAGATGCAATTTCCGCGTATTTTTCCGGGCTTAAATTCCATGCCGAACCCTTGCTTCCGGGATGCACTATTACAAATCTTTCATTTAACCCAAGTTTTTTGATTATATCAGCGGCCCTGCTTTTCTCTTCTTCCGTTGGAAAGTAAAAATAACCTGACGCTTTTTTATTGCCAATAAACGGCGCCAGCATAAGGTTGTAATCAGCTTCGTGATTTTCTGATTTTTTTCTGCTGATGTTAACCCTTTTACTAAAAAACAGCGGAGAATACCACCGCCTTGAAGTCCCGTAAATTTCCCTTATGCCGCATTTTTTCAGCATGGCGGCAATTTCATAACGCGGATAGGCGCACACAGCCGCGTCAAAACCGCGCTCTTTTACTGACTTCTGAACAAACTTAATATTTTCTTTATTATAATAAATTATCCCTTTTACATCAGGATTGTTTTCCAGAAGGGTTCCCGCGTAAAGGCCGGCAAGAACGTAAACTTCATTGCCTGCCAGCGCAAGTTCGTGCATTAAAGGAGTAGTCAGTAATAAATCCCCTATCCCGTCCGTTCTGCAAACCAGTACTTTTTTCATCACAGCCCCATATTCATTTACGGAATCATCCCGGGCGTTATTTCGCGCACCCGTATCTTTCCGTTATTGTCTTTATAATATCCTTTGTGGAATGGTTCTTTTTATCGCCCACTATTGCTATCTTTATCCCCAGTTCTTTTGCTATTCCTTTTTCCGGAACTGTATCTTTTGTATAATCAGTGCCTTTAGCGTGATAATCAGGTTTGATTATCCTTAAGGTCTTTTCCACGGTCTGCTCGCCGAATACGGTCACATAATCCACAAATTCAAAAGCGGCCATTAATTCCGCCCTGTCGCGCTGATTCACAAGCGGCCTTCCTTTGCCTTTTAGCTTTCTTACTGACGCGTCTGAATTTAAGCCCAGCACGAGGATATCGCCCTTTGCCTTTGCGCCTTTTAAAAACCGCACATGGCCCACATGAAGTATGTCAAAACAGCCGTTGGCAAAAACCACTTTTTTGCCTTTCTTTTTAAGTTTCGCTGCAACAGCGCCAATTTTTTCCCTTGTCATTATCTTATTTGGCATTAGTAAGCTCCCTTTTTAATTCCGCGGCGGTGATTGTGGCTGTGCCGCGTTTCATAACAACCACGCCGCCTGCCACATTCGCGGTCTTTGCCGCGTCCACAAGAGGCGCGTTGCACCCAAGTGATAAAGCCACAACCGAAGACACCGTATCCCCTGCGCCGGATACATCAACAATTTCATCCGTGCCGTGCGCCGGAATTGATATGATTTTACCTTTTTCAAAAATCATCATGCCCTTGCTTCCCCTTGTAATTATCATGCCCTTTGCCTTCATCGCGGAAGCCAGCCTGCGGATGGTCTTTTCAACGCTTTTGTCGTCATACTTTTCAATTTCAACCGCGGGGCCCGCCTCTGTTTCATTCGGAGTCGCGGCCGCGATATATTTATACTTGCGCAGCGCGTATCTTGAATCCACAATAACTTTCGCGCCGGCTTTTGCGGCACCGTTTATGAACTTTATTATTCCGTCGGTTATAACGCCGCCGCCGTAATCCGATACTATTACCGCGCATACTGACGGCAGGATGCGTTTAAGATTATTTATAACATGCTTTTCCAGCTCTTTGTTTATGCCGGCGTCGCTGTACCTGTCTATCCTTACAACCTGCTGTTTTACAGTGTGCACGCTTCCTGCCATAACCCTTGCCTTTACAGGAACGGAATAATCGGCGCTTCTGACAATGCCGGATATATCAATCCCTTTTTCTTTCATAAGGTCCAAAAGTATATCCGAATACCTGTCAGTGCCGGCCACAGAGACAGGCACAGGCACCGCGCCAAGGTCGTGAATGTTCATTACGGGATTCGCGCCGCCGCCGGCAACGTAATCGCTTTTTGTGTGTTTAAGAATAAGCACCGGAGCTTCCCTTGATATGCGCTCTGTTTCGCCGTAAATATATTCATCAAGGATAAAATCCCCAAGCACTAAAACCCGCTTACCGCGGAATTTGTCAACAAGTCCCGTGTATTTTTTCATTTTGCCTCCGACTTTAATCCGGCTGTTATCTTTTTAGCCGCGGAATAAAGGTTTGCCGAAACAATATCCGGCTTAGTTTTTGCGTCTATTTTTCTTTCCTGCTTTTTGCCTTTGCCGGTCAGCACAAGCGCCGTCTTTGTGCCGGCGTTCTTTCCAAGTTTCACGTCTGTTAATTTATCGCCTATTGACCAGCTTTTTTTCAGGTCAATTTTAAATTTTTTAACGGCCATATCTATCATGCCGGTTTTGGGTTTGCGGCATTCGCAGTCTTTTTTATATCTTTCAACCGAAGCATCAACATGGTGCGGGCAGTAGTAATACGCGTCTATTTTTACGCCCTGCTTTTCAAGCAGGCCGCTCATATACTTATGGGTCGCCTTTACAAAATCCTCGCCGTAAAACCCGCGCGCGACCCCGGACTGATTTGTAAGCACAACAAGCTTAAACCCGCTGTCCTGCAGAAGTTTTAAACCTTTAACGCTGTTTTTATAAAAACGGAATTTTTTAAGGTCGCTTAAATAACCCGGATCGTGAATTATGTTTCCGTCCCTGTCAAGAAAAACCGCTTTGTTCATAAGCACTCCTGAAAATAAATATTAAGCATAAGCTATACACATTAAGCAATTAAGCTATAGCATAACTTCACTAAGCAAAAGCATATTAAGCATTTAATCCATAGCGGAAAACCGTATATGCATCGCTTATGTCCCCTAACACTTTCGCTCGTAAACTCGCTACAGCCCGGGGATTTCCGCTTCGCAAGCTCGCTCCAACTTAACTGCTTATAGCTTAATACGCTATGTTTTTATGCTTTCGCTTATGCTTAACTGCTTATAGCTTATAGCTTAAACCTAACTGCCGAGCCGCCGAGCCGCCGCCTTACTCGTGCAGTTTAAACTGCAGATTATAAAGCTTTGTATATATTCCGTTTTTGGCAAGCAGGTCTTCATGCCTGCCTTCTTCAACAATTAATCCGCCGTCAATTACCACAATTTTATCCGCGTTTCTTACTGTTGATAATCTGTGCGCTATGACAAACGTGGTCCTGTTTTTCATAAGGTTGTTTATGGCTTCCTGTACAAGTATTTCAGATTCGCTGTCCAGCGACGAAGTGGCTTCATCCAGTATTAAAATCGGCGGATTTTTAAAAATAGCCCTGGCAATAGCGATACGCTGCCTCTGCCCTCCGGAAAGCCTTACACCCCTGTCACCTATCATTGTCTGGTAAGCTTCAGGCTGTTTAATAATAAACTCATGCGCGTTGGCAGCCTTTGCGGCTTCAATAACTTTTGATTCATTTATATCATCATGTCCGTAAGCTATGTTTGCTTTAATCGTATCATTAAAAAGTATGGTCTCCTGCGTCACTATTCCTATAAGCCTGCGCAGCGCTTCCTGTTTTATGTGCCTGATATCAGTACCGTCTATTTTTATCTCGCCTTCGTGCGGGTCATAAAAACGCGCAAGAAGGTCGGCAGTTGTACTTTTTCCCGAACCCGACGGCCCTACAACAGCGAAAACCTGGCCTTTTTTTATCTCAAGATTAATCCCTTTTAATACATTTTCACCGGGATTGTAGGCAAATTTTATATTGTCAAAAGTTATGTTGTTTTTGAATTCAGGATATTCCTTTGCACCGGGAATGTCATTTATTGCGGGCTTTGTATCAAGAATTTCAAACACGCGCTCCGCAGCGGACAAAGCCTGCTGTATGACATTGTTCATATCGTTTAATTTTTTCACCTGCGGATACAAACCGGTAATGGCGGCTATAAAGGCAAAAAATGTACCTGCCGTAAGCGTGCCTTTTACCACAGCCGAGCCCGCCACAAAAATTATGGCCGCGATGCCAATGGCGCCTATGGTTTCCATCATTGGCGACGACATGGAAGAAGCGCGTACGCCCCTCATTGTATAGTCAAAAAACCTCTGCAGGTCGGAATTAAACCTTTTGCGTTCATACTCTTCCATACCAAACGCTTTTACTATCCTGATTCCGTTAAAACTTTCATTTAAAACAGCGGTGATATCTCCCATTTTTTCCTGGGTGCCGCGCGCCGCGGCTTTCATCTTTTTGCCAAATTGTATTATAGGAAGAACCGCTATGGGAAAAACAATAATAGCCAATAAAGCCAGAAACCAGTCCAAATAAAAAAGAAGGCTCACAAGCCCTATTATATTAAGAACGCTCCCGATAAGGTTGCCAAGCACATTGGCAACCGCGCCCTGCATAAGCGTGACATCATTGGTGATACGCGATATAAGGACACCCATCTTCTGATTGTTAAAGAACCTCATTGAAAGGTTTGTGATATGCCTGTAAAGCGTATTGCGCATATCCCATATGATTTTATTACCTATCCAGTTTATTAAATACCCCTGAATGTAGGTAAAAATACCTTTCATCGCGTATATCACTATTACCGCAATCGGAAGAAGGCGTATGTATTTTAAAGCCTCCACTTTATCCGAATTGGCAAATATTTTATCCATAACCGGCTTTATAACGTAAAAAGAAGCGGCTGTAAGCCCCGCCGTACATACCATAACGCACAAAGCTATGATAATTCGCGCAAGATAAGGTTTTACATATTGCAACATTCTAAGGTATGTTTTCATACGTCTCCAATAGGTAAATTAATATAAAACAAGCAATAATGTT
This sequence comes from bacterium, assembly GCA_029565735.1. Lineage (GTDB taxonomy): Bacteria > Oederibacteriota > PGYV01 > PGYV01 > PGYV01 > PGYV01. Next base: position 20,330 of record JAKQNO010000038.1, read on the forward strand.
ATTATTTTATATGATTTTATGGCTGTAAGCAAGAAATATAAGACCCGAGAAAGGAGAAAGGAGAAAGGTGACAGAAATCGTTTGTCTCCTTTCTCCTATCTCCTGTCTGAATTACTTCTCAGCAGACCGTATCCTTTGTCACAACGCCGTCTTCCAATACAACCACCCTTTTGGCGTGTTCCATAACGCGCTGATCGTGAGTGGAAAACACAAACGTCACGCCGTGTTCTTCGTTCATGTGTTTCATGATACGTAGGATATTAAGGCCGTTTTCCTTGTCAAGGTTTGCCGTGGGTTCGTCAGCAAGCACAAGCTTGGGGTTTGTTATAAGAGCGCGCGCCACAGCTATACGCTGGCGCTGCCCGCCGGAGAGTTCATCCGGCTTATGCCCCACAAATTCCTGTAAGCCCACATCTTCTATGATTTCCGCCACCCTTTTCTTTCTTTCTTCGGGTTTAATACCCTGTATAATAAGCGGGAATTCAATATTCTCCGATACATTTAATACCGGTATTAAGTTAAACGTCTGAAATATAAAACCTATCCTGTCGCGCCTTAAAATTGTCGCCTGTTTGTCAGTAAGGCCTGACACATCGTGGTCTCCAAAAAGTTTTACAAGCCCGCTTGTGGGCGTATCAAGGCAGCCAATAAGATTTAAAAGCGTTGTCTTGCCGGAACCTGACGGCCCCACAATAGACATAAACTCCCCTTCTTTGACATTAAGATTAACGCCTTTAAGCGCGGATACTGTGGTCTTGCCCAGTTTGTAATCTTTTTTTGCCCCTTTAATTTCAATTATATTTCCCATTTTTTCACCTCTTAGAAGTATGCGTTAAATTTCAGATTTAAAACCGAACGCACCGGGTTTAATAAAACACCCTGCGCGCTTCTTGAATCGCAGAAATTATACAAAAACTCCGCGGTAAAACCGTAATTTTCGGAAGGGTTCCATGCAAGCGCGGGAAAAGCATAAAACGCCCCGTCATCCGCTCCATAAATCCCGGTGGCCGTTAAAGTAATTGTATCAAGCCACGTATAGCTTAAACTTGCCCCGGCATAATTGCGCTTTGGCCACGCCATAAGCCCGCGGGAAACTGACATATATGAATCTATATCCTGAACCTGTGCCGCGGCTTCGGCATAATCCGCGTTATTCAATCCCCAGCCGTTGTAATAATATTCAGCAGAGATGAAAAACGAATCAGACAGTCTCTTTGAAAGCCCGGCAGTTATGCCGGGAAGTATTTTTCCGGAATCAGACGGTTTTAAAACGTACATAATATTGGGCGCGTTTGACCGGTATCTTATTGCCGCGCCTTCCAGATTAACAACAAAAATATCCGCGTCCCAGGATATTGCCGCGCCTATGCTTTCCACGTAATCTTTCAGGTACGCGCCGTTAATAAAGATATCCGCGGTCCCCACAAGTTTATAAAGCTGAAAAGCATACGATACAGTATTTGGCAGTTCTCCTTCATCGTCAGCAGACACTGCCGATACTATTACCGACGGCGTAAAAAATTCGTCCGAATATTCAAACCTTGCGCTGTACGTGCCTTCCACCGTACCTTCAGGGTCAAGGGCGTTCTTGGGAAGCTGCAGGACATCTGACGGATTCCACATATAGCCGGTGCCCCATCTTACCCGCTGTTTCCCGAATGAAGCGGTAAACGGCCCGTTTGACAAAACCGCGTAAGCATAATTTATAACTGTACTTACACCGTTTTCATTAAGTTTAATTTTGCCGTTAAAATTCAGTTTAATATCATCAAGTTCTTTTGTAAGGGTAAGTTCAGCTTTCTGTTCCACAGCAGAGGCAGGGCCCCCGGGTATAACATAAGGGCCGCTTATTAAAGCCTGCCTGTAATAACCCCTTAAATATGAACTTTCCAGCTCTAAAGACATATCATAATCAGCGGCATACAAACCCGATACTAATAAAAACACCGCCGGCAATAAAAGTACCCTTTTCATTATATCCTCCATAAAACCAAGTGTTTTAACTGCTATTTCGACATCTGTGTCTGGTCAAATTTATAATCAGGCAGCGACTTTAATTCTTCCATGGATATAAAATCCACTTCTGTATACGCCCCTTTTTCAAGGATATCTTCCATCTTCATGTGAAGCGGCCTTTTTAAACCCGCCATCTCGCCCACTTTATCAAAGACCATTTTTTTCATAAGCTTGCCGGATATCCCGTAATATGAAGCCTCTGTCGGCACCAAAAGCGGCCTGTTTACCCATATCTCAATTTTCGCGTAAGCCACATCCGGCCTTTTTGCCGTCAGTTCAAGCAGATATAAATCCCCTTTATTATCCTTTATAACAGGTTCATAATCATCCGCCATGGTGGAATTCATAAGGTCTTCATTGCTGAAAGAACTGCCCATAAAGGAATCTTTCTTGCTTAAGCGCACGGGTTTGGAAACCGCCGGTACATACATCCATAAATTATTGCCTGTCATAAGTATTTTCTTGCCTTTATCCCTTGCAGGCGAGGTGATTTCCATCAGCGCCTTATCAGTCCCTTTTGAATGAATCAGATAAGTATATGACAGCGGCTTTCTTCCCGGCCTTATCGTCTTCATGCTCATTACCGATTTGAAAATCTGCGGATACATGGAATCATCCGTCGATTTTAAAAGTTCATTTGCAAGTTCCTTTGAATACTTTGCTTCAGCGGCAAAAAGCCCGGCCGCAGCAAGAACCATTGCCATAACAAACATTATTTTTTTCATAAATTCCTCCGTGAATTTTTAATTTATCCTTAAACTACTTTACGCCCCTCTTTAAGGCGTTAATGATATCTGTTTTTGCCGCGTTTCCCGCGGGGAACCACGCGCCTAATGCAGCTGAAATCATGCAGATAATGCCTGATATCAGCCAGTCCACAGGCCTGTTTATGGATTTCATAACCGGTTCAAAAGGCACACCGATATCCTCAACTCCGGTTGCCGCTATGTCTATACCATGCACGTTCATATAGTAAACCAAAGGCAGCACTAAAAGCCCGCCAAGTATAACGCCAATCAAACCAAGAACAGCGCCTTCAGTTAAAAACATCTTGCGTATATCGTCCTTCTGCATCCCAATGGCGCGAAGCGTGCCTATTTCAGCCGTCCTTTCAAAAACGCTTATAGTAAGCGTGTTAACAATAATAAAGAAAGCAAGAAATAACAGTATTGCGAATATAATGCCGTACGTCACCATGTCCATCTGTATGGCATAAATAATTTCGGGGGCTTCCTCTATCCAGTCCCTTACAATTAAATCCGGATATTTTTCCGACAGTATCTTTTGCACGCCCTGTTTTACCAAACCCGTGTTTTTTTTGTCATCAAGCGCTATTTTTATTTCAGTTGCGGCGCCGTCCATGGATAAGAACCATGACGCGTAATCAAACGGAACTACGGCTATGCTTTTTTCCATAAACTCAAAACCCGCGGTATAAACGCCCTTTATCTCCGCGTCCACAAGGTTATTGGCATTGTCTTTTGTCCTTGCGTATATCATAAGCATCGCGCCCGGCTCCACAGACATCAACTGTGATAATTTATTGCCTATCAGAATCTCCCCGCCGCCATCCGAAAGCGCCGTTCCCGACACTTTGTTAAATGCCGTGGTGACGGTTTTCTCTTTTTCCATATCAATACCATAAAACATCATTCCGGTTTTTTTAGAGCCGCTGCTTAATGTTCCGGTTGTAACGATATGCTTTGCCGCGCCTTTAACATGGTGCAATTTCATGACATCCGCGATTACAGCGTCCGGATTGCTTATATTTATTTCCAAAGGCATGCGTTTTTTCTCTTCCACATACCCCTTTTTGTAAATTTTAAGGTGTCCTACCTGCAGGTCTATTGTCTTGTCTATCATCATATTATACTGCCCCCTTATCATGCCAAGCAGCAGGACAAGGGCAAACATATTAATGGCAAAAGTCATGGCATTAAAAAAAGTCCTTCTTTTATGTTTAAAAACATTAAAAACCGCAATTTTAAAATTTTTGTTTTTCATTCAAGCACCCTTAAGATATCAACAGTTTTTTTACGCGCCGCGGAAAAAGCCGGATACAGCGAAGCCAGGACAGATATCAGGACTCCGGTTACAAATACTGTAATATACGAAGAAGGAACAAGCGCAGTGCCTATTAATGCGTCTATCCCCCCCATGCTTTCCATCATATCGCCCATTTTTTCATAACTGATGGGATTCTGCTGAAAAAACCACACAAGCCAGGTGCTTGGCAGCATACCCGCAATCGTCCCTATAAGCCCAAGCACAAATGACTCCGATATTATCATCATTATCAGCTGGCTTTTTGAAACGCCCATGGCGCGCAGCACGCCGAATTCCGGCATCCTTCCCATAATATTCATCAAAAACGAATTTACTATGCCAAAAGCAGCGGCTAATAATATTATCGCGCATATTATGAATGTGGCGACATCCATCATCGTAAACGCGTATACAAGCATGGGCTGTTCATCCTGCCACGGCAGCGCAATGTAATCTTCAGGCAGGTTCTTTTTTATGTACTCTGCCGCGGCCACGGAACCTTCGGCTGTTTGTGTGTTTATAAATATTTCGGTTGCCGTGCCTTCAATTCCAAGAAGGCTCTGCGCAAGGCCAAGCGAACACAATACAAGTTTTTCATCTTCCGGCGGGTTAAAATTATTAAATATTCCTGTAACAACCCCTTCCACGGCATTCATGCTGCCGTAGCTGTCCAGCCCGAACATAACAATAGAATCGCCCGTCTTTACATTAAGTACCTTTGCCATTTTGTAGCCGACCGCAATTTCATTATCCTTTTGCGGGTAACTGCCCTCTATGATATTTTTTACCCTTGCGGCGTAAACACCGTCTTTTTTTGATAAGTCAACCGCTTTTACCAGGGTTTCCTGGCTTAAATCCCCTGTGCCGGCAATGACCCCAAAATTTATCTCCGCCCTGCTGTCTTTGTATCCGGGCGCCGCTTTTATAACATCAAACACTTCTTTATCCAGCGGGACATTATATTCTATGGGTGAAAAATCCATATTTTCCTTGTACAGTTTATTGTATATTTTAACATGCCCCGCAACATCAAGACCTTCTTTTAACAGTTTTAACTTAAATCCGTCCATGTATCCTGTTGTAATTTCCATAAAGAAAACGCTTATAAAAACAGCTATAAGTATGGTAAGCGAATTTCTTCTGTTTTTTATTATATTTCCAAAAGCAAGCCGCAAAAAGAAAAACATTATTTTTTCTCCTTTTTGTATATTCCATTCTTAAGAACCCTGTGAATAAGCCCAAGCCTGTTTTCATACGCCGCTTCCAGGTCATCCATTGAAAACTCGCCGTTTAGTTCAGACAGCACTTCGGAATCAATCGCGTAATCTATCAGGTTCCAGAGCTTAATAAACTCTTCCTGCGTTAAAGCCAGATTTGAAAAATCAACGCCTGAAAAAAACCTTCCGTAAAAAAACGCGACCTTTGGTTCCCACCGTTCTTTTAACTGTTCCATAACATTCATTTTTCCTTCTGTCTTTACCCGCATAAGCACTTTAAACAGGCTTGTCTTTTTTCTAAAAAACGAATATGTCTCCTTTGTTACCAGCTTAAGCCTTTCAAGTATGTCTTTTTCTTCCAGGTAGTGGTCCTTGGACTGTACGTAGCCAAAAAAATCCTCCAGAATATGGTCAATGACTTCCACATACAGTTCTTTCTTGCTTGAAAAATACTTAAACAGGCTGCCTTTTGATATTCCCGCCGCCTTTGCCATCTTATTTGTTGAAGCGTTGATATAACCCGCCCTGGCAAATTCTTCTATACAGGCGTGCATTATGCGTTCCTGCTTTTCAGCGCTTAACCTGTTAAATAAGTGCTTTTCCTGTGTCTTTGGCAACTAATCCTCCGATGACCACGTGGTCATTAAATAAATATATACATTATACGATATAGAAAGTCAAGAAAAAAAGTGACCACCCGGTCATATATTTACCCCAAAAAGATAAGAACTACTTTAAACAGCCAATAAAATCCCTTACGCTTTTTGTAATATTATCACTGTGTTTAAACAGGCCGCCGCCTATAAGAAATACGGCATCATTACCGTAGAATGACTTAAGTTCAGACGCGCGCTCCACCGTCATTCCGCCGCCCGGCGCCGGCAGAATAGCCTTTGCTTTGCCGAATTTATCAGCACACCCCTTAACAATACTTTTGCATTCCTCTTTTGAAAATGAAAATCTGCCGCCGTAATTCGGGAAAATCGCGGCGTCCGCGCCTGACAGCCTTGTAAGCTGCCCGTACAGCGCGTAATGGCTTATCCCGGAATTCTTACATGATGTAAAACTGCCGGCAAAAGCCGGATGAAAAAATACCGGCACGTTTACTTTATTGTCGCGCGATGCTTCAAGTATGGAAGCAAAGCCGGAAAGCGCGCCGGAAATTATTACAGCGCCGGCGCCGCATGATGCCGCAAAGCGCGCCCTTTTTAAAGTTTCAGACCCGTCCGCCGTGACATTGGGCATATACAGTGTATTAAAGCCGGTTTCTTTATTTGCTTTGCGGACGGCTTCAGCGCATCTTTTTACCCTTTCATTAAAAGGGGAAAACTTCTGGTCCGCAAGGCCATGGTCATCTTTAATTATATCTATGCCGCCAATGGCAAATTTGTAGGCAAGTACCGACAGTTCTTTGGCGCTTAAGCCCATTGGTTTTAGCGCGGAACACACAAGGGGGCGTTTTTTATTCCATGTTATCTTTTTAATCCCCTCCGCTCCAAAACGCGGCCCTTTAAAACATAAAGCCATACCCGGCGTAAGATCAAACCGCTCCAGCCTTATCCCCGGTTTAATGCTGATATTCCCAAACAATACATTTAACATCTGTGATAACTCGCTGCCGGCCGCAGCCGACGGAAAAAGTATATCAGCCGAAAAATAACCCTTACTAACCTGCTTTAAGTTTTTTATTTTTCCGACTATGTTGTCCCTGATGCTTTTCTTTTTTATAAGGCTGTATGGAAATTCAACGGTCTGCTCCACGCAGATATCAAAGGCGCGTTCCTGCGCCTCTTTTATATTGTCAGCGGCTATTGTATATTGCGCCTTAAACCAGCCGGCCATTATTTACCCGCCAGCCTTAAGCCGGCAACTCCCGCAACCACCAACAGCAGGCTTATAATCCTGATTGCATTTGCAGGTTCCGCCAGAAATATTATGCCGATAATTGCCACGCCAAACGCCCCTATTCCCGTCCACACCGCGTAAGCAGTCCCCACAGGAATGGTCTTTAAAGCGTACGACAGAAGAAAAAAACTTATCACCATAAAAATTACAGTAATTACGCTGAATAAAGGTTTTGTAAAACCCTGCGTGTATTTAAGCGTGACAGCCCAGGCTGTTTCAAATATCCCGGCTATAAATAAAATTATCCAGTCCATAATATTCTCCTGATTGTTTTTTACGGATTGATTAAAGGCCTTCGGCTTTGGCTTCGGAATGGACAGCCTCTATCCTTACTTTTGAAAGTTCGTCATCGGAAATATTAAGCTTGTTTCCCGACAGTTTCTCCACGGCATGTATTATAGAAGCAGCGTCAAAGCCGTGCTCTTTCATAAGGTACGCCCTGCTTGCGCCGTGGGTGAAAGTGTCGCGCAGACCAAGCCTTGCCATCCTTTTATTTATTCCGCACGCCACGGCTTTTTCCGCGACTATAGTGCCAAGGCCGCCTGTGGTTGTATGATTTTCAACTGTTATCACGCCGTATTTTCCCGTATTTATTATATCGGCATATACCTTATTATTAAACGGTTTTAAAGTGGAAACATGCACGTGATTTACAGACACGCCTTTTTTCTTCATCGCGGAGGCGGCGCGCAGGGTTTCTTCCGTGCAGATACCGGAAGATATTATGGTGACGTCCGTGCCTTTGCTTAATATCCTTGGAGTGTCAAGCTTCATGGGTTCTGCCGCGTCAAACAGCCGTGGAACCTCTCCCCTTAGCATCCTGATATATACCGGTCCGTTGACTGCGCGCATTACATCAAGGACGCTTTCCACATCTGTGGCGTCGCCGGTTTCAAGTATTGTCATATTAGGCAGCGCCCTCATAACAGAGACGTCTTCAATCGCCTGATGAGTGGCACCGCCCGGCGTTACAACACCCGGAAGAAAGCCGAACATTTTAACAGGCAAATTTGGATAAGCAACCGACATGGCAATCTGGTCATAAGCCCTTCTGTATATAAAAACCGCAAAGGTGTGGACCAAAGGTATAAAACCTTCCCTTGCAAGGCCGCCTGCAACCGACATCATATTCTGTTCCGCTATTCCGCAGGATATAAACCTTGAAGGGTATGTATCCCTGAAAAGGTCGGCTTCACAGGAACCGGTTAAATCCGCCGACAATACAAGAATATTTTCCCTGTCCCTTGCCCAGGACACAAGATTTTTCTGATGAACGCGCGACAGTATTTCCATTATTAAACCATCTCCCTTAACGCCTTTTCATACATCGCTTTTTCCGCGTCATTTTTAAACCTTAGATAATGAAGTTTTGGGGCGTTGGCGCTTAGAATGTGCAGCCCCTGGCACGGGTCCGTTTCAGCCAGAATTACAAGCGGCCTTCCGTCGGGCCTTAATTCCGCCCTGGACGCAAGTTCGTTAATATTATGGCCGTAAAGTTTAAAAACCCTTGCGCCGAAAGCTTCCAGCCTTTTATCCAGCGGGTCTATTTTCATGACGGAGTTTACCGTGCCGTCGCACTGCTGTTTATTTACGTCAACAATTATGACGATATTATCAAGCTTATGGTGGGATATAAACTGCATTGATTCCCAGGTCATCCCTATCTGGAATTCACCGTCAGACATCATAACAACCACCCTGCCCTCTTCTTTTTTCATTTTTCTGGCAAGGGCTATACCCGCGGCCTGGCCAAGTCCCTGCCCCAGAGAGCCGGTCATTACTTCCATTCCGGGCGAATGTTCCGCGCCTATCATTTCAACCGATGAACCGTCTTTGTTAATCTGTTCAAGGGCGTTTTCCGCCATCCTTCCGGATTCTATAAGCGCGGCATAAAGCACAAGGGAATAATGCGTGGGCGACAGGATAAACCTGTCATATTCGGGCTTTTTGGCGCCGTTCATATAAGCGCCGGTGGAATATTTTTCATTAGACACAGATGGAACGCCGGTGTATGGTTTGGGGTCAGCAGGCCCTTTGGAAGGTTCAAGTTTTAATATTCTGCAGTAAAGCGCGGCAAATATTTCCGCCGAGGAGCACGCCTGGCTCATATATCCGCCGTTATTCTTTATGGTATGCTCAAGCACCCGTTTTCGTATTCCGGCTGCCATTTGTTTCGCTTTTTCCTGCCAGCTTAATTCAGGCTTTGACATTGTATCCTCCGTGTTAATAAGTAATATTAACAGATTAACGGCAAAGGATAAAGCCAAAAATCAGCTTTTGATAATTTCCGCATCCGCAGGCGAAAATAAAAAGAGACGCAATAAATTGCGTCTCTTTTTATAAATATTTTAACAATAACTTTATGCGGTTTTTTTATCCTTGTTTAAGTCAAGAAAAGCGTACAACGCGGCCACCATTCCGTTAAGTTCCACCACCTGGGCGGATAACTCTTCAGCTGCCGCTGCTGTTTCTTCCGCGTTTGCAGAATTGCTCTGCGTGGCGGTATCAACCTGCGATACGGCTGTGTTTACTTCCTTAATTCCCGCAAGCTGTTCATTGGAAGACGTGCCCACACCCGCAACCGCCAGCGCCGTCTGATTGATTCCGGCTTTCATTTTTTCAAGTACTTCTTTTACCTCTTCGGTAATCACGGTTCCTTTGTCAACGTTTTTCCTTACGCCCTGTATAAGATCGGTCGTGCTTTTTGCGGCTTCAGCTGAACGTTTGGCAAGATTTCTTACCTCTTCCGCGACAACAGCGAATCCTTTGCCCGCCTCACCGGCGCGCGCGGCTTCAACCGCTGCATTTAACGCAAGAAGGTTTGTCTGGAAAGCAATATCATCTATAGTTTTTATGATTTTCGCGGTTTCATCAGAAGACTGTTTTATAGCTGTAATAGCTTCCTGCATCCTTACTATAGATACAGAACCCCTTGCCGCCTCTTCACCGGCCTGTTCGGACGCTTTTCCCGCGCTTCCCGCAAGCGCGTTATTCTTATTTGTGCTTTCCATTATATCCGCAAGGGTGGCGGATGTTTCCGTTACGGCAGCCGACTGTTCCGAAGCGCTCTGGGCAAGGTCCTGGCTTGCCGACGCTATATGTACTGAAACAGACGCAACCTCGTCCGCGGCATTTTTCATCTTTTTAATATTATGTTCAATGGAGTTTTCAAAATACCTTCCGGTTAAAAAGAATACGAATATTAAAATGCTGCTTGCGACGCCCAATGCGCCCAACTCCGCTAAAAGCTTATTCATGCCCGGCACATGTACAATATTGGAAACAAAATTAGTGGTTAACATCATTAATATAATTGCCGGAAACAGCCTTATCCACATTTTAAATATCATCCTGTTCTTAAAAATCATATACAAACAAATACTTATAATAATAAATCCAAGAACACATAACACACCTGTGTTTCTAAGTGAAACTAACACATCGGACATTGTTAAAAACCTTAAAGCCGCTTCTTCCATAAGGCACCCCGCTTTTTTTGGTTTATTATTTCTTCGATATGATAATTAGCATATTGCATGCCACAACATCAAACAATAATATTGATGTTTTTAAAGGTTATTTTTCAAGGTCCCCGGAACGGTTGTAGCATAAATGACACACCACAATATTCACGTGTATCATTTATGAGATTAGTCTATCCCCAATAATTTACAGGCGTTTTCATAAAATATCATCTTCTTTTCACTACTATCCTTAATGCAGCCGTCAAGTTTGTTTGCTATATCTTTGGCCCTTACCCACGGGAAATCCGAACCAAACATTATTTTATCCGCTCCGTGACATTTTACAATTTCAGAAAGCAAATTGCTTTCCATAACAGTGCAGTAAGCCGTGTCAAACAGGACATTTTTACCGCACAGAAATTTCATGGCTTCATCCCACATATTAAGCCCGCCCATATGCGCTATTACCAGTTTTAAATCCGGATGCGCCTGAATTACGTTTTTAAATGACTCCGGCAGGCCCTTTATCTTTGCGCGGTCAAAATCCGGCTCCGCGCCGGCGCCGGCGTGCTGCAGCATATAAAGTCCGTTTTTTTCACACGCTTCATAAATATCCTTCATATTATTATCATCAGGGTAAAAATTCTGTATCTGCGGGTGCATCTTGACACCTTTTACCCTGTTTTGCGCCAAAAATTCAGCTTCCTCAAACGCGGCCCTTCCCATTGAAGGATGCATTGTACCAAGGCATATGACTTCTTTTTGGCGTTTATTATATTCAACCATCATCCTGTTTACTTTTAAACACGCCTTTTCGGATAAAGCAACGGGAGCGTTTACAGAAACAGACACGCCGTCTTCTTTCATGAATTTTTTAAGGCCTTCAAGCTCCCCGTCATCTCCGTCAAGCATCATGCCGGTTTTTTTAAGGTAATTTTTATCCGCGTCCGTCCTGTCATCGGTAAAAAAATGGGTGTGAGTGTCAATTATTCGCATTTAAATTTTTATTCCAAGAAGCCTTTCAGCGTTTGTATGGTAAATTTTTTCTTTTATATCTCCCTGCGGAAAACACTTTTCAATCTTGGAAATTATCTTCGCGGGGCGTTCCCACGGAAAGTCCGAACCAAAAAGTATTTTATCCGCGCCGTGGTCTTTTATAATATTGGTAAAAGCCGTGTCATCCATTTCATCGCAAAATGCCGTGTCAAAAAAAACATTTTTGCCGGCTAAATACCTGTAAGCGTCATCCCACAGCCGGTAACCGCCCATATGCGCAAGAATCATTTTAAGATTTGGATACGCTTCGGCGACTGCAGCAAAACGCTGCGGGGTGCCTTTTACGTCATCTTCATCAAACGCGCTGTCAGCCCCGGCGTGAAAAAGTATTATCATTCCCAATTCAGCGCAGGTTTTATATACTTTTTTCACCCTTCCGTCATCGGGATAAAACTGCTGGTATTCGGGGTGCATTTTTATGCCCTTTATCCCGTTATCGTAAAGATACTTAATCTCGTCTTCAAAATTACCTATTGTATTAAAATACGGGTGCATGGCGCCAAAACAAATTACATCTTTATTCCCCGCCCTGTTAAATTCAACCATACGCCTGTTAATCCCAATCACCTGCTGCGGTTTTGTCGCGGCCGGCACATTCACGGATAAATCAACCCCGTCTTCTTTCATATACTGCCGCAGGGACAATAAGTCCCCGTTGCCATAAGCTTTAACGCCTGCAAGGCCTTCCAGATGCCTTATTGTTTTTTCGGCCATTTCATCAGGAAAAAAATGGGTATGAATATCAATTATCACGGCGATTATCCCTTTATCATCTTTACCAGAAATATCCCGGCAAAAACCATGACAACCGCCCCGATATTATTAAGCAGAAAATTAAGCGCGGCATCCTTATAAATTCCGGCCGCCAGCTGGTTGTGCATTTCCAGGGCATACGACGAGAATGTGGTAAACGCGCCCATAAATCCGACCGCGAAAAACAGCCACAGGTGGTTAAAATGCGGAACTCCCTGCACTGTGGAAAATAAAATACCGATTAAAAAAGAACCCGCCAGGTTTACCGTAAGCGTGCCCCAGTGCGATACAACAGTGCCCGGAAACGCAAGGTTTACAAAGTGCGTAACCGCATACCTTGATACGGCGCCAAGGCTTCCCCCGAACGCCACCATTAAAATCCTGCCTAACATAATTATTGCCTCATTTTTGAAATATCAGACTCTTCGTATATATGCCTGTTCTGTTCCACACGATTCATCGTATAAAGGTGAATTCCCGGCACGCCGTTTTTTATAAGATGGTTTATCTGCCCAACGGTATACTTTACGGTTTCATCACATACAGGATTGTCAATCGCGCAGGTTGAAGTGGCTGTTTTAAAACGCTCCGGAATCTCCACGCCGCACATCTTTGTCATTCTTTCAATGCTTGATAATTTTGTGGCAGTCATAATACCCGGCAAAACAGGCACCGTGATTCCGGCTTCCCTTACCATTTTCACGTAATTAAAGTAGTGGTCGTTGTTCAGAAACAGCTGAGTTGTTATAAAAGAAGCGCCGGCTTTTACTTTTTCTTTCAGGTGCTTTAAGTCACGTTTCATATCTTTGGCCTGCGGGTGTTTTTCCGGATACCCGGCAACGCCCACGCAGAAATCCCACTTCTTTTTGATAAATTTCACAAGGTCTGCGGCGTATTTAAAGTCCTTTAAAGGATTTTTAACGCCTTCGGGAAGGTCTCCCCTTAGCGCCATTATGTTCTGAATGTTTTTAGCCTTAAGTTCATTTAATATTTCCGTTATGGATGCTTTTGTCGCGCCTATGCAGGTAAGATGCGCCATACACGGTATTTTATAGTGGTTTTCAATGCGCTCGGCTATTTCAACAGTCCTTGTGCGCGTGCCGCCGCCGGCTCCGAATGTGATACTTATAAAATCCGGCTTTAAATCCTTCAGCCCGTCCAGAGTGTTATATATAACCGAAATATCCGAATCAGGTTTTGGCGGAAATATCTCCATTGAAAAAACAAATTTCTTATCCCTTAATATGTCGGCTATTTTCAAATTATTACCCCTTTCATCTTTATTTTGGACTTATTATATAACAAGCGGGAATTTTTACAAATCAAATTTTAACATTTTGGAGGGACGGAAGTAGAAAAATATAAACAAACGCTGAAGATTTGAAGATTCGAAGATTCGATAAAAACCTATAGGGGTTGGGTGTGTTTTTTTCAGAAGCGCCGGTATAAGGCCGCGGCTCGGCGGCTCAGCAGCACGAATATGTATGGTTTACGCCATGACAGGCGCGCTTTTTCCACGCTGCAGCAATATTGCTGCTATGACACAGGAGGCAAGGTGCGGCAGTTGATGTGCTATCTAAATACTTTATTTAAAACCCGCGCCCTAAAGGGCGCGGCTACCAAATCCAAACCACGAAAACACAATATAAATTAAATATGAAATAACGATTGTCATTATAAATCTGTTAAACATTTCTACGGTATCTGGAACCTGATGCCTGTTATAAGGCTGTAAACTTCGCCCGCCCATTCATATGTCACATTCCATTTAAAAACCGAAACGCCTATTTCAAATCCTGCTATAAGGCGCGCTTCAAGCAGCGAAGGTTCGCTTGAATATGGTGACTTAATTTCCGCGTATTTAGACGCGGTATTTGAAGGCACACCTGATTGTGTGATTGTTATGTCGCTTTCAATTCCGGCCGTAGTTGTATAATTCCCAAAATTAAAGTTAAGCCCCAGGCCGGCAAAGGGATTAAAGAAAAAGAGTTCTTTGTTCAAAATAAGCTTTGCGCCTATTGTCTGCACATTCCACTCTGACAGGACCGAAACCCTTCCGTCAGATACAATGTCATATACTGTGCCGTTAATTTCCGATGTGCCTGTTTCGCTCTGTTTAAGCGCCAGCTTTACCCTTCCGGATAAAAAATCAAGGCTTAAAGCGCCAAGAAGCCCGAACGGCACCGCTTCATTTTCTTTTATAAGCAGAAAACGCTGTTCCAGCCCGAAAATATAGTGCTGCGCGCGCAGGGATACATCTTCCTGATTAATTCCAAAATCAAGAGCCAAAAACCTTAATCCCAAATCCGTATTTTTTCCCAAAACAGGAAAAAAACCTGATTTTAAGTGAAATGATCCCGCAGGCAGCGGAATCTGCTTTGGGATATCCGCGCTTTGCGTGTCAATAGCCGGCAGGTATTCATATTTAAGCGAGCTTAATCCTTCCACGTTAAACTTTCCCGCCGAAATACCGATACCGCCCCCGAATTCCACGCCCGGAAAACCGCATATGGCGGAAGGGAAAACCGCGCCTGCTGTGCCGTTTAATATTATCTGTTTTGTAAGCTCTGAATTTATGAAGCCTGATATTTTACCGATATCATTTTTTAACAGGCCTGTTTCGGCCGTCAATTCATCAAGGTCGCTGTAAATGTCGGCAAACACCGGCAACGAAAAAATAAATATTGCAGCGGCAAATACAATTCTTTTCATTTAAGGCTCCTTTATTATTATTTAAACCTGAAACCCGCCTGTATTTTAAAAGTGTTATCAAGCCTTTCAAAGCCATAGGAAAAATCAAGCGACGCTGACATTGACCTGTCCGGCCCGAAAACAAACCTTGAAAGCCCGAAACCCACAAAGTATTCCTTGTATGATTCCGTATCAAGCACCTGCGTATACCCGCCGCGAAGGTCAAGGTGGGTAAAGAAGGTCTTTTCAATGCCAATTTTAATAATCCCCAAATCCGCTATTTCACCGGAAATCATGAATTCCGGCATCCTGTAGCTTACGCCGAAAGAGGATGTCAGCGGTATTCCCTCTGAATATGTTTCATACTGGTTCTTCCAGGAGAGCCATGAAAAAGAATCCCTTAACATAACGCCCGCCCTTATATTTTCATTAACCTGCCACATGGAAGACAAATCCAGCCCTATCCCCCACGCGCTTCCTTTAATACGTTCTTCTCCGCCTGATGTGTTCTTATCGCCGTAACCGGCAAAGAGAAATTTTAAATTGGCGCCAAGGGAAAATCCGGACAGCATCCTGTGAACCCACCCGAAGTTTTCGGCATATGATAAAAAGAATGTTTTTTCGTCAAAAATTTCATCACCGGAAATTATCATGCCTGCGCCGCATCCGCGCATTTTGTTTATCGGGTAAATGAAAGAGGCGTAATTATAAGGTATGATTCCCTTCTGCCTGAAGTGCAGAAAAGAAAAGTCCTTATAATCCGACAGCACAATGCCGGCCGGATTGTAAAAAACGGCGTTGCTGTCATCCGCGACAGCGGTAAACGCGCCGCCCATAGCGGACGGCCTTGCGGTGCCCACATCGGTAAACGCGCCCGAAACGCCGGGATTGGCGTATGCCGCGCCCGCTGAAAGAATAAGTAATATACATAAAAATTTTTTCATCATAACCTCCATAAAAACTCAAAGTGACCGAGGGACGGATGCACAGATGTTCGGATGTTCGGCAAAACCATCTGCCCTTCCAACCTTCTGCCTTGTCCTTCGCGTATGTTTATTATTTTGCCTATGTCTGTCATTTCATATTACATTTTTAAAACCAGGCGCAATATATTGCACCTCTACATTTAAAAACATGTTTCAACTTCTGTCCCTCCGACCCTCCGT
>JAKQNO010000052.1 GCA_029565735.1 bacterium
AAGCGTTATTCCCAACCTGCTTGTAAAGGGAATAAAAGAGGCCATACTGGCAAACAAGAAAGCGGCAAAGATATATGTATGCAACATCATGACACAGCCGGGAGAAACTGACAATTTTACGGTATCGGACCACATAAAAGCAATTTTTAAGCATACCGGCGCAAAGATATTTGATTATGTTGTGGCAAATAACAAGGAAGCGCACCAGGATATTCTTACAAGGTACGCGCGCGAGAATTCCTACCCGGTCAGGATTGACAGGGAAGAAATAAGCAGGCTTGGCGTCAGGGTTGTGGAAGGCAAGCTTTTTAATGACGGGGATTACATACGTCATTCGGAAGAGCTGCTTGGCAGGCTTGTTATGAAACTGCTGATAATTTAGCGGCAGGCATGTGAGAAGGGAGGTAATAATTTGGCGGGAATAATTATTGCGACGCATTACACTTTTGCGGATAATCTCAAGGAAACAGTATTTATGACGGTTGGAAGAAAAGAAAAAGTCATATCCCTTTCACTGTTAAAGAGCGATACAATGGAAACCTTTTCCGAAAAGTTAAAGGATGCGGTTGACAAGACTGATGACGGGCGCGGGGTTGTTATCATGGCTGATATGTTCGGCGGCACTCCCATGAACGCGGCGTTCACCCTTTACAGCGCAAATCCCGCGGTGAAAATTATTACCGGAGTGAATATGCCCATGGTTGTCGAGGCCATGAACCACATTGATAAGACATCCGCGGAAATTACGGAAATGATAATGTCAAAAAAAGACAGGCTTATTATTGATGTCAAAACAATGATGGGAAAAAGGTAAAAAGAATGCCGATTCTGCTTACAAGGATTGACGACAGGCTTATACACGGACAGGTTGTTGTCGGCTGGGCGCAGGCGTTAAAAGCCGACCATATTATTGTGGTAAACGACGAAGTTGTCGGAAATGATATGCAGAAGTTTCTTTTCAGGATGGCCACGCCCACGGAAATAAACCTGTCAATTATAGGAGTAAAGGAAGCAGCCGTAAAGATAAAAAACAGGGAATTTGACGATGACAGGGCTATTATACTTGTAAAGAGCCCGAAAGATATATGCGCGGTGATTGAAGCGGGAGGAAAAGTCGGAGAGGTAAATATAGGCGGCATGCACTTTTCCGAGTCTAAAATACAGCTTTATGACGCGATTTTTGTTGATGCGGATGATGTGGCTTCTTTTAAGCGCATTAAAGAACTGAACGTTAATCTTGAAGTAAGAATGGTGCCCACGGATTCAAGAAAAGATATTTTTAAGGCAATAAAGGAAAAAATAGAAAAATAGCGGGGCGTAATTTATGGAACTGCAGTATTTTTTAACGGACATCAATATATATACGGTGCTGCTGGCGGCTTTTGTGGGCGCGTTGCTGGAAATTGACAATTATTTTGTCGGCATGTCGCTTATTTCCCAGCCGATATTTGCCGGAGCCCTGATAGGGTATTTGTTTAACGGTGATATTTACACAGGCGTGCTTGTGGGTGCAATCGCGCAGTTATTATGGATAAACGCTCCGCCTGTGGGGGCATATGTGCCGCCTTCGGCATCGGCTATTGCCATGTCAGCCGCTGTTTTTGCTTCTTCCATGGGGCAGCATATACAGGCAGATTCTAAAGAACCTGTACTGATGTTCGCGCTGTTCTGTGCGGCAGGGGTTGGTTATTTTGTGGGACTTATGGATGTATGGAACAGGAAATTCAATACAAAAGTTATGCATTTGTTTGAGGATAAAATAAAAGCGGGCAGAGAGTCGTTCATCTCTGCCATACAGATAACCGCAATTTTGGGAAAACTTATCAGGGACTTTATCGGCTACGCGGTTGTATTCTCAATAGGCGTGTATCTGGCAAACGCTATTTATGTGACGCTGCCGGAGCAGATTATAGACGCGCTAAGCATCGCTTTCTGGGCCATGCCTGCGGTCGGAATAGCGGTGGTATTTGACATGTTCAGAACCAAAACGGGCGAAGGGCTTTTTGCCGCTGTTTTTGCGGTGACATATGTTATTTTTTCCTTCAAAAAGCCGGATGTTTTTCTTTTTCTGGCGGCTGTCTTAACCGCTTCGCTTTTTGTGGTTTATAATTCGGTATGGGGAAAGAAGG
>JAKQNO010000002.1 GCA_029565735.1 bacterium
GATTCACCAAGGGCTTGATTACAAGACACCGGCAGAGATTTACTTGCCAAAAATCAAAGAAAGGAGGATGGTTGCTTAACTTGGAAACCACCTTAAATTGGTATTAAAAACGGTCTTGACATACGGTACCACCGTATATATGATATATTTAATAAGAAGCTAAAACCAGCACATAGAGGGGTGGTTGAGTGCCAAGAATAGATTTTTATGTTTTGCCTTCAGGGCGCAGGCCGGTTATTGAATTCATAGAAAATGAATGCCCTGATGAGGTTAAAGGTAAAGTTTTTGCCGGAATAAAAGATATTGAAGAATACGGGACCAAATTGTTGCATATTAAGCCGGGAACTGTTAAAGCGCTTGGAGAAAAGCTGTTTGAGCTGAAAATTTATGGCGAAGATAAATGTTTCAGATTTATTCATGCGTATGTTTCCGGCAATACAGCTGTTTTTCTGCACGCGTTTATTAAAAAACGCCAAAAGACAGACCCTGATGACATTGAGGAATCAAGAAAACGCCTTAAAAAATACATGGCGGGAAAGAGAGAAAAGTAAAATGAGAAAAGAACAGCCTTTTAATTTTGATTCATACCTGGAATCAAAATTAAAGAATCCAAGAATAAAAAAAGCATACGACGAAGAAAGGTTTATGACATCGGTCCTTGCCGAGATATATGCATTAAGGAAAGAGTCTAAAATAACACAAAAAGAACTGGCGGAAAGAATTAACATTCCGCAGTCTGAATTGTCCCGCATTGAAACCGGCAATCAGAATATTTCGCTTCAGATGTTTTTTCGCATAATGTCGGGCATGGGAAGAAAACCGCATACCGTGCATACGGGCGGCAAACGGGCGATTACTTTTTAATACCTGCAATCTGACAACCGTATTTTTTGCATTTTTTTGCGGTGTATGTTATAACTAAAACGTTTAAAAACCACAGGAGGCACATTATGAAAAAAACTGTTTTTATGTTTTTACTGGCTGTAATGTTTGTTTCTTTCGCGGGCGCGGCGCACGCGTCAAAAAAAGGGATTGGGCTTGGCATAGTTCTTGGAAATCCCACAGGTATCAGCATTAAGAATTTTATGGACAAAAATTCCGCTGTTGATTTTATGGTTAACTGGGATTTTTACTCCGGTGGTATTGGCGCGCACGCGCAGTATCTTATTCACAATTATGATGTATTCAGAATAAAGCAGGGCAGGCTTCCTTTCTATTTTGGCGTCGGCGGTTTTGCCGGATTCTGGAACGGCGGAATGTGGGCGGGCGCGCAGGTTCCGGTGGGGCTTGCTTATGAATTTGCCGGAGACCCAATTGACATATTTCTTGAAGTAAGGCCCGGTATCCTTCTTTTTCCGGGAATGCATCCGAATGTCAGCGGAGGTTTGGGTATCAGATATTGGTTTGATTAATAAATAGCAGGTCCAATAAAATGCATGCTATTGAAAAGAACGGCGTAAGGTATGTAAGCGGGATTAAGGGCTCAAAGCTTATTGAAAAGGAACAGGACATAAACCTTGTCATGGAAGCGGCGTATGAAAAAGACGCGGACAGGGCGATGTTATATAAAGAAAACCTTCCCGCGGAATTTACAAAACTTGGTTCCGGCCAGGCCGGAATGGTCCTTCATAAGTTTATGACTTACAGGATGAAGCTTGCGGTTGTCGTTGATAAAGAGGACACGGAAAAAGGCAGGTTCGCGGAAATGGTGACAGAGGTTAATATGCACAATAACCTTTTTCATGTTTTTACCGACGCGCAGTCCGCTGAAGAGTGGCTTGTAAAAGAGAATTAGGGAGTTATTGATATGAAAAAAATAATAACAGCACTGCTTGCCATGATGATATTTACGGCTGTGCAGGCAAAGGACGCAAACGTGAAAAATATACTTATTGTTTACGCTTCTTTTATGGGTTCAACGCAGGAAACCGCGGAATTTATGGCAAAAGAATTAAAAGCGCTTAAACACAATGTGAAAGTTACGCCTGCCGCGGCAGCTGCTGAAGATATTTCCAAATACGACCTTTTAATTCTGGGCTCCGCTATTCACGGCGGCGCCCCTCATCCTGACATGACAAAGTATGTGGCGGATAATTATACCGCGCTTACAAAGGCCAAAACAGCGGTATTCATACAGTGCGCCACAATCACATCCTCATCCGCTGTCACAAGGGAAAAGGCAAAACAGTATCCGAAAAAAGTAGCGATTGGTTTTACCCCGGTTTCAACTGCGGTGTTTGGCGGGGTAGTGACAGAGCCAAAAAGCGGGTTTGAAAAGTTTATGGGAAAAATGTTTCTGGGCCTTGAAAAATACGGCGATTTCAGAAACTGGGAAAAGATAAAAGCCTGGGTGCTAAGCCTGGACAAACTGTAATTTTTCGCGGTTATAAATAAACCCTTTCCCTGAAAAACAGCATATAAAAGGGTTTAATAAGCAGCCTGCAAAGCCATTTGTTCACGTTGACAATCAAAACCCCCTGTGTTAATTTATATATATTATTTATTAAAGGCCGAAAGACGGTTTTTCCACAATTTGAGGGGTTTTTCGGCATCTTAAGGAGAGAAAAACATGACAAAAAAACTATTATTGGCCGCGTGTATACTGCTTTTACCTTTAATGCTTTTTGCTGTACCGGGCGTTGAAAAAGCGCAGGCACAGTATCTTTATCAGGCGGGAAATATGTTTGAAATTGGCAAGTATTCCGACGCCGTCATACTTTATGACACCGTCCTTATAATGGACAAGGACAGCGTTGAAGCTTACGCAGGCAAGGGAAATTGCTATATGTTAATGGGGAAGGACAAACTGGCAAAGGAAATGTACGACAAGGCAAAACTTATTGACCCCGCGTTTAAAGAGCCCAATCTAAGCAGGTATTTTGAAATCGCAAAACAGCGCGGCCGTAATAATGACAAAATTAAGGAAAAATATTACAGCCTGTTCGGAAAAGGCGCAAAAACCGCGTCAGAAGAAACACCCATTGTTGATGATAAAGCCGCGGCAAAGGAAGAAACGCCTTCTGTTGCTGCACAAAGGGCGGAAGAACCAAAAGAGTGGTGGAGCAAGGGCGGAAAAGCCAAGATGACGTCATTAGGCGGAATTAAGCACGTTTATCCCGATTTAAGCACGGCAATGGACGGCGCTTCGCGCGGCATTGAAGCGGGGCTTTTGTTCCGCAGGGACAAGCACTTTTTTCAGCTGCAGCCTTTTATAGGAAAATACAACCATACAATTAAAGCGCCCGGCGGCGCGGAATTTAAGGAAGAAACTTTTGCGGCTGATATTAATGATTCATTCGGCGAAGTCGGATGGCCCAATAAATTTTTTATGAACAGCATCAAGCCGTATTATATGAATTCTTTTACGGTGAATTCATCAACCAATTATCCCCCGGATTATCCTGTTACTTCAAGGTACACAAACACCGGAAATATGTTCGGCGGAATGTATCTGTTTGGATTCAAGCCAATACCGCTGTTTGGCATTGCCGGAAGGGCGGGTTATAAATACGTGCCTTATCAGCAGAGCAATGACAGTACGGCAAGCGTAATTATTTCCACGGAACTTTCATGGAACGCAAGCGCCGGCCTTTACCTTCCGTATCTTTTTATGCCCACGGACGAACTTGATATCACTGCGTCTGTCGGAAGCTACAGCCCTACGCTTAACCTTGAAGACATTATGAACCGTAATATGAAAGGCCTTCCTGATTCGCTTCTTTACTCCTATAATAAAAAATACACAAAATCAAAACCTCTTGACACGTCAATGATTGATCCCTCGCTTATTTCGCTTCTGCCGGGCGTATATGACAGCGTAAGAAATGATGTTTCCACAATCGTTGATACAACGGGTTATAATGTAAAAGGCAACATCCATTATATGGCGGGCAACGGCCAGCACGAATTTTTTGCCTATGTTGAAGCGCCGGTCAACCTTGAATACAAGGAAAACACAACAGATGAAATAAACGTAATAATTTTCGGCGCCGCGACGAACTTAACAAGGACCACTTCCGAAAAAGTAAGGCTTGGCAACGGAAGAAAATTAAAATTTGAAACCGGCATCAGGAACAACCTTTTATACGTGATTCCGGGCGTCAGATATTCCTACGACTATGACGAAACTTACACATATAAGGCGTCAATGATATCCGATGTGGGAAGGCTTATTTCAAAAAAACATTCAATTATAGCCGGCGCTTCCGTGACGCCCGTTGAACAGCTGGCTGTGCCTCTGGAATTTGAATACGGCTACAGGGCGGCTGAAAACTTAGTGTCGGGCGTTTCCTATAAATCAGACACGACAGAATTTAAAATGCGCGGCGGCATTGAAGTGAAACCGGTTCCGGTGGCCGCCATACGCGGCGGTATTTCGTATGAATTTATAAGAAATGACGGAAGCGCCTACGGAAACATTTCTTCCGGCCAGCAGGGCAATCCGTTTATAAACTGCATAGGGTATTACGCGGGCGGCGGATTTGACATGCCGTTTTTTGAATTAAACGCCGGCGCTGCCTATAAAAAACTTTATCCGTCGCCGGCATTGTCCGGCGCAACGGTTGACTATGAAGATTTTCTGTATGGATTTATTGACCTGAACATTTACATTTAATTTTTTATACGGAGGATTATGACAGATGAAAAAGATTATTTTATTAATAATGGCTGTTGTTGTTTCTGCTGCCGGAATTTCATGCACAAGGCCGCTTGCCGTTTCTGTCGCGGCGCAGCCGGAACAGGTTTCGGCAATACAGGGTGCTGTAAATGACTTTACAAAAAAGACCGGCATAAAGGTAATTTTAAATTCCGTTCAGGGCACTGTGCCGCAGGCAATGTCAAATATCGCGTCCGCGCTTGATTCGCAGTCAAGCCCGGATCTGGTGCTGGTAAATATTGAATGGGTTCAGTCTCTGGCCGCTTCAGGCATGTTAAAGCCTTTTGAAAAGGCGGACACCGCGGAGTTCTTTCAGAACGTGCTGGCCGCTGATACCCGTGAAGGAAAACTGGTTGCGCTTCCCGTTACCATGGACGCGGGGGTTACTTTTTACAGGAAAGACGCGGCAGAAGCGTACGGCCTTACAAAGCTTCCTTCAACTTATCAGGAAATTTCGGTATACAGCAGGGATATGAACAAAAAAATTAAAAGCGCGGGCAGGAGCGCAATGTTAAACAGCGCGTATTACGCGTTTCAGGGCTCCATAACCGAACAGACGGTATGCAATTTTATTGAAGCGGCGTTATCCAACGGCGGCGGAATAAAACTTGAAAACGGGAAGTTTATTATAAACACCCCGCAGAACAAAAAGGCGCTTGAAACATTAAAAGGGCTGATTGCGTCAAAAATATCATCCACAAAAAATTACGAACTTGGAAAAGATGAATATTTAAGGGCGTTTTTCCAGCAGGGAAGCGCGTTTGCCGTAAGGGGATGGGCTTCGGATATTTCCTTCCACAGCTCTTCGTTATCCCTTCTTAAGGGTAAGGTGGGAGTATATGAAGTGCCCGCGCTTGTTAAGGGTAAAAGCTACCCTGTAGCCGGAGGGCTTCACGTTGCGGTTGCCGCAAAATCCGCTTCCGCGCAGAACGCTTTTAAACTGGCGGATTTTATTGTGTCAAAGGATGCGCAGAAAAAGATGGCTTTAAACGGCGGCATAACTCCGGCAAGAAAAGACCTTTATTCGGACCCTGAAATCATTTCAATGAGGCCGGAATACGCGGCGCTGCCGGCCGTGTTTTTAAAAGCAGCTTTAAGGCCCGTTGATTCAAGATATCCGAAGGCATCCGAAATAATGCAGAAATACATTTCAGCCGCGCTGTATGGGGCTTATTCTCCTGCGGAAGCCCTTGATAAATGCCAGGCGGAAATTGACGGCATATAAGGCCGTTTTTCAAGTAATAAAGTTAACGCGCAACCGCGTCTAATTATATATTTAATCCATCTCATAATAAGGAAGGTGGCAGATGTCAGAATACAATGAATTTTTTATGACCTTAAAGGACGGGACCATAAAGCAGATAAACCCCTTTACAGGGACGGAAGTATGGAATGTGCCGGGCCGCGGAAGCAAACCAATAACAAACGATGTTCCGTCAACCGCCAAAAAGATAGAGAAAAAAGAAAAAGAGGATTACTGCAATTTCTGCGAAACAAAATATATAAATACGCCGCCCGAAAACGACAGGCTTATAAAAAAGGGAAAAAAATACGAAATTATATCCGGGGTTTTTCCGTCGGACCTTGACAAAACCACGCCTGTATTCAGGCGCATCCCGAACCTTTTTGAAATAGTGACCATGGATTACTGGAAAAAGAATTTTGGCTATGTTATGCCAAAAGAGGTTGAAGAGGCCAAGAAAAGATACCTTGAAGACAAAAAGGGCCTTGAACATGTCACGCACATTGTTGACATGAAATTAAAACTGCTTGGCCGCAAACCCGAAGAGGTGAATTACAGCGAAAAAATGGAAATAGCGGACGCTTTTTTCGCGGGCGGGCATGAACTTATAGTGGGCGCCAGGCATTACATTGACAACGCGGAATATGACACGCAGCTGTGCAGTTCCGGCGAACTTACCCCGGAAGAGCATTTTCAGTATTTGAAGTTCACGATAAGCGGAATGATGAATATATATAACAATAACAGGTTCGCCCGTTACGTGGCTGTTTTTCAGAACTGGCTGAAACCCGCCGGCGCGTCTTTTGACCACCTTCACAAACAGCTTGTGGCGCTTGATGAATGGGGCGTAGCGCTGGAACGCGAGCGCGACCTGTTAAGGAAAAATCCGAACATTTACAACGAAATGGGTGCCAACCTTGCGCTTTATTACAACCTGGTGGTTGCAGAAAACGAACACGCAATCGCGTTTTCCGACATCGGCCACAGATACCCGACAATCGCTATATTCTACAAGGGCGAAAAACCTTTTCCAAAAGACCTTGATGAAAATGAATTAAGGGGATTTTCGGATATCGTGCATGCCATACACGCGGCGTTGACCAGCCAGACAGCCGCGAATGAGGAATGGTATTACACGCCAAAAGACAGCGTTGACACGGTTCCTTGGCACATACTGATTAAAATGAGGATAAACACGCCGGCCGGCTTTGAAGGCGGCACAAAAATTTACATTAACCCGATGAATCCCTATGATTTAAGGGATAAAGTCATAACAAGGCTTATGCAGTTAAGGCAGCAGGAAAAAACAGGCGACATTAAGATAGGGCAGGAATGCGGGTCCGAACCCAATCCGTTAAGGTATTACAGAAAATATTACAGCAGGTAATAAAAATTCAGAGGTGAAAAATGAAATATTTATCCGCAATAATCTTTACGGCTTTATTTTTTTGCGCTTCGTGCGGCACTACAGGTTCATCGGCATATAAGGACGAACCTTACGATGAAAAAGCGATGACTGAAAGCGCGGCGTTATCGGGCGGCACGGCGGAAATACCGGGCGCGTCAATAGAAAAAGCCGCGGCCAAACTTGAATCCGGCACTGTGGCTGTTGTGGGAAAATATGTCCTTACGGAGGACAAATACAAAATAATAAAGAAATATAATGAGGACAAGTATGAATATAAACTGTCCCCTGAACAGGAAAAGGAATTCCTTGAATATGTAATAAACAAAAAACTTATGGCGACAGAGGCAAGAAAGCTGGGATACGCGGAAAAACCGGAGCTTGCCGCCAAATACGAATGGGATTTTGACGAAGTCCTTTCCCACGCGTATTACAATGATATGGTTGAAAAAAAGCTTAAGGTCAGCGAAAGCGACGCAAGGGTTTATTACGAAAGAAACAAAGAAGATTTTGTTGAATTAAGCGCGCAGCACATACTTGTAAAAAACAGGGACCTTGCGTTTAACCTGCGCAAAAGGATAGCTTCGGGCGAAAGTTTTGAGGAAATCGCCAAAAAATACAGCGAAGACGCCACCACAAAGGATATGGGCGGAAAACTTCCTTTTTTTGGAAAAGGGGTCATGGTGGAAGAGTTTGAAAACGCCGCGTTTATGCTGTCCCCGGGTGAAGTATCTGACCCGGTAAAGACAATTTACGGCTACCACATCATCAAACTGGCGGAAAAAAGAAAAATATCATTTGACGATTCAAAGGAAAAAATAATGCAGATGGTGCAGAATAACAGGCAGAAAGAAATTTTCGGAAAACTGATATCCGGGCTTAAGGAAAAGTATACGGTTCAGGTAAACGAAAAACTTTTGAAGTAAGGCGGGAAAAATGAAAAAGACAAACTTATTGATATTATTGCTGGCGGCTGTTGTAATTTACTGCTGCGTTCCGGGCTGCGCGCCCAGGGCTGTCGTAAAGGATCCCGGCGCGGCGCTTTCGGGTTTGAAAATAGAAATAACGGATGAAGAGTTTAAAGAGTGGAAAAAACTTGCGTCTGAAGGTATTAATACAACTGAACGCGCCAAAGGCGCTTTCTGGGCGGGGCAGTACTGCCTTAACAAAGGCGACAAAGCCAATGCCGAAAAATATTTTTTCCACAATGAAAAGTATTATTCCGACATAATATGGGGCTATCTGTCCGTGCTTCGGCTGTCAGAGATGAGCCTTGAAAATAAAGACACGGATACGGCGCTGAAAAAATTCAAAATTCTGGCTGAAAAACGCCACCAGTTTCCGGAGTTTAAGGATTCCGTGCTTTTACGGCTTAAGGAGCTTATAGCTTCGCAGGACAAGGACAGCCTTAAAAAAATATACGCGGCAAAGTATCACGCGCTGATAGACGAATACGCGCTGTATTACATTATCAAACAGGACCTAAAAGAAAACAATTCCACGGATTTTTTCGCCCATGCCAGGGTATTTGTGATGGAATACAGGGACAGCGATTTTTATCAGGAAGTATCCGAAGAATTCAGGAAAGCCGTGCTTTACAAGCCGGTTAATAAAAGAAAAATAGGGGTCATACTTCCGCTTTCCGGCAAGGGAATGGCGGCCGGAGAAGCTATTAAAAACGCGGTTGAACTTGGCGCCGCAGAGTTTAACGCGGAAATTAAAACAGATGAGGAAAAACTGGCGCTTGTTTTTGTGGACGAATCTATGGAACCGGACGCGCTTGCCAGGAAAATAGTTCAGGTAATAGAAAACGACAATGTCATAGCTTTTGCCGGGCCTGTATTCAGCAATAACGTGAAAAAAATAGCGCCTCTGCTTGAAAGCTATAATGTAACTTCATTTTCTTCAACCGCCGCAAGGCCGGATTTGACCGGCGCAAGCGCGTACTTTTTTAGAAACTGCGGCACCGTAAAGGGGCACGCTTATGCGATGGCAAAATATATAACAGACAGCACGCCGTACAGAAAAATTGCGTCGCTTTATCCGGAAGACGCGCTTGGAAAATCATTAAATGATTTTTTTGTACAAAAAATATCACAGGGCGCGCAGCTTTCGGGAAGCGTCGGTTTTGAACCCAACAAGAGCGATTTTTTAAACTACCTGGTGCCTCTGGGCGGCATCAACACAATGCTTCTTAAGGAAAAACGCGCGGCAGAGACCAGGCTTATGGGCGAAAAACTTGAATCTTCGGGGAAACGCATACTAGAAAAGGTATTTGAATACATGAAGGTCTACCGCAACTGGGCCGCGACCGACGTGCTTAAGGAAGAAGACCTTCCAAAGGTGAACATAGCGCTTTTAAGGTTTTCCTGCGAAGGGGAAAACGCCTTGCGCTTCGGGTTTGATGTGGAAATGACAAAACAGCTTTCTTACGCGATGGCAAGGGATGAAAAAGCCCTGGTGGCAAAACAGGCGCAGGCAGAAGCGATAATGAACGATATCGGAGTGGAACCCGGCGAAATTGACAGGGAAATAGCCCTGAACATAGCGCAGCAGCTGAAAAGCGACATCCTTGTCTGGGGAGATATAGTGGAAAGAAAGTCCAACACTATCTACGCAAGTTTTGTCCCGAAAGAGTCGGAAATTGACAGTGAAGGAAACACAAAATATTCATACTCTTTTTCCGACGATGATTACCTGTATTTTGACGTGACAATAAGGGCGATTGCGGCCGCGGATGAGACCGCAATTGATGAAACAAAATTTACTTTCAGAAAATTAAAAGAGCCGCGCCTTAATCCGCTGGAGCTGGAAGCCGTGTATATACCCGCAACGGAAAGAAAGATAACCCTTATAAGGGACCAGCTTAAATATTACGACCTTGACCTGCCGGTGTTCTGCGGCACTTTTGACAATCCCGCTTACCTTTTGAATTTCAGGGAAAGTTCCGAAGGGATACATTTTACATCCGAATTTTATCCCGATGAACCTTCGGAAAAAATACAGAAATTTATGGCGGATTATAAGGAAAAATACGCTGCAGTACCGGGCGTAATAGAGGCAAATACCTACGACATGATAAAAATAATGACGGCAATACTGGAAGCCGGGGCGGAATCAAGGGAAGCTTTCAAGGACATGCTGAAATCGGTAAGAAATTATGAAGGCGTTACCGGCAGGTTCTCCTTTGACGGGAACAACGACCCGATAAAAGAGTACTATATTATGAAAATTGAAGACGGCGTAAAAATTCTTGGCAAAGTAAAGGGAGAATAAAATGAAATTCAGCCGCCTTCGCGGTGTAAAGGATGTATTCGGCGACGAAACAGAAATATGGGAAAAAATCAGTTCCGCCGCGCGTAAAATGTTTTCCCTGTACGGATATTCCAACATAATCACGCCGGTGATAGAAGACGTAAACCTTTTCGCGCGCGGCATAGGCGAAGGCACGGATATTGTCTTAAAAGAGATGTACGATTTTAAGGATAAGGGCGACAGGCATATTGTCATGCGCCCGGAAGGCACGGCGTCCGTGGTCAGGGCTTACATTGAAAACAGCCTTCCGCCCAAAAGCGATTTATATTATTACGGCCCCATGTTCAGGTACGAGCGCCCGCAGAAGGGGCGGTTCAGGGAATTTTTTCAGATTGGCGCCGAAAGTTTCGGCGACCCTTCGCCTTTTAAGGACGCGGAAGTGATAAAGCTGGCCGAAGGGCTGCTTAAAGAAGCCGGAATTCAGGACAGGGCCCTTGTTATAAATAATCTTGGCGCAAAAAAAGATTACAGGTACAACCTTGTGAAGTTTCTGGAAGAAAGAAAGGAACACCTTTGCGGCGACTGCCTTAAAAAAATGGAGCGCGCGCCCGTAAGGGTGCTTGACTGCAAAAATGAAAAATGCAAAGAGGCGGTAAAAAACGCGCCTTTAATAACAGACAACCTTACGCCCGAAGCCGCGGCGCATTACGCCGAAGTTAAAAGGCTGTTGACAGAGTGCGGGATTAAATTCACAGAGGACCCGAAAATGGTGCGCGGCCTTGATTATTATACCGGCACGGTATTTGAATTTACCACATCAATACTGGGGCCGCAGCAGAATACAATACTTGCCGGCGGCCGTTATGACAATCTGGTGGCGGAATTCGGCGGAAAAAGCACGCCTGCCACGGGATTCGCTATGGGGCTTGAACGCGCGGCCGAGGTCATAAAATCGCAGCAGACAGGCGCGGCTGATGAAATGTCCGGAGCTTTCATAGTATATGATTCCAAACACAGGGAAATGGCTTTTTCCATACTGAATATGTTAAGGGAAGCTGGCATAAAAACGCTGATGGATTTTGAAGACAGAAGTTTTAAGTCCCAGTTCAGGGAAGCGGATTCAAAAAGGGTAAGGCACGTTATTGTAATAGGCGACACCGAAGCGCAGGCCAAAAGGCTTGCTGTTAAGGATATGAAAGACGGAGCGCAGATAAATATAGAGATTAATGAAGCTGCGGCATATTTAAAAGCTGGAAAATAGCGGAGAATAAATGCGCAGATTAAAAATCGCAGTGACCATGGGGGATCCGGCAGGGATAGGTCCGGAAATAACCGCGAAGTTATTTTTAATTCCCGAAGTTTATAAAAAAGCGTCTGTCACCGTTATAGGCGACATGACCACCATGATTGACACGCAAAGGCGGGTAAGCCGCAGGCTTTCAATAAAGCCGGTAAAGTCTTTTGACGAAAAATCAGAAAAAGGCGTTATAAACCTTTTTGACATGCAGCTTATCAAATACGGCGAAGTCCCTCTTGGCGTTGAAACAAAAAAAGGCGGGAAGGCGCAGTATCTTTACGTTAAAAAAGCGATAGAAGCGGCGCTTAAAGGCGAAGTGGACGCTATAGTCACCGCGCCGATTAACAAGCACGCGCTGCATATGGCGGGTATTATGTATCCGGGGCACACCGAAATTCTGGCCGAAGAAACAGGAGTAAAAAATTTTGGCATGATGCTTATGTGCCCGCAGTTAAAGGTAATGCTTGTCACAACGCACACTTCATTAAAAAGCGTGTGCGGCCTGCTTACGGTGAAAAAAGTGCTGGAAAAAATAGAACTTGCGCACGCTGCCATGAAAAATGACTTTGGAATTGAAAAACCGAAAATAGCGGTTCTGGGATTAAACCCTCACAGCGGAGAAGCGGGCGCTTTTGGCGATGAAGAGATAAAAACAATAATCCCCGCGATAAAGGCCGCGCAAAAAAAAGGCATTAATGCCCAGGGGCCTTTCCCGCCGGACACCATATTCGGAAAAATTATCCATAAACAAAGCCACGATATTGCCGTATGCATGTATCACGACCAGGGACTTATCCCTTTAAAATTAATCGGATTTGAATCAGGCGTCAACGTTACGCTTGGACTGCCGATAGTGCGCACATCGCCCGACCACGGCACCGCGTATGACATAGCCGGCACGGGCGCCGCCTCCGCGGAATCAATGCTGACGGCCTTCAGGACAGCTGTTCAAATAGCGCAAAACAGGTTGAAGTGGGGAAAAAAATGAGTACAGATTTAAGGTTTTTTACCAATGAACCCGGTTCTGACCTGTTGTCCAGGTTTAAAAGCACGCTTAAAGATGTTAAATACTTTGACGTTTTAGTCGGTTATTTCAGGTCAAGCGGATTTTACATGCTTAAAGACGCGCTCAAAGGCGTGGAAAAAATAAGAATACTTGTCGGATTAAATCTGGACAAGACGTCTTTTGATATTATTGAAGAATGCGGACAGCAGGAACTGGATTTAATACCTTCAAAAAATATTAAAGAAAGATATCGCAGTGGAATTAGCGAAGAATTTGAGTTATCAGAGGATAAATCCGAAGTTGAAGAAGGGATTCATGCTTTTATAGAGTTTATAAAGTCAGGCAAACTGATAATAAAAGCGCATCCGTCCGGTAATATTCATGCAAAAGTTTATATAAGCAGATACAAAGATGATGACAGGGATTTTGGAACGGTTATAACAGGTTCGAGCAATTTTTCATATTCCGGTATGAGCGGAAATAGGGAATTT
Organism: bacterium; assembly: GCA_029565735.1. Lineage (GTDB taxonomy): Bacteria > Oederibacteriota > PGYV01 > PGYV01 > PGYV01 > PGYV01. The sequence continues at coordinate 13,355 of JAKQNO010000002.1, forward strand.
AATGTTCAGTTAAAGGACAGGGCGGATGTGGAATTTGCCCTGAATAAGTTTGAAGAATTATGGTCTGATTCTGTGGAAGTGACGCAGGATTTTTTGGATACAGCGGAAAAAGACAGTTGGTTAAATTCCACGATAACTCCATATGAATTATATCTTAAAGTGCTTTATGAATATTTTAAAGAAGACATTAATCCGATAAATGATGAGTTTTATCTTCCTGATGAATTTATGGAACTTGAATATCAGAAACAGGCTGTAATCTCGGCGCATAAAATACTTGAAGCTTATAACGGGGTATTTTTAGCCGATGTTGTGGGGCTTGGGAAAACTTATATTTCCGCGCTTCTGGCGCAGCAGCTTGAAGGAAGAAAGGCTGTAATTTGCCCGCCGGTTCTTATTTCTTATTGGAAAGAAACATTCAGGGAATTTGGTGTAAAAAACTTTGAAGTCTATTCAATAGGAAAACTTGATGATATAGACAGGGAAGATATTGATTATATATTTATTGATGAAGCACACAGGTTTAGAAATGAGATGACACAGGGATATGAAACATTACAGAATATATGTTTTGGCAAAAAAGTCATTTTAGTAACCGCCACACCTTTTAATAATAAATTTGAAGATATTCTTTCACAACTCAAGCTTTTCCAGCCTGCAAGAAAAAGCACTATTCCGGGAATGCCTAACTTGGAACAGTTTTTTAGAAATTTAAAATCAAGGCGCGAAAGTAAGAAGTTGGAATGTGAAAAATCAGGAAGAATGGGTGAATACAGGGAAGAAATCAGGATTATGGCAAAAGAAGTTAGGGAGAAAGTGCTTAAATATATTATGGTAAGAAGGACAAGAAATGAAATTATCAGATATTTTAATGATGATATTAAAAAACAGGGCTTAAGTTTTCCTGATGTAGCGGATCCAAGGAAGCTTTATTATAAGTTTGATACTGCAACGGATAATGCTTTTAACAAAAGTATACAACTGTTAAAAAACTTTAAATATTCCAGGTATGTTCCATATTTGTATCTTGAAAACAGAGTATCCGCATTTGAACAGCAGCAGCAGAAAAATATAAGGGTTTTTATGAAGGAAATGCTTGTTAAAAGGCTTGAAAGCAGTTTGTTTGCTTTTAAAAATACGCTTGAAAGGTTTGTTGATTCCTATGAAAAATTTATTGATATGTTTAATAAAGGCACAGTTTTAATAAGCAAGAAAGTTGATGTTTATGAACTTCTTGAAAATGATGATGAAAACGAAATATTAAAAGCCATGGAAGAGAAAGATTTAAAGAAATTTGAATCCTCTGATTTCGACGAAGATTACATAAAAGATTTGGCAAATGACCTTGTGGTACTGCAGGAAATCAAGAAGATGTGGGAAGTAATAAACAAAGATGCCAAGATGGATAAATTTCTCATGGAAGTATCCAAAAACGAGGAATTAACCGGCAATAAAATGCTTGTATTTACAGAATCCAAGGAAACTGGTTTATATTTATATAACGCTCTTGAGAAAATATACGGTAGTAAGGTTATGTTTTATTCAAGCGGCGGCGGAAAACACGAAAAACTTGAACATACTCATGATATTGCAAGGGATAAAATAAGGTGTAATTTTGATCCTAAAAATAAAAAACAGGAAGATACAATAAAAATACTTATAACAACTGATATTCTGGCAGAAGGAATTAACCTGCACAGGTCAAATATTATCATTAATTATGATCTTCCGTGGAATCCGACACGCGTACTGCAAAGGGTCGGGCGTATTAACAGGGTTGGTTCCAAATATAAAGATATTTACATTTATAATTTTTTTCCGACAGTCCAATCTGAAGAAGTACTTGGATTGGAAGAAACTGTTAAGGTTAAAATTCAGGCTTTTCATGATATTCTTGGCGATGATGCAAAATATCTTACGGAAGAAGAAGAAATAGGCGAGCACGGGCTTTTTGGTGATAATTTATTCAAGGTTCTTAACGATAAAAGTACGTATACCGGGGAAAGTGAAAATGAAGAATCGGAACTTGAATATCTTAATATTATAAGAAATATAAGGGATTTAAGGCAGGACTTATTTGAGCGTGTTAAGAAAGTTCCAAAAAAAGCAAGGTCTTCGAAAAAGATAAATTTAAAGGCTGACGGCCTTATTACTTTTTTCAGAAAAGGAAGGCTGAAGAAATTCTTTATTACGCACGGCAAAGCGGCTGATGAACTTACCTTTCTTGATGCTGTGAAACAATTCAGATGTGAAGAAGATGAGAAAAGGGAAACAACAGGGAAACAGTTTTATGAATTACTGGCTTATAACAAACTTGCTTTTGAAGAAGCTATTACAGGTGATTTTGACGAATCCGGAGGCAAAAGAAAAAGTGTTAATGAAAGTTATATAATAAAATATATTAAAAGTATAGTCAGCTTTGCCCGTTTTACGGATGATGACACGGAATTTCTAAACAATATACTTCAATCAGCGGAAGCGGGCAATTTGCCCAGAAAGACAATTCAGAATCTTAAAAAAGAACTTGAAAAGAGTGATGTAAATGAATTAAAAGCCCTAAGTATTCTTAAAAAACATATTAAATCTCATATGCTTGAACAAACAGGGCAAACAGGCATGAATACAGAGAGAAAAGAAGTAATATTGTCCGAATTCCTTATGGGGGAATAGAATTGAAAGAGGATATATATAAGATTTTTAAAAAGCTGATAGAGATGCCTTCGGAAACAGAATGGCTTGAATTTAAAGAAGCAAAAGAAAAATTTGATTATAATGATTTGGGTAAATATTTTTCTGCGTTGAGCAATGAGGCAAATTTACAGGGTAAAGAACAGGCATGGCTTATATTTGGTGTTGAAGATAAGAAACACAAAATTGTTGGCACTTTATATAAAAATTCACAGAAAGAACTTGATGTTTTAAAACACGAAATATCCAAAAAACTTACACATGGGTTGACCTTCAGGCACATTCACACATTGGAAACAGAGGGTAAACGGGTATTACTATTTGAAATTCCATCAGCTCCGGAAGGTATACCTATTGCTTGGGATGGTCATTATTATGGACGAAACGGAGCATCGCTTGTTGCGTTAAACATAAGTGAAATTGAAACGATAAGAAATCAGGCTTCTAAAAAAGACTGGTCCGCTGAAATTGTTGAATCAGCTGATATTAATGATCTGGAACCCGAAGCAATAAAGAAAGCAAGGGAAAAATACAAGGAAAAATATCCGGCTAAATCCACGGAAGTTGATAAATGGGATAACGCAACTTTTTTAAATAAAGCTAAGATAACAATAAATGGAAAAATAACAAGGGCGGCACTCATTCTCTTAGGCAGGCCGGAATCGCTTGCATATATCAGCCCTTATGTCTGTAAAATAACCTGGATATTGAAAAATGATGACGGGACATCTAAAGACTATCAGCATTTTGAGGCGCCCCTGCTGACATCTGTTGATGAAGTTTTTACAAAAATAAGAAATGTTAATTTAAGAATAATGCCGGGAAACTCAATATTTCCAATTGAAATAAAAGCATACGAACCTTTTGTAATAAGGGAAGCTCTTAATAATTGTATAGCACATCAGGATTATACACTGCAGTCCAGTATTACAGTGACAGAAAAGAAAGATGAATTAGTGTTTAGTAATGCAGGAAGTTTTATACCCGGTACTATTGAAGCGGTTATAAAACAAAATGCACCGCAAAGGCATTACAGGAATCAGTTTCTTGCTGATGCTATGGTTAATTTGAAGATGATAGACACAATTGGCAGCGGTATAATAAGGATGTATACAGAACAGAAAAAAAGGCTGCTTCCTATGCCTACTTATGAAATATCAGAAAAAGAAGTGACTGTGAAAATTTATGGTAAAGAAATTGATGAAAACTATACAAGAATCCTTATGAATAAAACGGATATGGATATTGATACCGTAATACTTCTTGATTATGTTCAGAAAAAAAAGAAACTTCAAAGAAAACAGTTTGATTATCTCAAAAAGAAAAAGCTTATTGAAGGGCGTTATCCAAATCCGTATGTTGCAGCCTCTGTAGCTGATGCGATAGAAAGCAGGGAAACCTATATAAAAAACAGGGGTTTTGATGATAAATACTATAAAAATATGATAATTGAACTTCTTGATACGTATGGAAAAGCAGACAGGGCGGCAATTGACAGGCTGTTAACGGATAAACTGTCAAATATTCTTGATGACAAGCAAAAAAGTGCCAAAATAAGGAATATAATTTATTCAATGTCTAAAAGAGAACAGCGCATAAAAAATATTGGCACTACAAGAAAGCCCATTTGGGTTAAAAAATGACAGATAGAAATAGTTATTTTTTAGATGTATTTAGTCATATTTTAGACATACTTTCTGAAAAAGCCTTATAAATAAAGGTTTTTTCAATATAAAATATATAAATATTTAGTTAATTAAAGGGAAAAATGTGGATAAACAGCGTGCTAAAAAGCTTATAGAGGAGACATTTAATGGTGCTTTTGATGAAAAAAAGTATCTATATTTCATAAAAGAGCTTTTTAATGGCATTGATGAAAGCAAGAAATTCAACTATCAGGGCAATTATATTAAAGATAAGTATAAGGGGCATATAAAGCAGTACCGCAGGCTTGGGCAGTATAAAACACCGGCGCCGGAATCAAAAATTATAGATGTTATTATAGTCCACCTTGAAAAAGAAAAATCGCTTGACCGGGCAAGGACAATGCAAAGAAACTTTATTGCAGATTATCTTAAAGAACGCGACCATAAAGATGCGGCAATAGTCGCGTTTTATACTGATGGGCAGGAAGACTGGAGATTTTCTCTTGTCTGTATGAATTATAAGCTTGAATATAACGGCAATGATAAGGTGAAAATAAAAGAAGATTTAACCCCTGCCAGAAGATATTCGTTTCTTGTAGGTATTAACGAACCCAACCATACAGCACAACAGCAGCTTTATCCTTTGCTGAAAGATGATGTTAATAATCCCAGATTATCTGACCTTGAAAGTGCGTTTAATATAGAAAGTGTCTCTGATGAATTCTTTGAAAAGTATAAAGAACGTTTCTATGAACTTATGGAAGGCATAGACAAGTTAAGGGAAAAGGACAAAAAAATAGGGGCGGAGTTTGATAAAAAGGAAATAGCGACATCAGATTTTGCCAAAAAACTTATGGGTCAGCTTGTGTTTCTATATTTTATTCAGAAAAAAGGGTGGCTTGG
>JAKQNO010000069.1 GCA_029565735.1 bacterium
TTATTGACAGGCGGTTTAAAAGAGATGAAATTGTGGAATTAAAACTTGCGGATTATTTTGAACCCAAAGACATAATATACGCCTTTCAGGCGGAACTTGGCATAACAGGCAGGTCTTATGTGTTAAAAACCGCCTCTGATAAAATCCGTTTTGGAATCTGCCTTACATCTGACGAGCTGCGAGAACTTGAAAAATTTTACGCCTTTAAGGCGCTTGTCTCCCGGTAATTGCTAAGCGCCTCTTCTGCCTCTTTTACAAGTTCGTCCATAAGCGTTTTTACAGATGTTATTTTATCCACCCTGTAAACATTTGAACCCGCGAAAGCAAACCCTTCTTCTAAATTACCTTTGGCCGCGTTTGAAAGCGCTTCCGCTATGCAGTAAGGCGATTTGGCCGGGTCGCACGTGCGCAGGCACAGGTATGAACACTTAAATTTAATATCGCCGTTTTTGGCCCGTTCAAGAAATTTGTTATTAATCGCCCTTCCCGGCATGCCCACAGGGCTTTTGATTATAACAAGGTCCTCTTTTTTGGCGTTAATATAAGCCTGCTTGAACGCCATATCAGCGTCGCATTCATCGGTGCATACAAACCTTGTGGCCATCTGGACTCCGGACGCGCCAAGGTTAATCATGCGGGCAATATCTTTGCCGTCAAATATCCCTCCCGCGGCTATTACAGGTATTTTTTTATTGTACTGTGCCTCGTATTTTTTTACGGTTTCAATTACTCCTGTTACAATCCCGTCAAGTTTGGGGGATACTTTGTCTTCTTCTATTTCTTCAGGGGAATATCCAAGATGGCCGCCCGCCATAGGGCCTTCCACAACCACGGCGTCAGGCACCCTGTTATATTTTGATGTCCATGTTTTGCATATTATTTCCGCGACCCTTGCGGAAGATACAATAGGCGCTATTTTTACGTCGGACCCTTCTGTAAGTTTGGGCAGGTTTAAAGGCAATCCCGCGCCGGAGAATATAATATCAACTTTTTCATTAACCGCGGCCTGCACAAGCGCGGGGTAGCTTGAAAGCGCGACCATGATATTCACCGCGATAATTCCTTTGGTAAGGGCTTTTGCTTCCCTTACATAGCTTACAAATTCCCTTAAATCAAGCGCGTCGTCTTTTTCAATATTTTTCCTGTCTTTAACATGGTCGCTTTTAATTGCCGCGGATATTGTTCCCACGCCGCCGGCGTTGGCAACAGCTGACGCAAGTTTTGCAAGCGATATCTTTATGCCCATTCCGCCCTGTATTATGGGGACAGTGATTTTTAAATTGCCGATGGTAAGTTCGGGTAGTTTTTTCATTTAAGCACGCTCGCTTTCGGGAATAGTTTCCCTTAAAATTGGCAAGGACAGCGGGATTTACCTGAACTTTTTGGCATTCAAGATTACCTTAAAGGAAAAAAAGATTTTTGGGAGCTGCATCTTTTTTAGGCTTTTAGTGTGGCTCAAATTCAGTATGTTAAGCAATGTTCACCTGCATATATAAGTATATCACATAAGCGGTGAAAAACCTAATCCGGCAGAGAATAAATTAAAGGCGCGTTACGCCATGGCAGCGGTGTTTAAAACCCTTACCTCTCTGGCGTATTCTTTCATTATTGACGCGAAGGTTTCCAGCATTGAATCCGGGTAGGGCTGTATATTGCCGCAAATATTGGACAGGGTGTTTTTGTTTTCAAACTGCTGGACGGAAAACCGCGCCGCCCCGTTTATCATTTTTCCTATCTCCTCAAAATCCTCTTTTTCCACAATTCCAGGCACTGCCGTTGTCCTGAATTCGTATTCAACGCCTGAAACCATAATAAGCCCTATTGAACTTTTTATCTTTCCAAAATCAACTTCCCTGCCGGCGGCCATTTTGTACTTTAACCGCGACGACTTTACGTCCATGGCGATATAGTCCACAAGGCCTTCGTCAATAAGCTCTTTTATTATTTCCGGCCTGTAGCCGTTGGTGTCAAGCTTCACCTTTAATTTCATGTCCTTTATCATCGCGCAGAAATCAACAATGCCCGGGTTAAGCGTGGGTTCGCCGCCTGTTATAGCAACCGCGTCCACAAAACCCGCCCTGTCTTTTATCTGTTCAATGACGTCGCCCATAAGCAGCCTGCTTTCGTTGGTTTCAACAAGCGAAGCATTGTGGCAGAAAGGGCACCGAAAGTTGCACGGCGACGTGTAGACGATGGAGGTGACGTGCCCGGGGTAGTCTATCAGGGACACGCCGGTAAAACCGTTAATTCTCATTTATATTTTAAATCTCCCGTTTAATTCAGGACTTCGGCTTTTTCTTTTGCGTGTTCGGCAATAAATGTTTCCCTTTCTGTGTACTCTTCCTGTTTGCCGTTATTCCACTGCTTTACGGGCCTGAAATAACCCACTATCCTGCTGTATACTTCGCATTCAGTGCCTTTTACCTGCTGAAGCCTTGTTTCAAGCTCTTCAATCTTTGCCGCAATCTCTTTTTTTTCCATTAAAGCCTCCCCGGATATATTATTTTATTGAAATTATTTTACGTGCTGTTCAAGCAGTTCCTTTAATTCGCTGATTTCAGATATAATTTTCTGCTGCTCTTCTTCCTTGCATTTGGGGCAGTTGAAAAATTCGCCCGCAAGGTAGCCGTGCGTCGGGCACACGCTGAAAGTGGGCGTTAAGCTGTAATAAGGCATGTGGAAATTTTCCGCCACTTTTTTTACAAG
>JAKQNO010000098.1 GCA_029565735.1 bacterium
GCCGCTTCCATTGCTACTTTTGCCTTAAAGACTTCATCGTGTTTTTTTCTCATAGCGGACCTCCTGTGTCCTTAGATTTTACTACAGGAAATCCACCTTAAAAAGTGTTAAAATACAGTCCTAAAAAGCTAAGCCATTATAGTTCTTATTCTTTTCGATTTAAAACCTCTTTCAATTTCTTTAGCTTCTTCTATCAAAAATTTCTTTACCTTTCCTTGATCGTCTAAGAATTCAAGTTTCCCAACTTCCTTTTCATACCCTTCCTTTATTCTTACCTTTCCACTCTTAACAACAGACGGTTGTTTTTTAACTTTTCGTTCTACAATCTTTATATTTAATTTATCTTTTTTTTCGGTTTTTTCCTCGTTTTGTATTACAGTTTTATTTTCCTTTGAATCCTGTACCGCCCCGTTCTTCCCCTGTGCGTATACAAATCCTGCCGCAATTGCAATAACGCATACAATTAATAACATTTTTTTCATTTAATCCCCTCCGGATTTCACATTATTATTTACCCATATATTATCCAATATTATTAATATATTTGTAAGTAAAAAATTTATAAGAAAAAAAACTAAAACCGCACGGGCTGCCATCTCCGCCATAGCAGCCTTATCGCTGCGACGGCCGGGAAAGACCCGCGTCTACCATGCCGAAATCAAGTGCGAGGCGTAATATGTTACGCCTCTACGATAAAAGGCTAAGATACTGTTTTTTTCTGTTATAATTTATTCGGTTTTACGTTTTTAGATATGGAACCGGATTTATGGCATAAACGTCTAACGTTTGAAGCTTAAAAGGAGCCCATAATTTAATGGACAGCCGGCTGGATAAAATATACAAGCAACACGGGAAATACGTGTATAACGTGGCATTGGGCATGCTTAAAAACCGCGACGACGCCCAGGATGTCACCCAAAACGTATTTATAAAGCTTTTTAACAGCCTGGACTCTTTCCGCGGCGATTCAGATATTAAAACTTATCTGTACCGCATGGCGATAAACAGCAGTATTGACTACATAAGGCGGCAGTCCACACACAGGGATAAACTGGAAAAAATGGAGCCGGAAACATCGGTATCAATGGTCGACAGCCTTTCCTTCTATTCCCTTATTGATAAACTTGACGACGACCATAAAGCCGTCCTGCTTTTATCCGAAATTGGCGGTTTTAAATATGATGAAATAGCCGATATCCTGCAGACCAAGACAGGAACCGTAAAATCAAGGGCAAGCAGGGCTATTGTTAAACTGCGTGAAATATTGTCTAAGGAGGCAATAAAATGAAATGTAATGCCATAAAAGAAAACCTTTATCACATTGGAAAAGGCACGCTTTCGCCTTTTGAAGAAACAGAGATTTTAATACACTTAAAACACTGCCCTTCATGCGCGGCCGAATACGATGAGGTTAACCGGATAAAAGCCGTGTTTAGAAACACGCTTGAGCCGGTGCCGGGCTCTGTTTTGCAGAATATAAAAAGCGCCACGGGCAAAAAACAGGGTTTTTCTATCCCCTTTTTAAAACCGCTTCCTGTCGCGGCTTTTGCACTTTCCCTTTTACTGATACTTTCGCTTTTAAAAATTACATCTGCCCCGAATAATAAAGAAGATGAACTTGCGGCATTTATTTACGATTCCTATGCGCAGTCAGCCGAAACATATGATAATGAAATCCCGTCAAATATAGAATATGTGACTTATGCATATTAAACAACACTTCAGGAGGTTTATTGACATGAAAAAGTTTGCTGCATTCTTTGCCCTGCTTGCGGTTTTAGCATCTGCCCCTCTGTTTGCTTCGGGAAATACCCCGCACAGGGGCGAGCCCGGAAAAAATCCCGCGGTTTTTGGGGCTGACGGAATTTTTGACCTTTACGAAGAACTTGACCTTACGCAGGATCAGCTGCTTAAGATAAAAGAACTCCGTTCCGTTTCACGGGAAAAAACAATGAATTTAAGGCACGAAATCCATAAGACCTTTATGGAACAAAAAGATGAACTTGAAAAAGACAGTCCTGATGTTAAAAAACTTGAGGCATCCTGCGACAGGATATCGGCAAACCAGAATGAACTTATGAAGATTAAAATTAATGATATGCTGGAAGTTAAAAAAATCCTTACCCCGGAACAGAATAAGAAGCTTATACTTTTGATGGAGACAAAAAAGGATTCATTCAAAAAGAAAGCGTTTTTCGGCAAGCACGAAGAAAAATAAAACCAATTTAAGATATATTTAAAAGCACGCGTTTTATAACGCGTGCTTTTATTTTTTATACTTTATTCTAAGCTGTTTTAAAGAACTTCTGTCAGTAAGGTCAAAATGCAGCGGCGTCAGCGTCACATAACCTTTTTCCAGCCAGTCAATATCAGAAGCAGGCCCTTTTGCCTTTACCCTTTCAACCACGTGCCAGAAGTAAACTGTTTTTCCCTTATGTTTTTTTTCAATATATTTTTCATGAAAAACGTCATTAGCCTTATGGGTAACCTTCACTCCCTTAATATTTACCGTACTTGCCGGGACATTGATGTTTAAAAGCGAATACTTTGCTATTTTGATCCCGCCTGACAACACCTGCCTTGCGGCTTTCGCGGCAAATACCGCGGCGCGCGAGAAATCCGCGTTTTTATCATAATCATTGATTGAAACAGCTATTGCAGGTATACCCAGCAGGGCCGCTTCGGTTGCCGCGCCCACAGTGCCCGAATATATGATGAATTTTCCGTAATTTGGCCCGTGGTTTATCCCTGTGACTATAAGGTCCGGTTTTCTTTTGCACAGGTTGAAAATTGCAAGCTTTACGCAGTCAGCGGGCGTTCCGGAAACGCTGTAACCATATGAGCCGCAGAACTTAACTTTATTGACTTTAAGCGGCGTGTGGATTGTAACGGAGTGTGACGCGCCGCTTTTTTCGTTTTCCGGCGCTATTACAAAAACTTCGGCAAATTTTACAAACTCTTTATACAGCGCCTTTATTCCGTCCGCTTTGATGCCGTCATCATTGGAAATAACAATTAAGGGTTTTCTTTTCATACTGTCTGAAACCTCTGCATATAATACTTAAGCCCTTCAAGGACGCCGTAACCGCAGTGGGCTCCCGCCATATAAAAATCCCTGTTATTGGCCGCAAGGCGCAGTCCGCTGTGGGCATTGCCCACCACTATTCCTTGGGAAAAAGATTCAAAAAGGTCAACGTCGTTTTCGCTGTCGCCTGCCACTATGGTGCTTTGCGCCGGTTTGTTAAGTTTTTTAATTAAAAACTCCCCGGCTTTTCCTTTGTCGCAGTTTTCCGGTATTATATCAAGGTATTTGCCGTGGCTTATAATTATCTTTGCCCTTACGTTATTCTCTTTAAACCGGCATTCCAGCATGCGCCTTATCTCATCAGCGCGCGAAGGCTCTATAAAATATGAAACTTTAAATTTCTCTGATTTTCCCTGGGTTATCATGCATCCTGTTTGTTCCGCGGATTCTTCAGCCGCTTTTTTGTTCCACGAAACCGAGATTGTGTTTTCCCATTCTGTATCAGGCGTGAATATTCCGTTTTCAACCGTATAAATTTCAGAGCCCGTGCTTAAAATTGCCGCATCCGGCATTATAAGCCCTTCCGTAAAAAGGCCTCGGTGCATTTCCGTAATATCCCTTCCTGTGGCATAAACAATGAAAAATTTATCCCTGTTTTCATTTAAGAATCCGTTAAGTTCAAAAAGCCCCTGTGAATCGCCCAGTATTGTCCCGTCTATATCGCTTATCAGCGTTATCATTTTTTCGCCTTTAAAAATGCCGCCGCGCCAAAAAATAAAAGTATAAAGAACGCAAACCAGTCTTTGTATTTTGTGTAAGGCGTTTTTGCGGCGTTTTCTTTTACATAAATCTTGCCGCACAGCATTGATTTTTCAAAAAGCCCGGAACTTATGGTTATTCTGCCCGTATTGCTGACAATGCCGGACATACCTGACGCCACGCAGCGGACAAGGTACCTGTCATTTTCAACGGCGCGTAACAGTGTATTCGTAAAAATCTGCGCCGAAGCCGGAGTCCTTCCGTACCAGGTTTCATATGACAGATGCGCGAAAAAATCCGCGCCTTTTGACGCAAACGCCGTGCTTATTTCCGGGAAAAGACCGTCGTAACAGATAAGCGGCGCCGCTTTTAAGCCGTCAACCGTAATCGGCTCTATCTTATCCCCTTTTTCAAAACCTATATAGCCATAGCGGCGGACAACTTTTTTAATAAACTTAAATGTGGACGCAAACGGGACGTATTCGCCGAAAGGCACAAGGTGAAACTTTGAATAACTGCCTGTTGTAACGCCGTCTTTGGACAGGGCAAAAACAGAGTTATAATATTTCATCTCGCCCTCTTTATACAAAGAAAAATCAGAACCTATAAGATGCATTGCGGGTTTTTCCGACCACCCTGCTATTTCAGACGGCGCGGAAGCGTCCGCGGCGAACATTCCGGGGAAAGCGGTTTCCGGCCAGACAAAAATATCAGGGCCGCACATTTGCGCTTCTTTTACCATCCGCCTTACCGTGTTTAAGACATTAATCCTGTAATTAACATCCCAGTTAACATCCTGGTCTATGTTTGCCTGCAGTATTACGGCGTTATAAGCGGTGCCCTTTTCTTTTGCGTCTTTAAATATAAAAACCGACAAAACAGCCGCGATTAAAACAGCGCCAAAAACGGTTAAAGCCGCGATATTTTGCGTGGATTTTATCTCTATTTTCTTTAATATTAACAGCGCGGCAGCTGTATTAAAAAAATAAATAATATAGTTAAGGCCGTGTGCCCCGGTTAATTTAAGTATCTGAAGTATTTCCGGCGCCATAAACTGGCTCTGCGCCGGGGTTAAAAGCGGAAATCCGGAAAACATCCATTCCCTTATGTATTCGCCGAATGTCAGTAATGCCGGCAGCGACAGCAGAATTTCCGTGTCAAAACGCTTTTTTAAATAAACGCATATCGCCGCGGGAATGGCAAGCCATACAGGCAGATAAGCGGCAAGCGCGAACCACGATACATACGCAAAAACCCCCATGGGATAAATATTCTTAAACCAGTACAACCCCGCCGCATAAAACACAAAACCTGAAAGATACATGTTCCAGAAAGCGCCCTTTACGCTGTCCTGCTTTAAAATAACAAATAAAACAGGTATAAAAGCGCCCCATATAAGAAAAAATGAAGGGACAAAAAGCCCCTGATTTATGAAGTTGGGAAAAGAAAAATAAAGCAAAACAGATGTGAATAAAGCCATTAAAATACCGGTTATTTTCATGTTATTCCTTTCGGGTTTATTTCTGAACATTTAATATTATAACAGCAGCCCGCCTTTGTCAACGCAACAAAAAAAGCCCGGCGTTAAACGCCGGGCTTTTGATATTACGCGTGTTTATTCAATGTTGGAAGACGGCGAACCCATCCTGTTTATAAGCATGTTCAGCATCTGGTCAATTACAGCCATAAGCCTTACAGACGCGTCATACTGGCGCTGGTATAATTTGGCCGTTGCAATCTCCGCGTTTTCATCAACGGCAGTGACTTCTTCCTGCATCCCTTTAAGGGATTCCACCGTTGTGTCGTACTGTGATTCCATGTTCTTCGCGCTTAGAAGCGCGCCCTTTAATTTTCCCATAGTTGATTCAAAATGATCCTGAAACCTTACCGCCCCTACCAGGTTCATTGATTTGGTAAAATTACCTTTCTGGTCATAAATCATGAAAGGCGGAACCCTGTTGCCGTCGGCGCCGCTGTTAATACCGGAGGAAAAATAAATCTTTTGCTCGTCATTTTTAAATGTAGCAAGTACAAAATTAGGTTTGGCGGCGCTGGCATCAATAAAACCTATGTTCATGGCGGTTAAATTGATTATCTGCGTTTCTGTCCAGTCTATATAATAATTTTTTCCTTCAAAATTAACGGTAACAGTACCTGATGCCGTCGGATCAACAGCGAATTTATTCTGCTGAGTGGCCCATGTGGAAGCGCCTACCACTTTATTTCCTGTCGATGACGCATAATAGTTTACAGGCGCGGCACTCACCTGCTCCTGAAACATTTTAATTTTATTTAAAAGCACCGGCGGTATTACCGCGTTTCCGGCAGAATCCGTTTCTTCAATATTGAAATACTGGCTTCCGGACATAAAAAGCGAGTTATTGCTATCGTCAAAAACAGCCATAAAATCTTCCACATTTATATTTATTTTCTGTATGAGGTCACGGACAGTATCGGTTGCAGCAAAATCTATCTCTATGCTGTTTATAATCAGTTTTCCGGTGCTTCCAAGCGTTGTGTCAGAAGTTACGCCCGCAAGTTTGTTTGATGTTACCCAATTGCTCATCAGTTTATTATCAAGATTGGCCATAATTTCAGCAAGATCGCCTTCCTGATATTTAGTGTCATTTATCATTGTGCCGCCCTGCAGTTGCTCGCTTACCCTGAAATCAGCAGCCCTTGTACCTGTAAAAAATTCCCTGTCATTCTGAGTCAAAACTCCGGCTACGTCAGTTACCCCTGTCTTATGAAACTTGTTGACAACCGTAATCATACTGCTGGCAAGTATGTCAAGATCAGTTATATAACCCTGAATCACCACATCCCTTGACTCGATAATACCTGCAAGCCTTCCGGAATCAATATTCTTGGTAATACTTACAGGCGCAGCGCCCGCATCCATAATGCCTACATCTTCCAGTTTTGCATCCTTAGTTCCGGCCATTGTTGCAAGTTTGTTGTATTCCGCGCCGTTAACAAGAATCCTTCCTCCTATTGTAATTACAGAAGCGCCGTCCGCCCTTTCCGCAACATACACATTCATTATTTTGGAAAGGTTCTGTATTGCCAGCTCCCTCTTGTCAAGAATATCATTCGGAACCTGGCCTGCTGTTTTGGCCTTTACTATTGCCTGGTTAAAAGATGCAATTTGTTTTATATAATCATTTGCTTCCTGTACATTCAGCCTAAGGGCGGCATTTAGGTCCATCTGCAGGCTCATTAAAGCTGATGACCTTTCCCTTACCAATCCGGCAAGGCCGTTTGCTGCGGAATATATCTGGTTCTTAATGCTTTCAATATCCCTGTCAGCAATGGGTTTGGTAAATTCAGCAGCAAGGTCTTCCCACCCTTTCCAGAAAGCCTCAAGCTGGGCGGATATGCCGGAATTTGAAACACCGCTTACTTCGGGAAACATAGCGGCAAGCGTCTTATATGTATCGGCCAGTATTTCAGATTCTCCAAGGCCTCCCAATTCCGTCCTTATCTGTGTATCAAGATAAATATTTCTTACCCTTTGTATGTACGAAACCGCGGAGCCTGTGCCAAGCTGTCCTGCGCCGTTGTAGTTATTAATCGGCTGTGTCGCGGAAATTGTCGCAGTCTGCTTTGAATACCCTTCGGTATTCATGTTCGCGATGTTATGCGAAGCGGTATTTACCGCGGTTGTGCTTGCCCTCATTGATTTTATTGCAGCTTCAAGCCCCAATAGTATACTCATTGTATTTCCCTCCTATATTTTAGTGTCAAATTTTGATTTTGACTGCTCTGCCTTCGCTTCTTTAACGGTGCCGCTGTCCGAATACGTTGTGGCGGTTCTGTTGTTTATTTTGTCCCTTAATTTTGAAGTGAAGTCCATCACGCCAAGGTATTCCTTAATAAGATGGGCGTTGCCCGCGTTAATCGCGTCTATTTCCTTTACAATCCCGATAAGGGATTCAACGGCCCGCGCTATTTTTTCGCCCTCTGTGCCGCTTTTTTCAATGACATCCTGCAGCTTTGCGGGTTCTTCTTTTTTTAATCCCGCCTGCAGGGCCATTTCCTTAAAAATTTCCGTTTTTTCATCTTCAAGCTTTTTAATTGAAAGTATTATTTCTTCCTGTTTTTGTATAAGGTTTTCAAGATTTTTTATCTTGCGCTCCGCAAGCAGCCTGTTTTCTTCTGATACAACAGGTTTTAATTTAGCGTAAAGCGACTTCTGCGCGTCAATGCATTTAATAAATTTTACGGCGGTTTCGGAATTAAGCATTGTTTTAGTCTTCCAGAAGCAGCTTGGCTGCAAGCGCCTGAGCCGGCGTTTTGCCCGCTTCCGCTGTCTTTTCAATGATTGCTTTTTCCACAAGGTCTGCCCTTATGTCTTCCATTTTTCCTATTTCCACAAGGGATTTGCTTATCAGTTTTGCCTGTTTGGA
This sequence comes from bacterium, assembly GCA_029565735.1. Lineage (GTDB taxonomy): Bacteria > Oederibacteriota > PGYV01 > PGYV01 > PGYV01 > PGYV01. The sequence goes on from JAKQNO010000098.1 coordinate 8,194, forward strand.
TATTTCCACCTTGTCTGATATGCCGCCTGATGCGGCGGATTCCTGTTTTAAGACCTGCGGGGTTTTTGAAGCAATATCCTTTACCCCCTGTGAAATAAGCGGATTAATACTGCCGATGTTGTTGTCTGCCATTTTAAACGCCTCCTTTAATATTCTTTCTTACAATGAATATATCGGACATAAAAATGAAAACTTTAATGTTTTTTTCGGGGGGACTGATAAAAAATGCTTACTTCGGGGAATTTTGATCCATTTTTGAAAGCTGATTATAAAGGATTGTGGCAAGGCCTATTCCGCCCGCTTTTGCCATTTCTTTTGCCATATTGTCATAGTGCATATCATAAAATATGTCCTTGGCCGTGCTGTTTCCAAAAAGCGGGTCATCAGGCACTGTTTTTCTCATCTGTTTAAGCATATACCCCAGAAAAATGGATTCAAATTCAACCGCAACCTTTTTAACCCTTGCGGCGGAATCCGCACCGCCTGTTTTTTCGGCTTTCTGAGCCTGGACTTCCGCGTTCTGCAGCTGGTTGGTAAGCCCAAGCATCTCTGTACGCGCGGATATTTCCGCGCCGCCAAGAAAATTAGACACTTATTCAGTTCTCCTTAAAGGATTTCAAGCGTGCCGTGAAGCGCATTGGCAGCCTTTATTGCCTGAAGTATGCTTATAATGTCCTTAGGTGACGCGCCAAGCGTGTTTAACGCGTTGACAAGATCCAATACATCGACTCCCTGAGGAAGCGAAATTAACTGATTTCCGGCGCCTTCAACCTTTATGTTGGAATTTTCATATTCCATTGCCGACGCGCCCGGAAGATACTGCGCGGGCTGCGATATCTGTTTTACCACGTTTATGTTTACATTGAAGACTCCGTGGGCAACGGCGCACGTGTCAATGGCCACATCAGCGCCCATTACAACGGTGCCTGTCCTTTCATTGATTACAACCTTATCAGAGCGTTCTTCAATTTCAACATAAAGCCCTTCAACCGCGGCCGCGAATTCAACCGGGTTGTTCTGAAAATCAAAAGGCACATGAACCTTGATTGTGCCCGCGTCTACCGCGTTTGCCACAGTGATGCCTGTTTCCGTCGCCCAGAACTGCGAATTTAATATGTCAGTAACCCTCGTCGCGGTTGTGAAATCCGGTATTGTCAGAAGAAGGTACATATCATTTTTGTCGTCCATGAAAGTTACAGGCACTTCTTTTTCAACCGCTCCTCCGTTGGGAACCCTTCCCACCGTCTGTTTGTTTGCCTGTATGCCGGGATTTACGTTCATGCCGCCGGTCCCTGTGGACACAGGGCCCTGTCCCGTGACATAAATTTTATCATCCGCGCCTTTCATAACTGTCTGCAGAAGTATTCCGCCTTCAAGGCTTTTCGCGTCTCCCATTGAAGATACAACAAGGTCAATTTTATCCCCTTTTTTGGCAAAAGGAGGAAGTTCCGCGGTTACCATGACAGCTGCCACGTTTCTTATTTTAATCTGTTCCGAAGGGTCATTGATGCCAAACCTTTTAAGCATGTTTGTGACAGCCTGGTTTGTAAATACAGTGGTCTGCCTGTCGCCTGTGCCTTTAAGGCCCACAACAAGCCCAAAACCGGTCAACTGATTATCGCGCACGCCTTTAAACCGCGCTATATTTCTTACCCTTAATTCAACGGCAAGAAGCGATGTCGCCATTAAAGCAAATAATATTATGAATAATACCGGTTTAAAATGTTTCTTCATACGCCAGTCACCTCGTTATAATTGCCTGCCGCTTTTCCGCGGCGGGCTAAATTCCTTTTATTTAAAACAGCCCCAGCCAGTCAAAGAAACGCGTGAATATTCCCGGGGATGTTTTTTCGCCTATGGGCCCGTTGCCTTCGTATTCAATAACCGCGTCGGCCACGTTTGTTGAATAAATAGTGTTATTTGAAGCTATGTCTTCCGGCCTTATTACGCCTTTTATTATAAGGTTCTGCTTGTCGTCATTAATCTGAATTATTTTTGTGCCCTTTATATAAAGATTCCCGTTGGAAAGCACCTTTTCAACCCTTGCGGAAATACTTGCAAGTAAAGAACCGCTGCGCTGTGTTTTGCCGCCGCCGTCCTGATACTCTTCCGCGCCTGCCCCCCATGAAGGTACATTGGGAAAAGATGTCTGCGCGCCGTTTGCCCATGTGCTCATTCCCATTCCGGCTTCAAGACCGGCTTTTTTATTGGTTTTCAGCGAAGCGGACTGTACGGCCTGTGTGCTTTCAACCACAAGCACCGTTACAATATCGCCGACCCTGTACGCTTTATGGTCTGTATACATTGACCCCATATCATCCGTATTCTGGGCAATGTCATCTGCGGCCAGAACGGACGCGAACATTACAATAATAGCGGCTGTAAAAACATGTTTTAAAATCTTCTTTGCCATGCCGTATCTCCTTGGGTTATTTTTCTATAATTACTTTTCCGTCAGCGCTTACTTTGCCGTCCAGAGTTTTTCCTGTCTGAAGTTTTACCTTTACAATTTCGCCTTCTTTGCCTTCCCTGCCGGCAGTGCCGGAAGTTTCCACGGACAAAGCGCCTATTTTTACTATCACGCTCACCGTCTCTCCGCTTTTAAACAAAGGCGGCTTGTCAAACATGTTATGCAGTAAAACAGTGCCCGCCGGTATGCCGCGTTTTGTAAAAAGACCGTCCACTGCCGTAAGGTCCGTCAGCACGTCTCCGGATATTGCTGTTATGTCTTTTCTTATTGTTTTTACCTTATCCCGGGTGACTACGGAGCCCTTTGGCATATCAGCTGCCGCCATAAGGCATTCAGCAGTCACTTTTACTATCATGGATACAGGTTCAATTTTTTCAAATTTTCCGTTTAAATAAACTTCAACGGGAACTATTACGCTCCCCTTAAAGCTTACGGAATTGTCTTCTTTTACCTTTAAAAGAACCTCGCCGTTTATAAGGTTTAAGTCACTTTTGGCGTTTTTAGTGATTATTTCCGCGTCTTCTTTTTTCCACGGCATATTTTCCAGCACGTACTTTACCGCGGCTTCGGTTATTCTGTCATAATTCACTTCGGTGCCGCGCGTCAGCACATATACTTTTTCGTCTCCAAAAAAATCCGCATCAGGGTAATACTTTTTTATTATGTTTTCCAGCTTTTCCCTGGTTACGCTTACGCGCTGACCCGGCACAGCCGACATTTTTACGTAAAGCCCTTCCACTTTTGCTTTTACAGCGCTGTCATCCGACATTACATCGGCAACATCTTTTACGTGTATTTTTTCTCCTGAAATTTCAACCGTGCCTTTTTTTACGTTTACAGTCACGGCGCCAAACACGCAGCCCGGCACTGCCAGGGCTATAACAAGGATAAACCTGAAAATATTTTTCATTCAGGGTTTATCTTTTTATTAACTCTTAAGGTTATTGGCAATATTCAGCATATCTTCCGATGTCTGTATTGCCTTCGCGTTAATTTCATAAGCCCTCTGTGACGCGATAAGGTTTATCATTTCATCCACAACTTTGACATTGGATGATTCAAGCATTCCCTGCCCTATGGTGCCGTACCCGTCAAACCCGGCTGTGCCTTCCACCGGTTCTCCGGTTGCTTCTGTTTCGCGGTAAAGGTTTTTGCCTATGCTTTCAAGGCCGGCAGGATTGGCAAACCTTGTAAGCCTTATTGTTCCCACGTGTTCAAGTTCGTTGTTTCCGGACACGCCAACCATTATTTCGCCGTTTTCCCTTATTACTATCTGCGTTGCCTCCGCGGGAATTGTAACAGCCGGTTCAATAAAATATCCGTCAGAAGTTACAAGGTTTCCCGAGCCGTCCATCTTTAATGAACCGTCCCTTGTGTAGGCTATTTCCCCGTTAGGAAGCTGAACCTGAAAAAATCCTTCCCCCTGTATTACAAGGTCAAAAGTGTTGTTTGTCTGTATAACGTCTCCCTGAATAAAAGACTTTGTTGTGGCTGCAAGCCTTGCTCCGTGCCCTATTTCAATGGGCGTGGGATACTGCGCCCCCATGTTATTGGTAACGCCCGCCGGCCTTATTGTCTGATAAAGAAGGTCCTGAAATTCAGCCCTTGATTTTTTAAACGCCGTTGTATTGACGTTTGATAAGTTGTTGGAAATCACGTCTATATTTGTCTGCTGCGCCGCCATTCCTGTTGCCGCCGTCCAAAGTGACCTTAACATAATATTACCTCCTGCTTTTCGGCTTTTAAGCCGTTATTTTTAAATTGAAACCCTTCCTACATCATTAACCGCTTTATCAAGCGTCTGATCCTGCGCGCTTATTGCTTTCTGCGACGCTTCATACGCCCTAAACGCGGTTATCATTTCCACCATTTCGCGGACCGGGTTTACATTGCTGGATTCAACAAAACCCTGAAGCACCTGCGTTTCTTCAACAAGGTCGTCTTCAGCCAGCGCCTGCCCGTCAAGCGTGTAAAACAGGTTGTCGCCTTCTTTTCTTAAAGGTGTTGCCGAATCAAAAAGCGCCACCCTGAAAACATCCATTTCAGCGTTATCAATAAAAATCCTTCCGCCTTCATCCACGTGCACGTCTTTTCCCTGCACGATAATTTCGCCGGACTGCCCAAGCACGGCATGCCCGTTTTTTGTCACAAGCCTTCCGTCTGAATCAAGCGAAAAACTGCCGTCCCTTGTGTACCTTATTCCGTTAGGGGTGTTTATTACAAACATCCCGTTGCCTTTTATCGCAAAATCAAGTTTGTTATCCGTGTTATTAAAAGAGCCTTCTTCAGTGATTGAAGGCTTGATTCCGTCAACGCGAAGCTGGACGCCTTTGCCTACGGTCCCTATTGGAACCATTAAATCCCTTAAACCCGCTCCCGGTATAACCGCTTTTTCATCCTGCACCCTGTGCAGAAACACTTCCGGGAAAGTAATATAAAGAGCCCTGTCTTTTTTATAACCTGTGGTATTGACGTTCGCCAGGTTATTAGAGATTACATCCTGCTGCTCTGTCTGAGCCACAAGCCCTGATGCTGCCGTGTATAATCCGCTTATCATTTAATTACCTCCGTTACTGCCGGCCGCGGCCGCGTTCTCTTCCATGCTTCCTTCAGGTTTTGCCACGTCCGCCCATTCCTTGCTGAACTTGGATTCAATAGGCGGCACGTCGTTTGTAACAGAAGTTATTACAAAGAAGTACTTCTTCCCGACTTCAAGCCCCTTTACCACAAAATGAGTGTCCTTGACAGGCGAAGGATTAACCTTAACATATGCTTTGCCTGATGTTTCGGTGATATAAATATTGTATCCGGCCATATTGGCGGGAGGCATCTTGCCCCACTTAACGTCAACAGCTCCGTTCTTTCTTACTTCTTTTTTCTGCGCCACAGGGAACATTTCCGGAGTGCCCGGCACAACAGGCGCCGGTACCGCGGAAGCTTCGTTGCTGTACGCGCTTTCAACCGAAGGATACGTGTTATTGATGGAAGTTACCACAAAATAATATCTTGTGCCGTTCTTCAGCCCGTCAATCGTGACGTAATTTTCTTTTATCCTTTTCGCCACCGGTATATACCTTGAACCCGGTGATTTGCTCATGTATATTGCATAACCTGTTACATTGGGATCTTCATTGGGCTCCCATGTAAGATTTATCGCGCCGTTCGCCGGATATGAATTCAGATTTTTTGGCTGCCTTACAATGCTGACAGCGGTTAATTTCTCCCTTTCAGCGCCGAATCTTAAAATAACGGAAAACCTGTGTGAGTCGCCAAGGTGTTCGGCGTGCCCTATATAAGCATAGTCAACTTCCCATATATCTTCCCTGTATGTCACGCCGCCTGTAAGCCTTCCCTGCATTGTGGCAAAACCCGTGTATCCGCCGCGTAAACCAAGATGGCGTTTAAAGAACCAGCCTTCAACGCCTACATGTAATCTATAAGGATCAGGCTTAAGCGCCGTAATTGTGTTGCCGCTGATGTCATAAATAGGTTCCTGAAGAGGAATACCGCTTATGTTAAGGTCATTGAAAAAATCAAGGTCAGCTGTCATTAAAAGGTTGTCATCAATGTAGTACGCGCTTGCCACTTTAAAGATTGTGGGTATTTTTTCTTCAGTGGTTCCGCCCTGCCAGTGCAGAGTTGTTTCTATGTCCTGAATGAAAAGCCCAAGGTTAATTTTTTTGCCGAACTGCGGAAGCGGTATCTGGTAAAGGACTCCAAGGTCAAGCCCAAGGCCGTTTGCTATTCCCTGAAGCGTGGTGCCCGATGAAGTCAAATAAGAAGCTGTTGAATTATAGTTTAAATACTTTACGTTAACACCCACAGAAAATGTCCTTTCAAGGTTAAGCGCTGACGCGAAACTTCCAAGGACCGTAAATTCTTTTGTGTTGTTCTTGTCATTATGTATAAGGGAAAGCACAGACAGCTGCCATGCGGTATCCTGAAAAAACGGGGAACCAAATGACAGGAAAGTATAGTATTCCTTGCCGTTTAAAAGGGGCCCAAGAAAAAGGTTTACTTCAGCCCTTTCAAGCTGGGTTAAACCTGCCGCGTTCCAGTATACCGCGCTTCCGTCATCGGCTACAGCGCCGAAAGCGTGGCCCATTCCAAGCGCCCTTCCGCCCACGCCCAAAACTCCGCCTTTGTCAAAAGCTCCGGCAAACGCGCATTGCGCGACGGCCAGTGAAATTATAAAAGCTGCTGCTATTTTTTTCATGTTCCCCTCTCTTTTAATAATTAGGATTTATTAATTCGCCGTTCAGCGTAATATTCGCGCCGCGGAGCATCTGTTCCGCGGAAATGTACCCTCTGGAGTAGTTCTGAGCCTGCGCTATAGGCACATTAACAGCCATTGTGTTTCCGGTTCCATATAAGGCGTTGATTCCGATATTGCTTACGGAACCTCCCATACTTTCAGCAATGCTTCTTGCCATCATCGCGACTTCTTTCATAACATACTGTGGTATTGTATTCGCTGTCGCGTATTCCATCATAAACTGTTTGTTTCCGTCAGCATCAGTCGTGATATACGCGGACCTTATCGCCGAAGATTCAACATTGGGGAAACCCGCGACATTAACATTGCCTGCTGCCGCGCTTGGCGTTGCGCCCTGATAATTTTCAAAACCCGGGAAAGCCGTTAAAGGCAGCGGCTCCGGTATTGTTCCGGCAGGCGGCGGCGGTACAGGCGTCGGTTTTCCTTTAATATTTTTCCATTCTTCAACGCCTGCTTTCGCGTTTGCCATCTGCGCGTTGTCTTCCGCAAGGTCCCTGTCGCCTATCTGCTTTAACAGCGCTTTTAACTTATTAAGCGCTTCTTTGTTTACAGCTTCAAGCACAGGGGTAAACAGTTTAACCGTCTGCACGGGTGTTGATGCCGTGCTTCCAAGTTTGTCTGTTGCTTCAAATATAAAAGTGTATTCGCCGTCAGATAAGGGCTGGTACTTATTGTCAGTGCCGTTCCACACAATCTGCGAAGGCGGAGTGTTTATGTCAACATACGATTTTACAAGGTTGTTGTTCTTGTCAAGAATGTTTAAAGCCCACCTGTCAATTCCGGCCTTGGACGAGGCATTAAGTTTGAATATAACTGTTTCGCCGTTTTTAGGCGCAAACGAAATAGGCTCTACAGCCGCGAACACATCGGGCGTGGGCAGTTTTCTTGCAACTTTGCCCCATTCCCAGTGAAGCGAAACCCAGTGGGAATCGCCTTCGTTCTCGGCCTCTTCTCCAAGCGGTACGCCGAACACATAAGCGTAATCAATTCCAAAAATATACTTGGCGGACAAGCCCAAAGACGCCCTCCACGTGCCGGGATACATAACATCAACAAGGCCGCCCCTTACGGCAAAATGGCCGTCAATGAACCACTGTTCGGCGCCGAAATTAAACCTGTATCTTTCCTCTTCAAGAACGCCCGGGTCATTTACAGAATTAAAGTCAACGGAGAAACTTGTGACTTCTTTTTCTATAAGCTGCGTGGTGCGCATTGAAAGGCCTATTGTGGAAGTAAAATATAAGTTCTTTTCAATACCTGTTTTATACCTTTTCATCTGCCCGGATACATCCCTTAACATAATGGAAATGTTAAGGTCTTTCAGGAATTCTATTAGACGAAGCTTATAAAGGAAGCCCACATCAAGGCCCCATGCCCAGGCGTCAAATTCATCTGTTATTACCTTTTTCGCGTCAGCGTCAGTAAACATATATTTTACATTTACGCCGAAGTTGAAACTTTTGTCCGATGTTAAAGGAGTCGCATAAGTTAAAAGAACGCTGTTTGTCTGAAAAGGCAGGTTAATAAACTGCCTGTACTTGTCCCCTAAAAACTCCTGCCAAGAAGGGTCCAGTCCGCCCATTCCCGCGCCGCCAAACCATTTATAATCATTTGTCGGAATAATTATATTTTCAGTCGGAAACAATACGCCCGCGTTTCCAATGCTTGCAGGTATTTTTATTTTCCCCGGATACCTTCCAATGGGATGATAAAGTTTTTCATATGAAAGGCCGAAATACTGGCCGCCTAACGCCATTGTAAATGAAGCAAAACCTGTGTAAGGGACACCGCCGTAATAACTTCCGCCTGTCCAGAAAATTTCATTATGGTCAAGCTGCGCAAGGCCGGCAGGGTTGTAGTAAATTGTTGAAGCATCGTCTGCTATCGACGAAAAGGCCTCCCCCATACCAATTGCTCTGGCGCCTGTGCCAAAGGGATTA
>JAKQNO010000099.1 GCA_029565735.1 bacterium
TAATCCCTTTGGCACAGGCGCCAGAGCAATTGGTATGGGGGAGGCCTTTTCGTCGATAGCAGACGATGCTTCAACAATTTACTACAACCCTGCCGGCCTTGCGCAGCTTGACCATAATGAAATTTTCTGGACAGGCGGAAGCTATTACGGCGGCGTTCCTTACACGGGTTTTGCTTCATTTACAATGGCGTTAGGCGGGCAGTATTTCGGCCTTTCATATGAAAAACTTTATCATCCGGTGGGAAAATATCCTGAAATTGTAAAAATACCAAAACCCATCGGCAATGCGGGTCCTCCTCCCCCTGATTCGCTTTTTTACACTGAAAATCTTATAATACCAAGCAATGATTATAAATGGTTTGGCGGCGCCGGAATGGGCGGATTAGATCCTTCGTGGCAGGAATTTTTAGGGGATAAATACAGGCAGTATATTAACCTGCCATTCCAGACAAACAGCGTGCTTTTAACCTACGCGACGCCTTTAACGGCGGACAAAAGTTTCAACTTCGGCGTAAACGTAAAATACATGTTCACGGATGCTGACGCGAAAAAGGTAATTACCGATGAATTTGACGCGTGGGCATGGGGCCTTGATGTGGGTTTCCTTTACAAACTTCGCCTTATTGAATTCCTGAAGGACCTTAATATTTCCATTATGTTAAGGGATGTTTCCGGACAGATGAAAAGATATAAAACAGGGATAGAAAAGAACTTATATTTTACGTCAACAATCGGGCTTTCAATGCGCACAACTCAGCTTATAGAAAAAGAAGTCACAAGTTTCTCCGTTGACTTTAATTCCGTAAATGACCCGGGCGTTCTGGAACAGGAAAAATACAGGTTTAATTTCGGCGCCGAGCAATGGTTTATTGACGGCCATTTTGCGGTAAGGGGCGGCCTTGTGGATGTTATGTATCCGGGAACATGGAGAATGTCGCTTGGATTGTCAGCCAAGTATATTTTTGGAATTGACTACGCGTATGTATGCGGAATACCGCTTGGACAGGAAGCTGAAAACGAAGGCGATTCTCACTGGATTTCGCTTCACTGGGAATGGGGAAAAGTGGCAAGAAAACTGCCCACGCCCGACGTGTTCGCGGCTGTAGAGCCTATTTCTTTCGCGCCTAAAAACGGCGAAACGGTTATATTCAAGCTTAATGCAACTTCCAAGGCGGGAATTGACAGGTGGGCGTTAAACATTCTTGACAAGAACAACAACCTTGTAAAATCGTATGTTGACATAAACACTCCGCCTTCGCAGATTGTGTGGAACGGTACTGACAACAAATACCAGCCCTTATCTGACGGCGAATACACTTTTATATTTGAAGCGACAGACAAACTTGGAAGCACGGCTTCAACGCCCGTGCAGACTGTTAAACTGTTTACCCCTGTGCTTGAAGCTGTCAACAAAGAAGCGCTTAATAAGTTAAAAGCCCTGTTAAAGCAGATAGGAGACAGGGACCTTGCGGAAGACAACGCGCAGATGGCAAACGCGAAAGCAGGCGTTGAAGAATGGAAA
>JAKQNO010000081.1 GCA_029565735.1 bacterium
AATTTGTTCCTTATAATGTTCCGCTGATATACAGATTCCCTGTTGCTGCTGTCAGTGACATATCTTTGTTTTAACTCTTTTAAAAGCAACATTATCTGTTTTTTTGAAAATCCAAGAAGCGGCCTTACTATAAAAATATCTTTGCCTGTTTTTATTCCAAACTCACCTTCAGCCAGTTTTCTTTTTGCGGGAATACCGCACAGCCCTTTTGTACCGGTTCCTTTAATAAGCCTGAAAAGGATTGTTTCCGCGTTATCATCCATATTGTGCGCCAGTGCTATTTTCTCGGCTTTGTATTTAACCGCGGTTTCAATGAAAAATTTATACCGTTCTTCCCTGGCTGTTTTTTCCGTGCCAAAACCTGTTTTTTTATTAAGCACGTTTATATTTCTTTCCCTGCATACAAATTCCACACCGGCTTTTTTCGCTTCTTTTTTAACAAATTCCATATCCCGTTTGCTTTCCGTCCCGCGCAGCATGTGGTTAAAATGAGCGGCTATAAGTTTAAGGTTATATTTTTTGGATATTGATACCAGAAGTTTAAACAGGGCCATTGAATCAGGCCCCCCGGATACGCCGATAATAATTGTATCGTTTTCATTTATGTGTTTTTTTATTTCTCTAAGCATGGCAGGATAAAACTTCATATCAATTTTTCCCCTGATAAAAAAACATTTTGGATAAGGTGTTGTTGCATATACGGCTGCATTTATTAATCTTGCTGTAGAGGCGTAACATGTTACGCCTCGCCTTTTAAATTCGTGAGACGCAACATGTTGCGTCTCTACATTAAAAGACTTATTTGGTAGCGAGGAAGGGATTTGGCCACCCTGCGCTTTGCGCAGCTCGGCCCCGTCGCTCGCTTCATCCTCGCTATTCGCTCGGCGCTCGTTCCATTCAAATCCCTTTGTATTATATTTTTGGTAGCGGGGAAGGGATTTGAACCCCCGACCCACCGGGTATGAACCGATTGCTCTGACCAACTGAGCTACCCCGCCACCTTTAATATAACTGTGTAATAAGAACACTGTAAATGCCGCACAACTGTTTCCCTAAGTTCCGGGAGCTAAAGTTGCCTGAGCTGAAACGCAAGTGTACGCGAAGCGTACACATTATAATACCACTTTCCTATCGTTTTGTCCTCGTAAGAGGACCCCTCCGCCACCTATAAATATAGCCACCTTTAAATATAACTGTGTAATAAGAACAAGCTTGAACATACAACTGCTGAAACATTAAGGTTATATCAAATTTAAGACTTTTTGGCAATAGTATATGTTTGTTATTCACACGAATATCTTTTCCCTTGAATAATGGCAAAAAATTGATAGAATTATAAACGTCTTAATTACCGCTAAAAACTTACACAGAGGTGTACATTGGAATACAGAAGCATATATACAGGAAAATCATCCGCGGATGCCCCGGATTCAAAAAAGAAAAGCACGTCAAACAGCCCTGACCCTGAAAAGAAAAAAAATTTCATGCTTGCAGTATACATAATCGCGGCTTTCATTATTTTGGGCGCTGCCACAGGCATATTTCTGGCTTACACGCAGGAAGTACCGGAAGTCGCGGATTTAAGGAATTATAAACCCAACATGTCCACCGCAATATATGACAATAACGGGAACCTTGTCAGCCAGCTTTTTGCGGAACAGCGCACGGTTGTAAAAATAGCGCAGGTCCCTGCCCTGCTTCAGAATGCAATCTTATCAAAAGAAGACCCTAATTTTTATCAGCACGGCGGATTTGATTTTAAAGCCATAATCCGCGCCACCGTTAACAACCTTACCCACGGCAAAATCGTGGAAGGCGCGTCCACAATTACGCAGCAGCTTGCAAGAAACCTGTTTTTAAACCGGGAAAAAACCATTGCCAGAAAAATAAAAGAAGCCCTGCTTGCGCTTCAGATAGAAAAATATTATACAAAAAGCGAGATACTTGAACTTTACTGCAACCAGATATTTTTCGGCGCCGGCGCTTACGGAGTCGAAGCCGCTTCAAGGACTTATTTCGGCAAACACGTTGAAGAGCTTATCCTGCCCGAATGCGCAATGCTTGCCGCGCTTCCCCAGGCGCCTTCCAACTATAACCCATACAGAAATCCGGGCCTGGCAAAAGAAAAAAGGGACGTGGTTTTGAATATCATGTCCGAACGCGGAGTAATAACACCGGAAGAACGCGACGCCGCAATTGCAACACCTTTGGTATTAAGCAAACTTGAAGTAAAAAACGCGCCGTATTTTGTTGAATATATACGCCAGCAGCTTGAAGGCACCTACGGAAACACTGTCATATACAAAGGCGGCCTTAAGGTTTATACAACCCTGGATACAAATTTTCAGAATATAGCGCAGGACCTTCTTACAAAACATGTCAGGACCCTCCAGGAAAAAATAGAAAAGCAGAGAGGCAAACCACTTGCCCAGCCGCTTCAGGGCGCGCTTATAGCAATGGAACCTTCCACCGGAAACATAAAAGCCATGATAGGCGGCCTTGATTATAACGAAAATGAATTCAACCGCGCGGTTCAGGCAAAAAGGCAGACAGGTTCCGCTTTTAAGCCGATTGTTTACACCGCTGCCATTGATAACGGTTTCAGGGTGTCCGATGTCATAATGGACTCCCCTGTCGTATATAAAAATGCCAACGGCACTGACTGGCGCCCCGAAAATTACAGCGGAAAATTTTCCGGCCCTATGATTGTATTAAACGGGCTTGCATTTTCAACAAACGTTGTCACGGTCAAACTTCTTGATAAAATAGGAATAAGGACCGCGCAGAAATATGGGCATAAAATGGGTATAACCAGCGAGCTTGCGGATGACCTGACACTGGCGCTTGGTTCTTCATCAATATCCCTTCTGGAAATGACAACCGCTTTTGCCACTTTAGCTAACGGCGGAATGAAGCCGGATCCGCTGTCGGTTTTATCGGTTAAAGACAGTTCCGGCAAAGAACTTGAAAGCCGTACATCGCGCCTTACAGAAGCGCTGCCGGAAACCACTTCTTACATAGTCACATTCATGATGGAAAATGTAATTGACCGCGGCACCGGCACTTCCATCAGAAACCGCGGATTTTCAGGCCCTGCGGCGGGTAAAACAGGGACAACAAACGAATTTACGGACACCTGGTTTATAGGATTCACACCGCGGATGGTGCTTGCCATTTGGATAGGCTGTGATACAAAAGAAAATCTTGGCAAGCAGATGACAGGCGGCTATGCCTGCGCCCCTTTATGGGCGGATATAATGCTTAAAGTTTATGGTTCATCTGACACGGAATTTCCCGTGCCCAACAATATTGTCTTCAAGAAAATATGCGTAAAAAGCGGTATGCTTGCTGATAAAAACTGCCCCAACCCGATTGACGCGCCTTTTGTGGAAGGCACAGAACCGGTTAAATACTGCACCCTTCATTCAGAAGCATCAACAAGTTTCATGCACAGCGACTTCAGCGATTACGAGGAAAACGGCGAAGAAGCTCCGGCTGACACAAAGAAAACCAAGTCTGACGACCCGGATTCAGAAGATGCCGGCGGCGCACTTTCGTTTTAATAAGCTCAGCGGTTCGGTTTTATTTAAGTTTGCCCTTTAAAGCGTCTTTGTCCTGCCGAGCGCCGAACATCTGAGCAGCCGGGCTGCAATCTATCATTTATTCACCATATCTTCTTCCACGTCTCTGTATGCCGAGCTGTATTCACGGATTAATCCCGCGTCATAAAAGCTGAAGTAGTTGCCTCCGCTGCCCACAATTAAATGGTCAAGCAGCGCCATATCCATTTCTTTTAATGAAAACAGCAGCCTTTTGGTTATTCTTTTGTCGCCGGCGGAAGGCGCAGGATCGCCGCTTGGATGATTATGTACAAGCACAACGCTTAAAGCGCCGTGCTTGATTCCTGTTTTAATAATTTCCCTTGGATAAACCACAGACTGCGTCAGCGTGCCTTCGCTTATTTTGGAGTTTATTATCACCTTATTCTTGGCGTCAAGAAAAAGCGCATAAACCGCTTCCCTGTCAGCCCCTTCACAGACAGCCCTGAAATATTCAATTATATCCTGCTGATTTTTAACCTGGAACGGCTTTCCCTTAAAAGAATCTTTTGCGTAATTATCCAGAAAGGTTTTTATTACCCTGAAAAAGGTCTTTGTTTCTTCCCCGATTCCCGCGATATTTTCATTGTCAATGACCGAAAATAACCGCCTGAAATTATCTCCGCATAACGAAAATATCTCACGCGCCTGAGGTTTTACGTCCCTGCGTTTGATTACATAAGATAACAGCAGTTCAACTATTTCCTGCCTTGAAACCGCGCCGCTGTTGAACCTTTCTTTCAGCCTTTTTATATGGCCGTCCCCATAATCCGTTTGTTGCCCCATCACACCCTCCATGTTTTGGTTACTTTGTTATATTCTTTTGCCTTTACTGTAGAGGCGCAATATATTGCGCCTTGCTCTTAACAGACAAAACATCACCACAAAACCTTAAGCGCAACATGTTGCGTCTCTACTTTAAATTCTTTTTCCTTTACTGTAGAGGCGCAATATATTGCGCCTCGCTTTTAAGATCTGAAAACCAACGCCAAACATTTAACACATGACCGCTTTTATGTATTGTACTCGTCTAATTCCCATCTTAACGGATTTAATTGAATATACTCACTAATCTTCATCATCGATTTTTCATCTCTTATTATGTGTTCATAATAACTGTCCTGCCAATTAAAATCCATATTATTTTTTACCGCAAATCTTTTTACCGCGGCTTTATACTGGGATATAATAACTGATAGCGACCCTTTCTTGTGCCCTTTAAGGCTGCGGCTATTGCATTTTTCTCCTTGTATTTTTTCTTCTTTATTAACCACAATAATCCCATGAATATGATTGGGCATAACTATGTGATTGGCAATAGATACATTATTAAAGTGTTCAGGTATGCCCAGGAAGAAACGTGATGCTGCCTCTCCTAATCCATTTAGATTAACCGATTGACTGTCAACAACACCAAAACTATGTTTGTGGTTCAAAACACAAATTGTAACATAATAAAAACCCGAAGAACTATAATCCCATGATTTTAACCTTACGGAATCCGTGCGGTATTTATTATTAAACAGCTTCAATTAAAAACACCCCTCAATGTTTTTTTAGTTCAATAAACTGCGTCTGTCTTTTTATACCAAACCCGAGACGCAACATGTTGCGTCTCTACTTTAAAATCTTTTGCCCTTACTGTAGAGGCGCAATATATTGCGTCTCTACTTTTAAGACCTACCTTCTACTGCCAAACCTTAGACGCAACATGTTGCGTCTCTACTTTAAGGAACCATAAATAATAAGAGGCAGATATGGCCTAAGCCACACCTGCCTCTTAAATATCAACAGTTTAAATTTTTAGAATAAGAAAAGAACTGCTATCGTTCCCGCAAAAAGGCCCGCTAAAAGAAGCGGATGAACGCCCATCTGCTGGCTTAAACGCGGTTCTGAAGAAGCGTCACCGCCGCCAAGTTTTGCAAGTATGTTTCTTACGCCTGTATTATTGGGATTAAGCTGAAGCGATTTTTCATAAGCAATTTTAGCGTTTGCTTTGTCGCCTTTTTTATAATATGCGGTTCCCATAAACTGGTAAGCCTGATATGTCGGCTGTGTTTTGGCGCTTGCGTTATAATATTGAATAGCTTTATCGTATTGTCCCGCCTTTAAATATTTATGCCCCATTGTAAGATACTGATTAGCTTTGCTTCCGCCGGCTGCAGATCCGCCGCCCTGAAGTTTTGCAACCATTTTCTTCGCGTTTGCATTTGACGGATTAACCTTTAACGCATTCTGAAAAGAAGATAAAGCTTCCGCTTTTTTCCCTTTCATGTAATACGCAAGCCCCATGTAATAATAGGCAGCATCCGTAGGTTTCATCTTTGCGCTTGCGCTATAATACTGAATGGCTTTATCGTACTGTTTTGCCTTTAAGAACTTGTTACCCTGAGCAAGATACTGCTCTGCGGTAGCGGCAAAAATCAACCCCGCGGAAAAAACAGCCACTAAAGCAATAACCAAAACCTTCAAAGACTTAAATTTCATAATTTCACACTCCTTTTAAGAAATGATTTATTTGTCATTTAAGGCATTGGCGGAAGTTCGTCACCGGGCAGCATGCCCATGTCGTCTTCCGGCATTCCCATATCATCCATTCCCATATCATCAGCAGGCATTCCCATGTCGTCGCCCATGCCCATATCGTCCATTCCCATATCATCAGCAGGCATTCCCATGTCGTCGCCCATGCCCATATCGTCCATTCCCATATCATCAGCAGGCATTCCCATGTCATCGCCCATGCCCATATCGTCCATTCCCATATCATCAGCAGGCATTCCCATATCATCGCCCATTCCCATGTCATCAGCGGGCATGCCCATGTCATCGCCCATTCCCATGTCATCGGCGGGCATTCCCATGTCATCGCCCATTCCCATATCATCAGCTGGCATTCCCATGTCATCGCCCATTCCCATATCATCAGCTGGCATTCCCATATCGTCGCCCATTCCCATGTCATCGGCGGGCATTTCTTCACCTGGTAATCCTACACTTTCATCTTCAAGTCCCATTCCTGAATCCATACCAAGATCATCGCCCGGCATACCTTCCATTCCGGGTTCAGCCATCATATCCATGCCCGGCTCTGCTTCCATTCCGGGTTCAGCCATTGTATCCATACCTTCCATACCCGGGAATTCAACAGCTGCTTCAGGCGCTGCCGGTACATCTATTACAGGTTCAGGAACCGCTTCTTTTTTAGGCGCAGCCTTTTTCTTTGCTATTGTCTTTTTTGCTGCCGGTTTCTTTTTTACAACCGTGTAAGGTTTTACCCTGTACTGCTTAATTTCCGCCTTTGCGTATCTGCTTTGCGGTATTATCTGGCCTTCCTGGCCTTCGCCAAGAAGGAAACTGTCAACAACTTTAACTGCCGACATCCTGTCAAAAGACTGGACAACTTCCACCTGAACCTTGCCATACTTGCCTTCAACATAAAATTTGTCCCCTACTTTAACGCCCTGAGCTTTGCCCATATCAACATATGAATACTGTTTATTCGCATCGGCAACGCCTATTATTTTGGCATTTGCCTTAAAATCGGTTTTATTTTCAGCCTTAGATGAAAGGACTTCCTGAGAAGCAAAAACAGATATGTTAAGTATAAACATTAAGAAGCATGCAAACACCGCAGCTGATATTCTTTTCATATATCCTCCGAAACTATACTTTATTTTTAAGTGAGTAAAGCCATAATATATTATTTGCATTTTATTGTCAATATATATTTTTTATTTATTAAAATAGGGTTTCAAAACCAGATACACACCTTTAAAACCCTATAAAAATATGGTGTTTTTGCTGTTAAAAAGCGGTTAAACGTTTTTTTTGCCCTGCTTTTTCTTTATAATAACCAGCGCTTTCTTTACCGCTTTCTGCCTGTGTGAAACTTTATTTTTCTGTGAAAGATTCATTTCCGCGAATGTCCTGCCGGCAGGCCTGTAAAAGAATACCGGGTCATAACCAAAACCATCTTTGCCTCCCGGCTTTTCTGTAATATAACCGCTTACCCTTCCTTCCGCAAAGGCTTCTGCTTTATCCGGAAAAACTATGCATATAACAGTCCTGAACAAAGCTTTTCTCTGCGGTTTTTTTACGCCCTGCATAAGCTTTAAAAGCTTCACGTTATTATCATTATAAGTGCATCCGGGGCCCGCAAACCTTGCCGAATATACGCCCGGCGCTTTTGCCAGATAATCAACTTCCAGCCCGGTGTCATCCGCTATTACCGTCCTGCCGCCGGCTTTTTTCCATACAGCGCGCGCCTTTATCGCGGCATTTTCCTTAAGAGTCTCACCTGTTTCCTTAATGTCTCCCTTAAAACCTATTTCATCAAGGGTAAGAATCCTGAAACCTGACCCTTTAAATATATGGGCAATTTCCTTTGCTTTGTTTTTATTGTTTGAAGCAAGCACTATTTCTGTCATTTTTATATACCAAGCGCTTTTTTCTGAATGATGAAAAGCTCTTCTATGCCTTTTTTTCCAAGCGCTGTCATCCTGTTTAAGTCTTCGGGTGTAAAAGGTTTTCTCTCGGCGGTTGCCTGAAGCTCTATGAATTTACCCGTGCCGGTCATAACAATGTTCATGTCCACATCCGCCGATGAATCTTCGGCGTAATTAAGGTCAAGAAGCGCTTCCCCGTTTTTAAGCCCCGCGGATACGGCAGCCACAACACCGGTTACGGCATTGGATTCGGTTTCCCCGCTTTTCATAAGTTTTTCCGCCGCGTCATAAAGCGCCACATAAGCGCCTGTAATGGCCGCGGTCCTTGTGCCGCCGTCCGCCTGCATAACGTCAGCGTCTATTATAATGGTGCGTTCCCCAAGTTTCTTAACATCCACAACCGCGCGCAGCGACCTGCCGATAAGCCTTTGTATTTCCTGCGCCCTGCCGTTGGTTTTGCCCTTTACGGAATCCCTCTGGTTTCTTGTATTGGTTGAACGCGGCAGCATTGAATATTCCGCCGTTACCCATCCCGTGCCCCTGCCTTTTAAAAAAGGAGGTACGTCATTCTGAACAGTGGCGGTGCATATTACCTTTGTATCGCCAAATTCCACAAGCACCGAACCTTCCGCGTACTTTATAAAATCGCGGGTAATCTTTACCGCCCTCATTTCATCTTTTGCCCTGTTGCCGCGCATTTAACACCCCGCGTATTATTTTGTGTAAGAAACCATCGCCTTTTCGGATTCATATACATTAACCCTGCAGACAGACGCTTCTTTTACCTCTTTTTCAAGTTCTTCATATATGAACCTTGCAATATTCTCGGCAGAAGTGTTGTTTGTCCTGAAGAATTCAATATCCTCGTTTAAATATTTATGGTCAAGATATTCCGTGACTTTTTTAAGGGCGGCTTTTAAGACATTAAAATCAACAGCAAGCCCGTTTGCCTGCAGGTCATACCTTTTAAAGTATGCTTCCACCATATAATTGTGGCCGTGCAGGTGTTCACATTTGCCCTTGTGTTCACGCAGATTATGAGCTGACGCAAAGCTGTCCTTTACCATAAGTTCATACATTTAAAACCGCCTTTTAAAGCTTATAAAGTTATTTTTTTTGCCTTAATCATTCTTCCCTTTAAAAACATCGCTCCCACCCTGTTAAAGGCGGCAGGCGTGTCGGTAACGTAGAAAGCGGATGTTTTTGAATTGCCTTTTTTTGCAACATGATTTTTCATTATAAGAAGGTTGGATACCACAGCCGCGGTTTCCTTTGCCGAATCTATAACGCTTACATCGGGCATTATTTTGCGGATAAGCGGTTTTAAAAGAGGGTAATGCGTGCAGCCAAGCACAAGCGTGTCTATCTTTTTACCCTTAAAAGGCGCAAGGTAATATTTTAAAATACCCTCGGTTTCTTCTCTGTCAAGCCAGCCTTCTTCCACCAGCGGCACAAGCAATGGCGCCGGATTTGAAAATACTTTAATATCAGGATTATATTTCTTTATAGTTTTTTCGTATATTCCGCTGCCTATGGTCGCTTTTGTCCCTATTATTCCTATCCTTTTATTTTCAGTCGCGGCCACGGCAGCCCTTGCGCCGGCGTCAATAACGCCTATTATATTTATTCCGAATTGTTTTTTTATTTCATTTAAAGCAAGCGCCGAAGCCGTATTACAGGCCACCACCACTGCTTTTACGTTTTTTTTAAGAAGAAAGTTTGTGTTTTCAACGGAAAAACGTATTATAGTTTCTTTTGTTTTCGTCCCGTAAGGCGTCCTTGCGGTATCCCCAAGATACACTATTTTTTCATCGGGCATTGTCTTCATAATCTCTTTTACAACAGTAAGGCCGCCAAGCCCGGAATCAAAAACACCAATTGCTTTATTGTTCATCTCGTCTCCGATTATTATATCTCTATAAGTTCGTATTCCCTTGTTCCCATTCCAAGTTCTTCAGCGTGTTTTAACTGAGAGTTCCAGTCCATTTTCGGGTGAACCATCCGAAACTTGTCATGTTCCGCGTGCTTCAATTCATAGCTTTCTTTGTCCGACACATTGCCTGTTATCACAGAAGCTTTATTAATAAGGTCAACACAAGCAGCGTCAAGCGCCACAGGGTCAAAAGATCCAAGTATTCCAATGTCAGGCACAAGGTATTTATCGCTTGAAGGCGCGCAGTCGCATTCCGGGGTGACGTTGATTACAAAATTAAAGTAAAACACCCCTCTTTTTTTATTCTTAACGGAGGCTGCCGCGTATTCAGCCATTTTTTCCTGCATAATACCGGCATCCACATCCCAGTTGCTTTCAATGGCGTCAAACCTGCACGCGGCAATACATTCGCCGCAGCCTGCGCATTTATCCGGCATATTTACCGCTTTGTTTCCCTTAATTTCTATCGCGTTAAAGTTGCACCATTCCACGCATTCGCCGCAGCCGGTGCATTTGTCGCTTATGAATTTTGGAACCTGGCCCGAATGCTGCTCCTGTTTTCCCGCCCTGCACGCGGCGCCCATTCCAAGATTTTTTAAAGTTCCGCCAAAACCCGTCAGCATGTGGCCCTTACAGTGCGACACGACTATCATTTTTGGCGCCCAATAGACAGCGGATGCTATTTTAGCTTTTTTTATGTGTTTGCCGTTTATTTCAACTTCAACAAAATCAGTGCCCATAAGGCCGTCCGCGATAATTACGGGAGCCCCGGCAGTTTCTATCGTGAATCCGTGTTTGGCCGCGATATTATGGTGCTTTACCGCGTTGTTTCTTTCGCCGACATACAATGTATTGCTGTCTGTTATAAAAGGATTTCCGCCGCACATTTTTATCCTGTCAATTATTGTCCTGTAATAAACCGGAGAGATAAAAGATACATTGCCGTGCTCTCCAAAATGCGCTTTTACGGCTACCAGGTCGCCTTCTTTGATTATGCTTCCCGCGCCGGACCGGTCAAACATCTTTTCAAGGCGCGATAAAATGCTGTCATCAAAATGCTTTGCGCCAAAGGGCGTGAAATATACTTCTGATTTCATTTATGCTCCTTATTTATTTCTTTAAAAGTTTATATTCCACCGAATCAACCAGCGCAAGCCAGCTTGCTTCTATTATATTTTCCGATACGCCAACCGTTGTCCAGACATCGTTTTTGTCGGAGCTTTCAATTAAAACACGCACCTTTGCGCTTGTCCCCGCGGAGCCTTCAATCACCCTTACTTTAAAATCCACAAGGTGCATATCTTTTATTTTTGGATAAAATTTAATAAGGGCTTTACGCAGTGCGCTGTCCAGCGCGCCAACCGGGCCTATTCCGTCCGCCACGGTGTGTTCTGTCTGCCCTTTAACCTTTAATTTTATGGTGGCCTCAGACACCATTACCCCGCCTTTGTCTTCAACGATAACTTTAAGCCCTTCAAGTTCAAAAAACTTGCTGTGCTTTGACATTTTTTTCTTTAAAAACATTTCCAGCGAAGCGTCGGCATCCTTAAATTCATACCCCTGTTCTTCCATTTTTTTTATCTGAACTATAAAATCTTTTGTCCTTGGGTCGTCTTTGTCAAGGTCAATGCCCCATTGTTTTGCCTTAAACATAAGCGAACTTGCGCCCGCCTGGTCTGATATAAGAATCTGCCTTGTATTGCCTACAAGTTCCGGAGCCATATGTTCATAAGCCCTTGCTTCTTTTAACACGGCGTTCGCGTGAACGCCCGCTTTATGGGCAAAAGCGTTCTTCCCCGTAAAGGGCTGCCTGTCATCCGGCGGTATATTTGCAATTTCATAAAGGTAGTGGGACGTTTCTGTCAGTTTTTTCAGGTTCTTAGCCGGTATTGTATCGTAACCCATCTTTAATGATAGTATCGGAATTATTGACATAAGGTTAGCGTTGCCCGCCCTTTCGCCGAATCCGTTCATTGTGCCCTGCACCTGAACCGCCCCGGCTTTGACAGCCACTATTGAATTTGCCACTGCAAGTTCCGAATCATTATGAGTGTGAATTCCGACTTTTATTTTTACCGCGTCAGTTACCGCCTTTGTTATTGATTCAACCTCATGAGGCAGCGCTCCTCCGTTTGTTTCGCAAAGGCATACGCAGTCGGCACCGGCGTTCTGCGCGGCCAGAAGGCACTTTATGGCGTATTCCGGATTATCCTTATATCCGTCAAAAAAATGTTCAGCGTCAAAAATTACCTCTTTTTTCTTATCCTTAAGGTATGCAACCGATTCACTTATGATTTTAAGGTTTTCTTCAAGGGATATTCCAAGTATTTTTTCCGCGTGAAGGGGCCATGACTTTCCAAAAACAGTTATGACGCCTGTTCCGGCTTCCAGAAGCGAATTTAAAGTTGCGTCATCCTGCACTTTATTCTTGGCGCGCCTTGTGGATCCAAACGCCGCAAGTTTCGCGTGCTTAAACTGAATTTTCTTTGCTTTTTTAAAGAATTCAAAGTCCTTGGAATTTACGCCCTTCATGGGCCATCCGCCTTCAATGTAATCAACCCCAAGTTCATCAAGTTTTTTCGCAATGGCAAGCTTGTCCTCAAGCGAATATGTGATTCTTGCGCTCTGGGACCCGTCCCTTAAGGTCGTGTCATAAACAAATATTTTCTTTGCCGCCATCGTTTTCTCCCCTGATAAAATTTAAAATATCTATTTAAGAAATATCTTTAAAAGCACGTAAAAAACCGCAAGCGCCGCGTAAATTACGGCAAGAACCTTCAGGTGCCAGGCCACGGAAAATTCCGCGTCTTTTTTTTCTTTCTTCGGTTCACCGGCCTGCGCCTGTATTGCTTCCTGCTTTATATTTTCTTCCATCACGCACCCCTTATTTTTTGGAACCGCTTTTTTTGCCAAGTCCAAACGCGGCGTGAAGCGCCTTTACTGCTTTTTCAGTGTCGTCTTCAGCCACAACGCACGATATCTTTATTTCCGAAGTTGATATCATATTTATATTCACTTTGGCGTCAGCAAGCGCGCCGAACATTTTGGAAGCTATGCCCGTGTGCGTCCTCATCCCCACGCCGACGGCTGATACCTTGCCCACTTTTTCATCAACAGAATAACCTGCGGCGCCTGTTTTTTTGACAATATCTTCAACCACCTTAATTGTCTTTTTTATATCCTTGCGGATTGTCGTGAAAGAAACGTCTGTTGTCCCTTTTTCGCTTACGTTCTGAATGATAATATCAACGTTTACGCCTGCATCTGCAAGGGTTGAAAAGATTTTTGAAGCCACACCCGGCCTGTCGGGAACGCTTTTTAAAGTCACCTTTGCTTCATTCTTGCTGTATGTTATTCCGCTTACCACTATTTTTTCCATTTTGGAATCCTCCTTTTTGATTATTGTGCCGTTTGTTTCGGTAAAAGTCCCCCTTACATGAAGAACCACGTCGTAATTTTTGGCAAACTCCACGGAGCGGTTGTATAAAACCTGCGCGCCGCTGCTTGCAAGTTCCAGCATTTCATCGTATGAAAGAAAATCAATTTTGGAAGCGTCAGGGCACACCGACGGATTTGTCGTTAACACTCCCGGCACGTCCTTTAAAAATTCAGCCACATCAGCTTTTAACGCGTGCGCCAGCGCGACCGCCGTTAAGTCCGAACCGCCGCGGCCAAGGGTGGTGATGTTTTCTTCTTCCGTTATGCCCTGAAAACCGGCCACAACAACAACTTTTCCGTCTTTTAAAGCTTTTTTAATTTTTCCAATCCCCTCTATCGCCTTAATCCTTGCCTGCGTATGCGATTTGTCCGTTATGATTCCAACCTGCTGGCCGGTAAAAGAAATCGCGGGGCACCCCTTATGATTAAGCGCCATGCTCATTAACGCGATTGACTGCTGTTCTCCCGTGGATAAAAGCATATCCATTTCGCGTTCCGGAGGATTTTCCGATAATTTTTCCGCGAATGACACAAGGTCATCTGTTGTGTCCCCCGGCGCCGAAACAACTACAACCATATCATTGCCTTTCTTTTTCATTTTAATAATCCTGTCGGCCACGTGAAGCATTTTTTCCGGCGTGGCAAGTGACGCGCCGCCGTATTTCTGTACCACCAAAGCCATGTTATCCTCCTGTTTTACAAATATATGATGTCAGATATTGTTATTTATAAAATCGCCGAATAAAATCCAGCCCTTGTCATAATACAAACCGCTCTTTTGGGCAATCTGTTTTTCCGAATACTCCTGCACTTTATTACTATAATCTGCGCGCGAATCATATATCACAAAAGGCACAGGTTCCGCCGTATGCGTGCGTTCTGAAATCGGCGTGGCGTGGTCAGAAGTAATCATGACCCTGCAGTCGCCAATGGCGCCAATGCCTTCCATAATTGTCTTTAATACCTCTGAATCAAACTTTTCTATGGCAAGCACCTTGCCTTTATAATCGCCTATATGGCCCATTTCATCTGTAGCTTCCACGTGCACATAAACAAAATCATGGGTTTTTAAGGCATCAAGCGCGTACTGCGCCTTGCCCTTAAAATTGGTGTCAATAAAACCCGTAACGCCGGGGACTTTAATTACATCAAGCCCCATTGCCATGCCTATTCCGTTTACCAGGTCAACTGCGGAAATAACAGCGCCCGACTTGCCGTACTTATCCTTAAAAGCCGGAATTTCCATGCGCCTGCCCTGGCCCCAAAGCCATATCATATCCGCGGTATTTTTTCCGGCCGCGCGCCTTGCTTTGTTTACAGGATGGTCCTTTAAAATTTCACGCGAACGTTCCATAAGGGAAATAAGTTCTTTTTCTTTTTTCCCCGCCGGCATGTTGCCGCTTATTTCCCTGCCTGTTATGTCGTGCGGAGGCACTGCTTTGGTATCTTCTCCGCCTTTTGTAACCATAATATGCCTGTAGCTTTTGCCCGTATAAAACCTGTAAGCCCCGCCGCCAAGTTCTTTGTCTATAGTTTTTATAATTTCATCAGCTTCCGCTGTTGTTATATGCCCGCAGGAATAATCCTTCATCTTTGTGCCGTCTATGCTTACAAGGTTGCACCGAAAAGCCACATCGTCGCTTTCAAGCTTTAAACCCATGCTTGAAGCTTCCATCGGCGCGCGCCCGGTATAATGTAATTCAGGGTTATTTCCAAGAACAGACATGTTTCCAATATCAGAACCCAGCGGATAACCGTCAACCAAAGTTTTTACCATTCCGCATTTTGAACGCCTGAAAATTGCATCCATATTTGGTTTAAACGCGGCTTCAAGCGGGGTCTTGCCGTTAAGCTCCTTAACCGGCCTGTCTGCCATTCCGTCGGCAAGAAGTATTATGTATTTCATATATTTACCATCCATCCATTAAATAGAAGATTATATGTCAGCCCAAAGCGTATTAAGCCATAGCCCTTAAATAAAACATATCCTACCATAAGGATCTGAAGGACATAAAACCTTCCGTACATCCGTGCATCTGTGCATCCGTCCCTCGGTAATTATTCTTCCTCTTCCTCATCTTCTTCCGATTTTACCTTCTCTTCTTCCAGCCTTAAATCTTCCACGTCTTCCTCATCAACGGCTTTTTTCTTTACAACTTCGCCGTCTTCACCTTCTTCACCCTCTTCGCCTTCGGCTGTTTCTTCTTCTGTTTCTTCGCCCTCTTCGCCTTCAGCGGCTTTTTTCTTAAACTCTATGTGGCTGACAAAACTTTTTCTTATCTCCCTGACATTGGCTTTTGCCTGTACCGCAGGTTCGTATTCCTTATTGATTTCAACTGCTTTTTTATAGGAATCTTCGGCTTCTTTAAAAAGATTTATCTTTTCCTGTGCTTTTCCCATTCCGTAATACGCCTCAAAAAAATCAGGTTTTAATTCTATGGCTTTTTTAAAATGAGCTATGGCTTTCTTATAGTATTCTTTTATGACAAGCGCGCCGGCGTAATTGTAATGGGCGCCCGCAAAATTTTTATTTATCTTAATTGCCGCTTCAAACTGGGTGATTGCCTTTTCAAGCATTCCCTTTCTTAAATATGCCACGCCAAGGTTTGTGGCGGCTTCAACATAGTGCTGGTCAAATTCAAGGGCTTTTTTAAAGAACTTAACGGCGTAATTATAAGCCTCATCATCTTCAACCACATCCCTGCTGTCAAGATAAACAAGGCCCGCGGCGTTATGAAGCTCCGCGAAATTAGGTTCGTAAATCATCGCCTTTCTTAATATCTCAAGCGCTTCATCAAATTTTTTGTCCTGACGGAGCATTTCCGCAAGGTTTAAAGAAGACCTTACAAAAATATGGCTGTCATTATCAAGTTCAATTGCTTTGCGGTAAAAACTTTCAGCGGCAGCCCTGTCCTTTTTAATTTCAAAAGCTATGCCCATATTATGGTATGCTTCGGAATAAACCGGATCCGCCTTAATTGCCCTTTTATACATGTGTATGGCGTGGTTATTTTTTTTCATCGCGGCGTACGCAAGCCCGGCAAAATTATAGGATTTTGCGTATTCAGGTTTAAGTTTTATCGCCTTATTAAAATCTTTAAGGGCGTCTTTATAATTGTGCGCCAGATATTTTGTATACCCTTCATTATAGGCTTTAAACGCGGCGGCAGACTGTTTTTCCCCGCCCTGAAGCTGCGGGCTTTTTCCGCCTTCAGCCGCACCCGCGCTTTCGCCGGCCTCTGCCGCGAAAACACAAGTACATAATGTTAAAATAAGCCCAGCGATAAATAATGTCTTTTTCATCATCATCCTCCTGAAATATGCAGAATCCCTATTTTATTATCTTCATTATCTGTTTTAATTCCGCTTTAACGACAATCGGTTTGAATTCAACGTTCTTAATGGCGCAGTCCGGGTCTTTGATGCCGTTGCCGGTTAACGTGCACACAATTTTTAATTTTTTCTTTTTTGGAAGGTTCTTTTTTCCGAACTTTAAAAGCCCGGCAACAGAAGCCGCCGAAGCAGGCTCAACAAAGACGCCTTCTTTCTGCGCCAAAAGTTTGTACGCGTTTAAAATTTCCGCGTCAGTCACCATATCTATCATGCCTTCAGATTCATCGCGGGCCGCAAGCGCCTGTTTCCAGCTTGCCGGATTTCCTATCCTTATCGCTGTTGCTATTGTATCAGGTTTTTCCACCGGCTTTCCAAGCACAATGGGCGCTGAACCCGCTGCCTGAAAACCCCACATCTTTGGAAGTTTTTTTGATTTTTTATCGGCTTTGTATTCTGTGTAACCCATCCAGTAAGCCGTTATGTTGCCGGCATTGCCCACGGGTATGCAGTGGTAATCCGGCGCTTCGCCAAGAAAATCCACAATTTCAAAAGCGGCGGTTTTCTGCCCCTGTATCCTGAACGGATTAAGGGAGTTCACAAGCTCTATCGGAAGCTCTTCGCATACTTCGCGGACTATCCTTAAAGCGTCGTCAAAGTTGCCTTCAACGGCAATTACTTTCGCGCCGTGAATCAATGCCTGTGAAAGTTTTCCAAGCGCTATGTAGCCGTTTGGTATCACAACATAACTTGTAATTCCCGCGCGGGTGGAATAAGCCGCCGCGGAAGCGGAAGTGTTTCCGGTTGACGCGCAGATTGTGGCGCGCGCGCCTTTTTCAACGGCCTTGGATATTGCCATTGTCATACCGCGGTCCTTAAAGGAACCGGTCGGGTTTAAGCCTTCGTATTTGCCGTACAGTTCAACATTTTCGCCGACCATTTTTTCAAGCCTGTAAAACCTTATAAGCGGCGTATTGCCTTCGTTTAAGGTTATAACCGGAGTCTTGCGTGAAACCGGCAGATATTTTCCGTATTTGTTAATAAGTCCCGTGTAGCGCTCCATTTTCTTCAACTCTCCATTTTCGCAGTGTTTTTATTCAATGACCCTGTACATTACTGTTTTTTCTTTTACTATCGCAAGCTTATCTATCGCTTTTAACGCTTTTATTACATCGGCTTCCTTGGCCGCGTAGGTCATGAAAACAACAGGAACCTTCGCGTGCTGATTCTGTTCTTTCTGGATGACGGAAGCTATGCTTATATTGTGTTTCCCAAGCACGCCTGTAATTTCGCCCATTACTCCGGCCTTATCCACCACATTAAAGCGGATATAATATCTGTTTATGGTTTCGCCAATGGGCAGAACCTTAACTTTTTCGGCCTTTGCCTTTGAAGCGTACCTTACGTGCTTTGCGCCTGACGCCATATTTCTTGCAATATAGATAACATCAGAAAGCACAGCGGAAGCAGTGGGCATTTCGCCCGCGCCTTTGCCGTAAAATAAAGTGTCGCCCACCGCGTCGCCGCGGACAAATATGGCGTTGTATTCGTAATTCACGGAAGCTAAAAGGTTCATCTGCGGCACAAACACAGGATGCACGCGTACGTTGATTCCTTCTTTGCAGCGCTGCGCGATTGCCAGAAGCTTCATAACATAGCCCATTTCCTGGCCGTATTTGATATCCGTGTAATCTATTCCCTTAATACCTTCAACGTGAATGTCTTCGTGCTTTATGCCTTTGCCAAAGCTCATCCTGGAAAGCACCGTAATTTTGTGCATTGTATCAAACCCTTCAATATCAAGGGTGGGGTCTGCTTCGGCAAAACCTTTCTGCTGCGCTTCTTTTAAAGCGGCGTCAAAAGACATTTTATCAACTGTCATTTTTGTAAGTATGTAGTTGCAGGTGCCGTTTAAAATAGCCATTATTTTTTCTATTTTATTCGCGGCAAGGCCTTTATCAAGGCCGCGCAGTATGGGTATGCCGCCGCCCACCGATGCTTCCGCCATAATTTCCGCGTCGCCTTCTTTTGAAGCCGCGCTTATTTCTTCCCAGTATTTGGAGATTAAAGCCTTGTTTGCGGTAACAACACGCTTGCCGTTTTTTAACGCGCGGGTTACAAAATCAAGCGCGGGTTTATAGCCGCCCATAAGCTCTATGACAATGTCAATTTCGGGATTTTCTATTATGTCATTTACGTTTGTGGTAAGCATTCCGGGCGCAAGCTTAACGCCCCTGTCGCGTTTTATGTCAAGGTCGCAGATTTTGACAAGTTCAACTTTAATGCCTGATTTTGCGTTAATAAGCTCCGCTGAATTCTTAAATAATTTCACAACCCCGGTTCCAATGGTTCCAAAACCAATAAGCCCGGCTTTTACCGTGTCTTTTGCCATGTTTGCCTCTCCTGTAAATATAAACGCATAAAAACAGAATTATAACGTTCACAAAAACGCATAATTCCGTTTTTCGCCTTTAAAATATACTTTTTTAATAAAAATAAGTTATTTGATTATATTACCACAGAAACCATTTGTCAATATAGAATACTTGCCGTTAGTGTATAACAAAGTGTGTAAATTAAGAAAAGAGGGTTTTACTCGCTGTATAATGGTTGCTTTCCTACCACGGAAAAAG
>JAKQNO010000086.1 GCA_029565735.1 bacterium
GTATTCGGCGTGGCGCTTGGGCCGTGCACATTTGCGTACATGGCGCCAATGCTGGCTGTTGCGTTTAACTATGCTGCAGAAAATATTTTATACTCGGTTTTGCTTGTAACGCTTTATGCCGCCGGCCACTGCGGGGTAATAGTGCTTGCCGGAACATTTACGGAACTTGTGGAAAAATACCTGCACTGGGGTGAAAAATCCAAAGCTGTTATGATAATAAAGAAAGCGTGCGGCGTGCTTGTTATTTTGGCCGCCGTTTACCTTTTATACGGCGCGTTTTTTAACTGAATATTAACAAAAAGTTCACAAAACTTTAACTGCCCTGATGGATACTGGAAAAAATTAAAATCAGGAGGCAATTATGCAAAAAGTGCTTTTTATCTGCATTCACAACAGCGCGCGGTCACAGATGGCAGAGGCATATCTGAATAAATTCGGAGGGGATAAGTTTTCAGCAGAAAGCGCGGGGCTGGAACCGGGAGTCTTAAACCCCCTTGTTGTAAAAGTAATGGCTGAAGACGGCATAGACATATCCAAAAATAAAACCAAGAGCGTGTTTGACTTCTATAAGCAGGGTAAATTATTCTCTTATGTTGTGGCTGTGTGCGACGCGGAAGCCGCGGAAAGGTGCCCGATATTTCCGGGCACCGGAACAAAGTTACACTGGCCTTTTAATGACCCGTCAAAAACCGAAGGGACAGAAGAAGAAAAAATTGCCAAAATCCGCGATATACGCGATTCCATAAAATCCGAGGTAATGAAGTTTATTAAAGATTACCAGGAATAGTTTTATGTTTTGTATTGGCAGGCGCGGGTCTTTAATATTGCATCTACATCAAACATCATGCAATATTATCCGCGGTAGTTGGTTGTGTTTTATCTTAAATGCCGCACCTTAAAAGGTGCGCCTACCAGGGCATAATACAGGTTTGGAATTGGCAGGCGCGCCTTTTAATAACGAGCCTATAATAAAATTGCCCGTTATTATGCGCGGCAGTTGCGGTGTTATTTGTCTTTGCTTCCGACCCTCCGTGCATCTGACCCTCCGTCCCTCGGACTTTATCTATGGGATATGGGTTAATAGTTTATGGGATAAAAATCTCTTCCTTTCCTGTTTCGTCTGCCATATTTTTAGGTTATAATACATACAGGCAATAACAGGAGAAGCTATGTTTGACGTAAAGTTTATAGAGTATAAAGGAAAAAGAATCCTTTATCACGATATGAGAGAGTGCGATTCGTCTGAATTCGCGGATATGCTTAATAAATCCATGGATTTGGCGGCAAAAGAACCGCTGAGTTCCATTTTATCCATTGCGATTGGCGGGGAAAATACCCCGATTTTTACCGATCACGAAATGTTTATTAATTACCTTGCCAAAAACACCCCGTATGTTAAGGCTTCTGCAGTGGCATGCCTTCCTGAAATCAAAATGAAAATGCTTGCGTCTGTAATGAACAAATCTGAAAGAAAGTTGCAGCTTTTTAAAACCGAAGAAGAAGCCCTTGAATGGCTTATATCTTTTAAATAATTATCACACGTAGCTGTTAAACTTCTGTATTGTTTTTTCCTTATCCCACCAAACCCTGAAAGGCGTATTTATGATCTGCGCTTTTCCTGTTTTTGCGGAAGCATACGCCTTATCCATAACTTCCATTATATGAAGGGATTGTATTGCGTCGTAAGATACAACCTTACCCGCTGATATAAACTCCAAAAATTTACCCATGATGTCATACTCGGGCCCCCATTTCGGCATATCAACCGGGGTGTAGCAGTCCGCAAGGTTACGGTACTTTATTTTTTTAAGGCCCTTAGACGGGCTTTTTGTCTGTACCACTATTCCGGGCGCGTCGTCCACGCTGTCAAAGTGAATATAAACCGCGCCGTGCCTTCCGTAAATTACAGTCCTGTTTTCAACATACGGGTGCTGCCACATGGCTTTTGCCGTGCCAAAGACCCCGCCTTCAAATTCCATAATTATAACGTTGTTGTCATCAACAGAAGGGGTAATTTTCTGCCCGTCAGCCAGGATTCTTTTTGGCAGCAGCATGTTTGAAAAAGCAGATATCCTTTTTACGCCGCCCATTATTGTTATCATTCGGGATAAAGCGTAGCATCCGACGTCCAGCATTGCCCCGCCTTTGGCGGTTTTTTTATCATAATACCAGTTGTTTCTTGGGGGCCCGGGGAAGGATAGCTCCGAATGCGCTGATACCAGCTTTCCTATATATTTTTCCTTAATCAAATCAAATGACGCCAGGTAGTGGGGATACTGGTCAAACGGCAGCACCATTAAAAGCTTTTTATTTTTTTTGGCCGCATCTGCCATCGCCTGGGCCTCTTTAAAACTTGTGGCCATTGGTTTTTCGCAAAGCACATGGCACCCCGCGTTTAAGCAGTCAATTGTGTGGCGCGCGTGCAGGGAGTGCGGCGAAGTCACTATTACCGCGTCAGGCTTTATTTCTTTTAGCATTTTTTTGTAATCATTATAGTAAGCCGGAATTGAATATTTTTTTGCCTTAGCCGCGGCATTTTTTATGTTCCTGGAAAAGACCGCGCACAGTTCCGCCGCCGGAAGCTGTTTTGCCTGTACCATAAACCTGTCTGAAATTTCTCCCGCGCCAAGATAAGCAAGCCGTATTTTTTTCATGAATTCCTCCTTTTGTCCTTATGGATAGAATATTACATAAACGGGTAATTTAAATCAATTGAATTTGTGCTATACTTGTTTTACAGGGAAGGCGGGTATACAACTAACACCATTTATGGCATTTTTATATTCGCGGGGGCGTTTGTGGATATTTTCTTGTTAAATAAGAAAAAAAACCGGATAAAATCAGCGGCTTTTACATGTTTAATGTTATTTATAAATTCTCCTTTGTTTGCTTCCGGGCCCGGCGGCATTATTTCTATGATTGCCTTATTCTTTTCCGGCGGAGTCGCCGCGCTTATTATTTTCTGGATATTCTACAGAAAACGGGTGCTTGCCCTTCGCCACAGCGAAATAAAATACAGGGATTTAATTGAAAATTCAAGCACAATAATCCTGGATATGGACACATCCGGAGCTGTAATTTATATGAATAAGTTTGCCCTGGGCTTTTTTGGCTTTTCTTCAGGTGAAATTGTGGGAAAAAATGTTGTGGGGACAATTGTGCCTGAATATGAAAGCACAGGCAGGAATCTAAAGGCGCTTCTTGAAAGTATTTACGAGGAACCGGACAGGTATTTTTCCAGCGAAAATGAAAATATGCGCAGAAACGGTGAACGCGTATGGATTGCGTGGACTAACAAGGGTATATACGGGATAACCGGAAAACTTGAAGGTGTAAGGTCTTTCGGGATAGACAGAAGCAGGCAGAGAAGGATAGAACTTGAACTGGCCAAATACAGGCAGCAGCTTGAAGAAATGGTTGAAGAACGCGCCGGGGAAATCAGGCAGAAAAACGAAGACCTTGGAAAACAGATTGAAAAAGTCCGCCAGCTTAACCGCGCCCTTAATGAAGAAAAAGAAACCATACAGAAGACGCGTGACGAGCTTGCGGCAAGCGAAGTAAAATTCAGGACGCTTTCCGAACAGTCGCTTCTTGGAATCATGATAATTCAGGATAATGTAATTAAATATTTTAACGGAGGTTATTTATCAATATCCGGATATTCTCCTGAAGAACTGACCGGTATGGGGGCGGGAAGTTTTTTACAGTTAATTCATCCTGATGACAGGGCTTTTGTTGCGGAACAGGCGGCTAAAAAACAGTCAGAAAATAAAGATGTGGTTAACAACTATCAGGTTAAAGCGCTTACAAAAGAAGGCGAACTGAAATGGGTCAATATTCTTTCCAGAACCATTCAATATGAAGGGAGGCCGGCGGATTTTATTAATATTGTGGATGTCACGGAACTTGAGACAGTGCAGGAAAGGCTTAAGGATACCATAGACGCACTGGGAAAAAGCAATGATGAACTTGGAAAGTTCGCTGCCGCGACTTCCCACGACCTGCAGGAACCCTTAAGGACAATTTCCATTTATACCCAGCTTCTTAAAAAGAAAAACGAGGGAAACCTTGACGAAGAATCGCTTAAGTATATGGATTATACGGTTGAAAGCGTAAAACAGTTAAGCCTGCTTGTAAGGGGCCTTGCGCAGTATATGGCGGTCAACAGGCCGCCCGAGGCAAAAAGAAAAACAGATACCAATACAGCTGTAAATGAAGCCCTGAAAAAACTTGAAGAAAAAATTAAAAGCAGCAGGGCGAAAATTACATTTGGCGGTCTTCCCGAAGTAATTGCTGAAAGCGGCCAGGTGGGCGATGTTTTTACGGAGCTTATTGACAACGCCATAAAGTTCTCGCAAAAAAAGCATAAACCGGTAATTGAAATAACGGCTGAAAAAATAAACAAATTCTGGAAATTCTGCGTTAAAGACAACGGCATCGGCATTTCAGCAAGGTATTTCCAGAGGATTTTTATTATACTCCAGAAGCTTCATGTAAAGGACGAATACGAAGGGCCGGGCATAGGGCTTGCCAGATGCAAAAAAATCATAGAAGGGTATGGCGGAAACATCTGGGTGGAATCTGAAGAGGGAAAAGGGTCTGAATTTTATTTTACACTGCCTTCGGAATAAAAAAATCCGCCGCAGGAAAAAATTGATTTATTTTTTAAATTATTATATATTATCGTCTGTAATTAAAAACATGGAGGAGGGCAATGTAAAATGCCGGAAGAAAAGAAAACCGCACTGGGGATTGACGAAAACGTAGAAGGGCTTCTTTGTTATGTGCTTGGCTGGGTGACGGGGCTGATTTTTCTGCTGACAGAAAAAGAAAACAAATTTGTAAAGTTTCACGCGCTGTAGTCCATCTTTTTTTCAATAGCAAGTTTTATCCTTGGAATACTGGGAATGGTGCTTGCCTTTATTCCCGCGGTAGGGCCTTTGTTAAGCCCGGCTATAAGCCTTGGTATTTTAGCTTTGTGGGTTATTCTTATGGTAAAGGCGTTTCAGAAAGAGTTGTTCAAGCTTCCTGTAATAGGCGATTTGGCGGAACAGCAGGTTAAATAAGTGATAATAAAAAAGGCGGGGCTTAAGGCCCCGCCTTTTTTATTTATCCGGCTCTATGTGAATAATTACGTCTATGATATCAAGATTTGAATTTAAAAGTTTATTTTTTACTTTTCCGGCTATAATATGGCCGTCGTGCACAGACATACCGCCGTCCACCTGGATATGTATCTCTACGGCAAGCATGCTTCCAAGGTGGCGCGTGCGCAGTTTGTGAAAACTTTTAACCCCGTCAATTGTCATCACAACGTCTTCAATCTCTGACAGTGTTTCCGGCATTGCGCCCTTATCGGTCAGTTCGTTAAAAGACGGAACTATCACTTTTATTGACATCTGAATTATAAAAACGCTTACAACAAGCGCGCCAACGTGGTCAAGGAATCCCCATTCCGGTATGAATATAGCGCCGGCAACCGCAAGCGCGGCCGGAACCGCTTCAACCGCGTCCGCCCTGTGGTCAGCGGCTTTCGCGATTAAAGCCGGCGACCTAAGAGACCTGCCGTGTTTTACCGTATAGCGGTGAAGAAGCTCTTTTACCACCATTGAAAATAATGCGGCATAAAGGGCGATAAGCTCCGGTTTTGTACTGTCCGGTTCCCTGAAAGTAATTATGGCATTATAACCTATGAATATTCCGGTTAAAGCTATCAGCACTCCCACTATGATTGCGATAAAAGTTTCTATACGCCTGTGGCCGTGAGGGTGGGTGTCATCAGGCGGCGCGGTCCAGAACTTATGCCCGATAAGCAGCATAATATCAGAAGCCGTGTCGCCTATATGATTTACGGAATCGGCTATCATTGTCTGGCTGTGGCCAAAAATTCCTGCCGCCATCTTTAACGCGGCAAGAAATACATTGCCTGTAAGGCCGATAATTATTACTTTTAGGGACCTTTTGGATTCTGTTTCGGTCATAAATAAATACCCTCCTTATTTTTTACAGTATAACATAAAATAATGGGGTGGATATCAGCTAATAGCGGCGGGTATTTTATATTTTTGTCTTTAAACTGAAGTTATGATAAAATCAGGTAAATTTAAAAAGCCGGGAGTTAAAGATGAAAAAAGAAATAAAGGTTGTCATACTTATCCTGTTTATAGCCGCGGTGGTTTATGTCCTTAAATTTTCCCAGCTGTCGTATTATTTCTTTACGGAAACCGGAAGGCAGGAATTTTACGCGGGGCTGCAGGCATACCTTGACGGCCTTGGTTTCTGGGCGCCTTTTATGTTTGTGCTGATATACGCGTTATCGCTTCTGTTTTTTGTGCCTGCAAGCATTTTCACTTCCATCGGCGCATTGCTGTTTGGGCAGTGGTTTGGGCTTGCCTTAAACCTGCTTGGCGCCTACCTTGGCGGCGCGGTTTCATTTTATATAGCGCGCTACCTGATGAGGGATATGGCGGCCAAAATGCTTCAAAAAGGGCATTTTAAGGCGCTTGATGACAAGGCTGCTGAACACGGCTTTTCGGTCATAATGTATTTAAGGCTGATGTTTGTGCCTTTCACATACCTTAATTTCGCGGTTGGGCTTTCTAAGATAAAATTCAGGGATTTTTTCTGGGGCACGGTGATAGGCGTAATACCGGGGCTTGTGGTTATTACGTTTCTGGTTTCGGCTTTAAAGGAACTTGCCGTAAAGTACGCGGTGCATAAGGACATAATGAAATCGCTTACTGCCGACATATGGCGCGCTGACGTGGTGCTTCCTGTGCTGCTTTTTATCTTTTCATTTTTTATCCCCACCATCATCAAGCACTTTAAGAATAAATTTAATGTCACGCCGGAAATAGAAAAAGAAGCGGGCGAAGAGGCAAAATGATAAAAATAGAAAAGCTTGTAAAAAAATACGGCGATTTTACCGCGGTAAAAGGCCTTGACCTTCAGGTTAAACAGGGCGAAATTTTCGGCTTTTTGGGGCCCAACGGCGCGGGAAAAACGTCAACCATTAAAATGATGACCGGGCTTACGGAAATCACTTCCGGGTCTGCCTGCATAGACGGGGTGTGTTTAAGCAAAGACCCTGTGGGATATAAACGCAAATTTTCGCTTATTCCGGATAATCCCTATATGTTTGAAAAACTGCGCGGTATAGAGTTTGTTGAATTTGTGGCAAACCTTTACGGCGTGGACAAAGAGCATTATAAAAAACAGTATGACAGATATGTGGAAGTGTTCGGGGTGGCGGATTTTATAAATGATTTTATAGAAAGCTATTCGCACGGCATGAGCCAGAAACTCCTTATCGTGGCGGCAATGATTCATTCGCCGAAAGTTTTAATTCTTGACGAGCCGATGGTGGGGCTTGACCCCAAGTCCATGAGGATATTAAAAAACGAGCTTAAATCAGCGGCAAAAGAAGGCATGACGGTTTTTATGTCAACACATTCCATGGAAACCGCCGAAGAAACATGCGACACGGTGGGGATAATAGACAAAGGCGAACTTTTAATATCAGGCACGGTGCAGGATATTAAAAACGCCAACAGGACAGAGCGCCTGGAAGACCTGTTTTTTATGTTAACTGATAAAAATAATATCAAATCATGACGCCGCGGCTGACGCCGATTTTATGACAGACAATCACATTTCATTCCCGGAGCTGGGTGTAGATAAAAAAATTCTTGATATCCTTGCCAAATTAAAATTTACCGTGCCGACCCCCATACAGGCAAAGGCCATACCCATAGCGGCCGAAGGAAAAGATATAATAGGGATAGCCCAGACAGGGACCGGCAAGACGCTTGCTTTTGGCATACCTATGATACAGATGCTGGCAAAAAATGGGGGCAAAGGGTTAATCCTGCTGCCGACACGCGAGCTTGCGCTTCAGGTAAACGAAGCCCTGCTTCATTTTATACCGGCTTTTAAAATGAAAAGCCTTGTAATTATCGGCGGCCATGACATGCAGGGGCAGGTTGACGCAATTGGGCAGTCTCCCGATATCATAATTGCCACGCCGGGCCGGCTTATTGACCACCTTAACCGGGGAAACCTGGAATTAAACAAAGTAAATTTTCTTGTCCTTGATGAAGCGGACAGGATGCTTGATATGGGATTCTTAAGGATATTCAGGAAATATTATCTGTCATCAGCAAAAAAAGGCAGACTCTTCTTTTTTCCGCCACAATGCCCGGCGACATTTTAAAAATAGCATCAGATTGTATGCGCCTGCCGGCGGTAATTGAAACAGCGCCGCCCGGAACGGCCATAGAACTTGTAAGGCAGGAAATGTATATTGTTAAAGAAGAAATGAAATGCGGCTTTGTGCTGGAACTTTTAAAGGAAAATACGGGCAGCGTGCTTGTGTTTACGCGCACAAAAAAAGGCGCGTCAAAAATAACACAGAAACTTAAAAAAGCCGGTATTGCGGCGGCAGAGATACATTCAGACCTGGCCATGCATGAAAGAAATAAATCTCTTGAAGGGTTTAAGTCAAATAAGTACCGCGTGCTGATTGCCACGGATATAGCCGCCCGCGGTATAGATGTTTTGGGCATAGGACTGGTTATTAATTACGACCTTCCTGATGACGCTTCCAACTATGTGCACAGGATAGGACGGACAGGGCGCGCCGGCATGGAAGGCCGCGCAATAACCCTGGCAACGCCGGCCCAGGGCGCGGAGGTAAAAGTAATTGAAGGCATTATCAGGCAGGAAATTCCTGTTATGAAACACGCGAAAATCCCTGATGAAGAATTTGCCTGCGTGCCCCTGATACAGCTGCCAAAACCGCATGAAGCCGCCCGCCCGCCGAAGTTTGACCGCCACAGCGAAAAAAAGAAGTGGAAAAACAGGGATTAAGTTTGTATTTCAAAGGTTTTTGTACTTGCCATACAAATATCAATATTATATACTTTGTATGGCAAAGGAGGCTGCATGGGCATAATAAAGAATGTGTTAAGGGAAGAATTGGAAAATTCCCGCGGGATGATAGCTCAATACAATGCTGCTTTAAAAAAACTGCCTAAA
This sequence comes from bacterium, assembly GCA_029565735.1. Lineage (GTDB taxonomy): Bacteria > Oederibacteriota > PGYV01 > PGYV01 > PGYV01 > PGYV01. The sequence continues at coordinate 9,037 of JAKQNO010000086.1, forward strand.
GGCGCGCTTATAGAAAAAATAAGGGGCAAAAAAAAATACTACTATATTCAGTTCAGGGAGGGTAAGAGTATTAAATGGGTTTACAAAGGCAGGATGCCGCTAAAACGGGTTCAAGAATATAAAAAAGCCATGGAATTAAGGAAAAAATACAGGAATCTGCTTTCCGGCCTGAAAAAACAGGAAAAGTATTTAACAGGGGCATTACGTGGAAAACAGGACTTATAAACTTTCATTTGAAATTTTGCAAAGGCTGGATAAAGAGGGCATTTTACAAAATTTTACCCTTGTAGGCAGTTGGTGTGTATATTTTTACAGGGATTACTTTAAATCGAAGGCATATATATCAACTATATGGACCAGAGATATGGACATTGCGATTTCAAGGCCCGTCAGGCTGAAAAAGAAATTAAATATGGTTAAGTTGTTTGAGGAATATGGATTCATTCCTGAATATAAAGGAGATGACGGATATTTAAGGTTAAATCACCCTGAGCTTATTGTGGAATTTCTTGTGAACGAAAAAGGCAAAGGAATGGACGGGCCATTTAAAATACCTGAACTTAATATAAATGCACAGCCTTTGCGGTTTATTGAATATTTGATTACATCTTCAATAAGGCTTAAGTCGCGGAAGTTGTGGTTAAGGCTTCCGCATCCGGCAGCTTATGCATTGCATAAGTTTCTGATTCTGGACAGGCGAAGGGATAAGGAAAAATCAGAAAAAGACCTTGAAAGCGCAAAAAGAGTTTTTACTGCTATAATTAAGAAGAAAGAGCAGGAAAAAATATATAAATATTTTAAGTTGATGCATGAAAAGTGGCAGAAAAAAGTTATTAGTAATTTAATAGAAAAAGGTGAAAATGAAATTGCGGGTTTTTTAATTAAATTAAAGAACAAACACACGGGAGAATAAATGCGCGAGATAGCGCTTTTATCAGGGTTTTATTTTACACAGTTCAAAAACAGGATTAAGCATCCGGCCAAAGGGGAGCTGGTTAAGCTGTTTCTTCTGATTGCCTTTTCGCTTATTTTCTTTCCCATGATATTTCAGCTTTTTCTATTCATCTTTAAACACTTTTACGGCGCTCAGATTATAGGCGGGCTTCTGGTAAACAGGCTGCTGTCAGCAATCTATATGACTTTTTCCTACATGATAGTGATGTCCGCGGTTGTGTCAGCCATACCTGTTTTATATTTAAGCCGGGACATGGATTTTCTTTTCAGCTCGCCCATAAAAGCGGAGGATATTTTCACTTTTCAGTACCTTAAAATAATAGTTGAAGCGTGCTGGATGATGTTTTTAATGGCTGTGCCTATTTTTGCGGCGTACAGCTATGTGCTTAAAATTGGGGTGTACCAGTACGTTTTTATAATGGCCGCGCATATCCCGTTTTTTATCATTATGGCATCCGCGGGGATAGTGCTTACGCTTTTGCTGGTGCGGTATTTTCCCGCGGAAAGCATACGCAATATTGCGGTTGCGATGAGCGGAATTTTCCTTGTGGGAATAGTCTTATATTTCAGGATGCTGGAGCCGGAAAAACTGTCAGCCGGTTCAATGCAGGATGTATCCGAGTTTTTAAAATACCTGCGCACGCCGGAAAGTTTCTTTCTGCCGCACACGCATTTTATCTCCATAGTTAAAGACGTGACAGCATACGGCATTTTCCGCGGCATGGGGCCGCTGGCAGCTTACGGCTCTGCCGCGATTATTGTTTTTACCCTTGTGATTAAGGCGGCCGGTCTTTGGTATTTTGACGGATACGGGAAAAAGGGGATACATAAAAAGGAAAAACCGCTGCCGGAAGGCCGCGCTTTTACGCGCAGAAGAATATTTTTATCTCAGCTTATTAAAGACTTAAAATATCTTGTAAGGGATACTTCGCAGTGGATACAGGTGGTTTTTCTTTTTGGCGTGGTTGCCATATACCTTTTTAATATGTACAAGATGCCGTCGGAGCTTTTTGACCTTAAAAACGTCATTTACTTCCTTAATATAGGCTTTATAGGGTTTATCATCTCCGCCATAGGTTCCAGGTTTATCCTGCCTGTCATAAGCGTTGAAGGCCGCGCGTTCTGGATATACCGCTCCGCCCCGACAACCATGACAAAGTATGTCATTGACAAATTTATCGCGTACGGCATACCTATGATGATAATAGGAATGCTGATAGCGTTCTTGTCCATAAGGATATTAAAATCCGACCCTTTCATAAATATGGTGACGGTTTTTTCAACGTTTTTTGTAACGCTTGTAATAGCAGGGACAGGCACGGGGTTTGGCGCCTATTTTGCCAACTTTAAAATTAAAAATCCCGAAGAATTAATAACAGGCGCGGCCGGGCTGTCATATATGTTTTTGACTTCATTATATATAGGCGCCCTTTTAATGCTTATCGCAAGGCCGGTAAGGACTTATTACATGTCCACCCTTGTAAAGGCGTACAAGTTTGACGCAATGGAATTCTGGTGGATGTTTCTGGCCGCCGCAGTGCTTGCGGTTTTAATTACGGTTTTATCGCTGTGGGCCGGAATAAAACGGCTTAAGAAGATGGAAATTTAATGGAAACAATAAATAACATAGAACTTAAAGATGAAAAAACATATCCGGATGAAAAAGTGCTTCAGGGCATACTGGGGAAATCATATATAGCATATTCTTCTCTAATTGAACTTTTTAATAATAATGAAATGATTCATGAATGGCGGTATTACCGTGACGGTAAGGCGTGGTTGTGCAAGGTTCAGAAAAAGAAACGCACAATAGTCTGGATGTCAGCATGGAAAGGGTATATGAAGGCAACAGTATATATCCCGAAAAAATACCTGCGGCAAATCTATAAACTTGATATTTCCGATAAAGCAAAGGACAAAATAAGGCTGACAAAAAATGTGGGTAAATCAAAGCCGTGCATATTTGAGATACGGGATAAAAAAATCCTAAAGGATTTTGAAAAGGTTATGCTGCTTAAGATTGAATTAACTGCCGCGGGCTGAAGACCCGCGTCTACCAGATCTAAATTACATAAAATCTAATACCGGACATAAGTGAAAGATACGTTTGGGGGATTTTAAGGGCTTGACTTTACTCAGTATATTGAGTAAAATTACTCAAAACATTGAGTAAAACTACTCAACGTATTGAGTAAAACGGAGATAAATATGTATAAAAGGGCAATATTCGGGGAGTTATCAAAAAGGTTTTCTGAACCAAGGCATTTTATACAGGTTCTTATAGGCCCGCGGCAGGTGGGAAAGACCACAATTGCCTACCAGCTTGCCCAAAGCTTTAAAATGCCCGTGCATTCTGTTTCCTGCGACGAGCCTGAATTCAAATCGGCCTCGTGGATAGAACAGCAGTGGCAGAGCGCAAGAATCGCCGCGGGTAAAAACGGCAAGAAAGCGCTTCTTATAATAGATGAAATTCAGAAGATAAACGGCTGGTCTGAAACAGTTAAAAAACTGTGGGACGAAGATACAAAGGCAAAAACTTCCGTTTATGTGCTGCTTTTGGGTTCGTCTTCCATGCTAATACAAAAAGGGCTTGGCGACAGCCTGGCAGGACGTTTTGAAGTATTACATGCCTCACACTGGTCGTTTGCTGAAATGAGCAGTGCATTTGGAATTACATTTGACCAATACACATATTACGGCGGTTATCCCGGCGCTGCCGCGCTTATAAATAACAGCGCAAGGTGGAGCTCCTATATTTCGGAAGCTCTTATTGAAACAACAGTTTCCAAAGACATACTGCAGATGACAAGGGTTGATAAACCCGCCCTGCTCCGCAGGCTGCTTGAACTTGGATGTTCTTATTCGGGGCAGGTATTATCCTATACAAAAATTATGGGGCAGTTGCAGGATGCAGGCAACACAACAACCCTTGCGCATTATCTGGATTTATTGTCAGGAGCGGGTATCCTTTGCGGGCTTAATAAATACTCCGGACAGAAAGTCAGGCAAAGGGGTTCCAGCCCGAAATTTCAGGTATATGACAACGCGTTAATTACAGTGCAGTCCAAATTAAAATTCAGTGAGGCAAAGGCAGACGCGGAATTCTGGGGCAGGCTGACAGAAAGCTGTATTGGTTCCCATCTGCTTAATTCAGCTAAAGGTAAAGGGCTGGAGCTGTTTTACTGGGAAGACGGAAGCAGCGAACTGGACTTTGTGCTTGCCAAAAAAGGCAAAGCCGCGGCCATTGAAGTTAAAAGCGGCAGGAAAAAGCAGAAAGCGCCGGGCATTGACAGGTTCTCTAAAGCGTTCAATGCCGATAAAAAATACCTTGTGGGGACGGGCGGAATACCTTTTGAAGAGTTTGTTAAAATAGACATAGAAGAATTACTATAAGGAGATATATGGACATTAAAGGCAAACGTATAATAGAAGCCGGCCATGTGACAGAAGTTTACGGGCCGGTGCAGGCGCTTAGGAATTACCTGTTAAAACAGCAGTGTGAATTCACATTTATTTCCCACCCTTTTTCATATACCGGGCTGGAAGGCACTAAAGCTGAAGTGTATGAAAACGGCGCGCTTAAAACAACAAAAACAGGCCATAAAAAAAGCGTTAATCTTTTAATTCAGTGGACAAAAGATTTCTTTTTTAATCTGGGTTACGGATTTAAAAATAAATGCGATTTTTTTATGGCTGTGGATAATTTAAACGGGCTGTCGGCTGTGGTATTAAAATTTTTTGGCAGGGCTGAAAAAACCGGTTATTATGTCATAGACCACATGGACAGGCGTTTTAAAAATCCCGTATTCAACTTTTTCTACGAAACCCTGGATTATATCTGCCTTAAATACAGCGACACTGTCTGGATTCTGTCGGAACGCATGGCTGATGCCAAGAAAAAGAAATTTAAATTGAAAGGTAATAATTTCCAGATTGTGCCGGTTGGTATAGAACTTGATAAAGTTGACAAATTCTCTGAAAGTGAAAAACTTAAGGAAAAAACAATGGTTTTAATGAGCTATCTTGACGAGACCAAAGGCGTGCAGTTAATGATAGACGCGATGGAAAGCATATTAAAAGAGGTAACAAATGCGCAGCTGCTTATAATAGGAACAGGGCCGTATGAAAACGCCTTAAAAGAACAGGCAAAGCGCCTTAACCTTGAAAACAGTGTTAAATTTCTTGGGCTTATGAACCATTCGGAACTGTTTAAATACATCCCGCACCGGCGCATAAGCATAGCGCCTTATATTGATGATAAGAATAATTATACCTGGTACGCTGACCCCACCAAGCCAAAGGAATACCTTGCGTGCGGCCTGCCAATGGTTATAACAGACGTGCCGTGGGTGGCAGAAGAAGTAAGGCGCCGCCCGATGGGTATAGTCTGCGCTTATAATAAGGAAGAGCTTGCGTCTGCGTGCGTGAAACTGTTAAAAGATGATATTTTTTATTCTGTTTGCCTGAAAAATGCCCTGAATTTTACTTCAGAACTATCATGGGAAAGTATATATGGGAAGGCTTTAAACGGAATTAAAGGCTGAACACCGTTGAATTTGTTAATTTAAAGTAGTATAGTAGTGTTAATCTAAAATAATTCAGGAGGCATAATAAATGGCAAAATTAGTTGTGACCGGCGGAGCGGGATTTTTAGGGTTTCATATCTGCAAAAAACTTGCGGATAAATATGAAAAAATCCTTGTGCTTGACATTGACACATTCAGAAAAGAAGATTACGCGGCAAATGTGGAGTACAAGAAAGTTGATGTAAGGGATTTTGAAGCTGTAAAGGAAGCCCTTAAAGGGTATGACGCGGTTGTAAACGCGGCGGCAGCGCTTCCGCTGTGGAAGAAAAAAGATATCTATTCCACTAACGTTGACGGCATAAAAAACGTGCTTGAAGCGGCCAAAGTTAACGGCATTAACAGGGTGGTGCAGGTTAGCTCCACTGCTGTTTACGGCGTACCGGAAAAGCACCCGCTTTTTGAGACAGACCCGCTTATAGGTGTCGGCCCTTACGGCGAAACAAAAATAACCGCGGAAAAAATATGCGAAGAGTACAGGGCAAAAGGCATGACAGTGCCTGTTGTCAGGCCAAAAACATTTATAGGGACAGAAAGGCTTGGAGTCTTCCAGATATTATATGACTGGGTGGAAGCGGGAGCGCTTATTCCATGCATAGGCAACGGGAAAAACAGGTATGAACTTCTGGAAGTCCAGGACCTGGTGGACGCCATTTATCTTATGCTTACAAAACCGGCGGAAATCGCGAATGACACATTTAACGTGGGCGCGAAAAATACGCCGCCTATTAAAGACTATCTTGAGGAATTCTTTAAAAGGGTGGGGTCAAAGTCCCATGTTATGAAGACGCCGGCAGGGCTTTTAATATTCTTCCTTGAAATATTCTGGATGCTGCGCATATCCCCGCTTTACAAATGGGTATACGGCACCGCGCACAAGGATTCATTTGTATCCATAGAAAAAGCGGAAACAAAACTTGGCTGGTCGCCAAAGTTTACAGAAGCTGACGCCCTTGTCCACTCCTACGAATGGTATATAAAGCATGAAAAAGAGGTGAAAGGCGCAAGCGGTGTCACCCACAGGGTGGCGTGGAAGCAGGGAATTCTGGCGCCGTTTAAGGGATTAATGGTGATGCTGAATACGAAGAAGTAGGGAAAAGAGCCGAGGGACAGAGGGACGGATGCACGGAGGGACGGAAGGAACGGCAGTTCGGTTTTTGATTTGGCAGACGCGGGTCTTCAGCCCGCGGAAGTTGATTATAATATAGCGGATTAAGCTATAAGCAGATAAGCAGAAGCGAAATCTAAACAACGCACCCTGAAGGGTGCGGCTACCAAACCGTTAAGCAAGCCCGGGGATTTCCGTTTCGCAGGCTCGCTCCAATCAATCCTCCGCCTTACAGGGATTGGGTATGTTTTTTCAGTACGCGCCGTAAATTGGTATGTTTGTATCCGAATAAATTTGAAATCCACAGGTATGTTAATTTATTGGCAATCGTAAACTCCCGGCACACACGAATTTGCCGCCGCCGCATTAAACAGCCCCTGCCGCATACATACTGTGCTTACGCGGCACGTACTGAAAAAACACACCCAACCCCTGTGGTTTTCTTCTAATCTTCCAATTTCGAATTTCCAAATTTGTTTTTTTGCCTTTACTTCCGTCCCTCCGTGCATCCGACCATCTGTCCCTCCATGTTTAACGGTAAAATTCTTTGCCTTTACTTTGATTTTTATCTGGTATATAATCGTAATAGCAGGTTTTTTGTCAATTTTTAAACTTTGGCATGGTTACAGCCATGTCTGAAGATACAACAATTTAAGAGGTTATAATGGCGGTAGATAATAAAGCAAACATAAAAAAGATGGCTATGATTTATTCCCAGGAAGGCAGATGGGATAAAGCCATTGTAGAGTATAAAAAACTGCTTGCGCTTGACCCCACTGACTTTACAACCCACAATATGCTTGGGGATGTATATAAAAAGAAGAACGAAGACGAGCTTGCCTACCAGGAATACATGACGGCGGCAGAAGCGCACATAAAGCAGGGGCTGGCTGACAAGGCGCAGGTAATTTATAAAAAGATAGGCCAGCTTGATTCGTCAAAGCTTAATGAGACCGACAGAAAACGCCAGATAATGATAAAAAAACACACCGAAGCCGACAAGCTTATTGAAAGCGGCGAAACAGACAAGGCAATTGAAGCGTATAAAGAAATAGTGAAAATAAGCCCTGAAAGCCTTGATACCTACCAGAAACTTGGCGAACTGTACGCGCAAAAAGGGGATAAAAAAGAGTCGCTTGTATATTATGAAAAGATAGTCGATATATATTTCACCAAAAGGATGTACAAGAAAGCCCTTCCCATTTACCAGAAAATAATGGAAATTCAGCCCGACAACATTGAGGTCAGGGAAAAAATAGCCGAAATTTATGAAAGGGAAGGGAATGATTCCGACGCGAAAAGGGAATTTCTTTTTCTTGCCGAATATTACTGGAAAGAAAAAAACGTTGAACGCACGGAATTTTACGCGCAGAAAGCCGTAGAGTTTAAAAGCATAGAAGCGCACTATTTCAAGGGCGCGGCCCTGTTTCACAAAAAAGTCTATGATGAAGCGAAAAAAGAGCTTGAAATGCTGTTAAAGTTCAAGGCAAACCATGTCGGCGCCCTGCAGATATTGGCAAATATTCACAGCGACCTTGGCCAGACCGATGAGGCGCTTTCCGTATATAACAAGATAGTAAAGGCGGAAGAGGAAAATACCGAAGCGCACGAAATGATAGCGGAACTTATGCTTAAAAAGGGGCAGAAAAAAGAATCAGCCGCCAAATACATAATGGTTTCAAATATCTACACGAAGAAGCAGGAATATGACAAAGCGGTGACAGCCCTTAACAAAGTGCTTGCAACAGAGCCGGAAAATCTGGAAGTGCTGCAGAAACTGGCTGATACTTACCTGCTGATGAAGAAAAAGAAAGAAGCGGCGGATACGTTCATTAAAATATCCGATATTTATACAAAAGAAAACCTGCCTGACAAGGCAAATGAGGCATATAAAAGGGCGGAAGAAAATGACCCCGCCAATAAAGAGATAATAAGCAGGGCTAAAAAGTTATCCGGCGCGCCGGAGCCGGTTCAGTTTTCTGCGCCGCTGCCGGAACCCGCGCCGTTTTCCCCAAAACAGGAAAAAGAACCGGGCCCTGTGTTTATGAAGCAGGAAATGCCTGTTTTTGAACTTCCTCCTGTCGCGCCTGCTGCGGAGCCGGCAATGCCGCATATTAAGCCTTCGGATTCGATAGAAAACGTAAAAATAGATTACGCGCCGCCTGCCGCGCATGAGCAGACAAAAGAAGATATACCCGCGCTTCTGGCAATGGCTGAAAGTTTCATAAACAGCGGTTCTTTTGATGAGGGAATTGAACTTTTTCAGAAAGCCATAGTGCTTGACCCGGGAAATCCGGAGATAAAGAAAAAATTAAACGCGGCGTATTCGCAGTATGCCGGAATACCGGAAAGCGCGCCTGACGACGGGGCCGCGGCGTTAAAAGAAGAAGAAAGAAAAAGAGAACAGGAAGAAAAGAAGAAAAAAGAGGAAGAAGAAGTAAAGAAAAAACAGAAAGAACTGACAGAAGAACTTGAAGCTGAAAAGAAAAAGCGGGCACAGGAAGAGGAAAATGTAAAGAAACGCCAGCAGGAACTTATGAAAAAGATGGAAGAGGACAAGAAAAAGAAAAAAGAGGAAGAAGACAGGAAAAAGGAAGAAACCGATAAGGCAAAAAATGAAACAGAGGAAAGAAAAAAGAAAGAAGAAGAAGCAAGGAAGAAAACCGCCGAAGAAGAAAGAAAACGCGATTCCATAGAAAGCCCGCGCGCGGAAAGCGCTCCTGAAACCGACGAGGGCGGCATAGATTTTATAACTGTAATGTCTGCTGATATTTTCTTAAAACAGGGGCTTGCGGCTGAAGCCGAAAGGATACTGAAAAAAATAACCGTAAAAGAACCGGATAACATGGAAGCAAAACAGAAACTTGAAGAGATAATGAAAAGAAAAGACAGGCATGGCAGGAAGGAAGAAGGCTCTGAGTCCGGAAAAAAACAGAGCAAAGTTTCCTACATATAATTTAACCGGTAATTTCAAATAATTCATCCCGGAGGCAACGTTGAGTTACGAACAGTATTTTGGACTTACAGAACAGCCCTTTTCAAACGCCCCTGATTCCAGATTTTATTATGACAGCGAGATGCATCAGGAAGCTATGGTAAAAATAATGCACGCGGCCGAAACCATGAAAGGCCTTGTCGTTATGCTTGGGGATATAGGCGCCGGCAAAACCCTGCTGGCAAGAAAGGTGCTGGAAAAACTTGAATCTGACGATTCTTTTGTGGAATCGCTTCTTGTCATAGTGCATTCCGAGATAACAGCTTCGTGGCTTTTAAAACGCATAGCTTTTCAGATAGGGATAAAAAATCCGGCTGAGAAAAAAGAAGAACTGCTTCCGCAGCTGTATGAAAGGCTTCTTTCCATCTATGAAGAGGGGAAGAGGGCGGTTATACTGATTGACGAAGCAAATATGTTAAAAACAAAGGAAATATTTGAAGAGTTCAGGGGGCTTTTAAACCTGGAAGTGCCGGGCAGAAAACTTCTGACTCTGGTTCTTATAGGAATGCCGGAACTGGAGCAGAACATAGCGCTTGATCCGCCTTTGGAGCAGAGGATAGCCATAAAGTTCAAACTGCGCAAACTTGAAAGGTCCACCACCATAAATTATATCAATCACCGCATGAAAGTGGCGGGAAATGAAAATAATATTTTTTCCGACATGGCGCTGGACGCAATTTTTGAATATGCCGGCGGCACTCCGCGCCTTATCAATACCATCTGCGATAACGCTCTGCTGGAAGCTTACCTGATGAAAAGGGAACGGATAGATTTTGAAATAATAGAGCACGTATGCCAGGATCTTGGCCTTAAAAGGAAGATATAATTAAAGTTAAAAGGGGAATACAATGAAATTAGGCCTTGCATTAAGCGGCGGAGCCGCGTACGGTTACGCGCACCTTGGCGTCCTGCGGGTTCTTGAAAAATACGGGATTAAACCTGATATTATTACGGGAACAAGCGTGGGCAGCCTTGTGGGCGGTGGCATAGCATCCGGATTTACCGCCGAAGAGTTTATTAAGCTGGCGCTGGACTTAAAATGGACCGACATTGCATCGCTTACCATTCCCAAAGAAGGCCTTGTTGACCTTGAAAAACTTGAGCAGTATATTAACAAACATTTTAAGGTTAAAAAAATACAGGATACTAAGATAAAGTTTGCGGCTGTTGTTACCGACCTTGTAACGGCAAAAGGTAAAATAATAAAAGAAGGCCCCATTGCGCCGGCAATAAGGGCCAGCTGCAGCATTCCCGGCATTTTTACCCCTGCTGTTATCAGCGGGAATATATATGTGGACGGAGGGGTGATTGACAACCTTCCGGTGGAAGCGGCAAGGGAAATGGGAGCTGATTTTGTGATAGCTGTTGATGTGCTTGCCGGAAACAGGACGGATATTACGGCACACAGGGATGTTTTCAACCTGCTCTGGAGAAGCTGGCAGGTTGCTATTTTAAATATGGAAAAGTATAAGGAAGGCAGAGACGGCGCGGCTGATTTTATAATTACACCGGAAATTTTGGGTGTCGGGCCTTTTGATATTCATAAAAAGGAAGACCTTATAAATTTCGGCGAAAGAAGCGCTGAAAAACTGGCACCGGAGCTTATTAAAATACTGAACGAAAAAGGCAGTTTTATGGGTATATAATGGCTTAGCTTTTTAGGACTGTATTTTAACACTTTTTAAGGTGGATTTCCTGTAGTAAAATCTAAGGACACAGGAGGTCCGCTATGAGAAAAAAACACGATGAAGTCTTTAAGGCAAAAGTAGCAATGGAAGCG